>DKBB01000081.1 GCA_002451015.1 Acidobacteria bacterium UBA6911
AAAATGGCATAAAGCCCTCCGGATCCTGGTACATGGAAATCGGCCAGGGGATGGGTGCCGTTCTGACCATGGCCAACGAAAAGAACGCCTATACGATTTGCGATCGCAGCACTTACCTCTCACGCGCCGATCAGCTGAGTCTGAGAATTCTGGTTGAGGGCGATCCCGGCTTGTTGAATTATTACTCGGTTCTGCAGGTCAATCCCGAACGATACCCCAAGGTCAAAGCGGACCTGTCGCGACGATTGACGGACTGGCTCTGTTCGCCCGAAGGGCAGAAGCTGATCGAAGCCTACAGGGCAGGCGGGCATCAGTTATTCAAACCATCTTACGACAGCGGGAAGTAGTATTTTGAGCGACCTGGGACAATCTCTGACTGAAGCCCTGAGGCTGATCCTTTCCGCAGACGCGGATCTGGGAACAATTGTTTGGGCATCGCTTCGATACTCGATCAGCAGTACCGTCATCGCATCTCTGATAGGCATTCCGGCGGGGATAGCGCTGTCAACATCCCGCTGGCGCTTCAAAAGGTTTATCGAGGATCTTCTCAATACCCTTCTTTCCGTTCCCACCGTCGTCGTAGGTCTTTTTGTCTATACCATGATAATGAGCCAGGGACCTCTGGGACGGTTCCATCTGCTATTTTCACCCGCTGCCATTATTATCGGACAAACGGTGCTAATCATCCCCCTGGTAGCTTCCCTGGCCTGCAGTTCGGTTTCAGTCGTCAATCCCGTCGTCCGTGAAACAGCGCTCACACTGGGAGCCGGCCGGCTGCGTATCACTCTTACGATTGCAGCGGAAGCGCAATCGGCGCTGCTCGTAGCGTGCATCACCGCTTTCGGGCGCGTAATAGGAGAAATCGGGATTTCCCTTATCCTCGGGGGGAATATTCTAGGCTATACGCGAACCATTACCACAGCCATTTCCCTGCAGACAAGCCAGGGCGAATTCGCCCTGGGACTGGCGCTGGGAATCATCTTGCTCTGCGTCGCCTTTATCGTCAATTTCGTCATTCGCCGGCTTGGGAGAAGATCCGTATGGGTGTAGAACCTGCATACCGCATCCGGTCCCTGACGCATGCATATGACGAAAAAGTCGTCCTGGATATTCCCCGCCTTGATGTCCCGGCAGGACAGATATGCCTTTTCACCGGACCGAACGGTTCCGGGAAAACCACTCTTCTCACCATCCTGGCCCTGCTGCAGGTTCCGACCGGCGGCGTCGTCCAACTCGATGGGATTAAATGTTCCTCCGATCCCGATCTTAAATTGCGTCACACGGTAACCCTGGTACATCAGAAGCCGGTCCTATTCTCAACCTCCGTCCGGAACAACCTGGCATACGGGCTGAAAGCGCACGGCCACAACGCCGGGGAAATCGGTCGCCGGCTGAAATCGATCGAAAAGGAAATGCGGTTGCCTTCGGTGATCGAAAAACACGCGCGCAAGTTATCCGGCGGTGAAGCGCAGCGGGTCGTGCTTGCCCGGGCGCTGGTGCTGGAAACCCCGATCCTGCTGCTGGACGAGCCTACAAATTCGCTGGATGACGCCTATCGCCCGGTCCTGGTCGATTTGCTGCAGAAAGCCAACAGGGACAGGGGAACCACTGTGATCGTAGCGACACACGACAAGCACTTCATTGCATCATTGGGGGGAAGCATACTACGAATGGACGGCGGAAGAATCGTGGATTGATCCATGGGAACAACGCCGGCAAGCGCTTCCTTGTACATTGCACAGTTTTATAGGAAAGAGGATTTGTATTCTTGGAAGCTTATTTCTACACAAGGGAATCCGGATCGGGACTACAGGAAGATCCCGACCCGGTTAAATGCGGACATTAATAATTGTGGACACTGTCGATTTCTTCTTCGGGCACGTCGAAAACGGGCGCACCCGGAGCGTTACTCTCCTCGTAAAAGAATTGCGGCAACCGGTCGTCCTTATTGGTGAATCCCGCCGCAGTGTTGAATCGTCTTTCAATTTCAAGAACCGAATTGCCTAATTCGGTAAGATATTTTTCTCCAAGCGACTCTCCCGTTACGGCCGACACACATTTGATAAGGTTCTGATCCAGTCCCGGCCCAGCCTCCATGATTGGCATTCCGATCATCATGCACAAGCCCAGGGTATCGACGGCGGCCATCCAGGATTGCATAAACTGGGATTTGACAGCCTGGCCGGTTGAAGCCACGGGGTTATATTTCGGATCATGCGGCCCGGGCAGAACTATCCCGGCCGTATGGTCCGCGCCCTGGGGAGATGTGGCGAAGGTAACACCGGTTCCCTTTAGAATCCTGGGATCGTATCCGGACAGGCACTGCCCTTTTACGTGCGGAATGCGCTTGACACCGAGTTTCTCGCCGGTGACTTTGACACCGCCTCCGATCATACGTCCGTTTTTCGTACCCTGCGCAATTTCTCCCACTAGTTTCAGGGCGGCATCCCCGTCGCCCCATGGAATCAATCCAGCTTCCATCGCTACTGCCAGCGCGCCGCCGATGTCCATGGTATCGACGCCCACATCGTTGCAAACGCGGTTGATTCGGGCAACCGTATCGAGATCGCCAATAAGACAGTTGGACCCGATCAGGGCGATGGTTTCGTACTCAATCCCCGAAACGATCAATTCCCCCTTATCGTCCGTATATACATTGGAACAGCTGATAATACAGCCCTCCATGCAACGGTGCACGGATTCCCCGTTGGGACGGTTTTTGAGCAGCTCCTCCATATACTCGCCCGAGATCTGTTCCGCTTTTTCGAACTGACCGGCCGAGTAGTTCTTGGTAGGCAGAGCACCGGCGGTCTGGGTGATCATTACGATCTGCGGCGTGCCGAGTTTTCTCAATCCCTGCGCGAAATGATCATTCAATACATATTTGGTTATGACCTTTACATTTTCCTTCAGCGTATCCTTGTCCTGGACTTCCACGAAGTTGGAATCCGGATCGTCTACGACAAATGTTTTCAGGTTCTTCGAACCCATGACCGCACCCAGCCCCCCGCGCGCGGCTACCCTCAGATGCAGATCGGGCGTCGTAAAGATTATGGAAGCTGCTTCCAATCCCATATCGCCAGCCGGGCCTGTCCAAGCGGCGCACATTTTGTCGCCGTACTGGCTTTTCAACTTCTCTAATATTTCGTAACTGCCGATCCCGGTATAGGAAGAGGCAGAGGAAAAGGACACCCCGTTCTTGTCTATTTTCAAAGAAGTCGGTTCCTTAGCCTTTCCTTCAAAAATAATCGCTTTGTATCCCAGCCTGGCCAGTTTCTGGCCCATCGCACCGCCGGTATTGGCCTCCTTTATTCCTTTCGTCATGGGGCTTTTTGCACCGACCGAAAGCCTTCCGCTGCACGGAACCGTCGTTCCTCCCAGGATCCCCGGAGCGAACACAAGCTTGTTGTCCTCTCCAAGAGGATCGCAGGTCGGAGGTACTTCACTCCCCACAATGCAGGACGTTAATCCGCGCCCACCGAATTTCCGGTAGGATTCCGGTACATCCTCGGTTGATGCCCTCAACTCTGACATATTGATTCTTAATATTCTAGCCATTGGCAATCCCTCGCCTGAGTATTACTGATATATTTTCTATTGAACTATGGTTTAATTTGGTACCGTATTCGATCTATCCGCTCGCAACCATTCGAAGCGAATATCGCCGCCCTTCACTATAATCGGAACATGGTCCCTTTTCCAGAAAAACCTATGGAGGTTTCCCGTTCGGGATATTCCCTAAATGTTGCCAATCTAGGATTTCACTAATTTACGGCAGGATCTCCAGGCAAGAGCAAGAAGGTTGTCAATGAGTGAAATTCCAGCCTAACACCATTTATTGAATATCGTCTTGACGGTTCCTGCTACAACGCGGGATAATTCCGCGTTTATGGCTGCCCAAAAAATGAATTGCGTCCAAGTGATTGAATCCCGCTTCCCTGGTCTGATAGAAAAGGTCCGTAAGGTCATCCAGGATTCGGAAAACGCCCTCGAAGGGCATGAGGGGGATTCCGAAAGCTTCCTCTGGGAGCATACCATGCATGTCACCTCTATCGCATATCGCCTGGCACAGGAGGAAGGTCTCGATCCCTACATTCCCATAGTAGCGGCGCTGTTTCACGACATTGGGAAATTTACCGGCGGAAGGTATCACAGGGACGAAACGATAGAAGAGGAGGAATCTGCACTGATTGCCGAGCGCCTGCTTCCCAAATTTGGAATGAAGAAAAGCGAAATCGGGAAAGTGCTTTCCGGTTTGAGGGCTCTCTACAACGAAAAAATCCGGAAAAATCGCATTGCCGCCGTTCTGCACGATGCCGATTTTTTATCCAAATTCGGCGCCTTGGGAGTCGCGAGTTTTTTTACAAAATCGACCCTTCGCCGGCGCCCGCTCAGGGCTTCCGTATTCGGGTATCTCAGTAAGGAGCTGACCTATGCCGCATGCTTGCCGTTAAACATGCACACGTCGGCCGGATGCAAATTAGCCGCAAAAAAAGCCGCGGATTCCCTGAAGTTTTTCCGGTCCCTTCTCGTGGAATTGAGAGAGGCTCACATAGCGGACCTCAGGATCCGGAAAATCAGTATTCCCCACCCCAATTACCGGAACCGCCCTCTTGAAATAAGGTATGTTCTCCCGCCTGCATGCCCGGAATGCGGAGGCATGTGGAACATGGCATGGGGAACCGAAAAAGACATTAAATGCACAAAGCTGAATATCGAATGGAATTGCATACGTTGTGCCGAACGATTCGAAACCTCGTTCTGCCTGCCTGAAATTGCCTGATTGTGCACCTATTAGACAGAAAAATGGAGAGGATGACATTGACGGAATTTTTTCATGTGATCACGGCTGATCAATTCTCGGAACTGCTGGTACACTTTCCCAGGCTTTCTTCCGAGAAGATGCCACTCGATGCGTCCCTCTCACGTATCCTCTCTGAAGATGTCATCGCATTTGAAGATTTGCCAGAACAGGCGCGTTCCACGGTAGACGGATATGCCGTAAAGGCGGAAGATACATTCGGCGCCTCGGATTCCATTCCGGCATTGCTGGAAGTTGCCGAACCGGTTCCGATGGGAACGTTACCGGGATACACTCTGAGGCCTGGTCAGGCGGCCCCGATTCCGACTGGAGGGTTCCTCCCCCAAGGCGCGGATGCCGTCGTAATGGTTGAATATACCAATCGGGCGGAAGCAAACAGCGTAGAAATTACGCGGCCGGTTACCCTACGGACCAACGTCATTGATAAGGGGGAAGATTCAAAATCGGGGGAACTGCTGCTTCCGGCGGGCATGCGGCTGCGGTTCCAGGACATCGGATATCTCGCGGCAACGGGATTTCCTGAAGTATCCGTATACCGAAGACCGAAGGTGGCGATTCTTTCCTCCGGCGACGAGGTTGTATCAATAGAGCGGAAACCCCTGCCCGGCCAGATTCGGGATGCAAACGGCCACGCCCTGGCAGCACTGGTTCGTGAAGCTGGTGCGGAACCAATCCTTTTCGATATCGTTCCGGATGATGCGGAAATGCTGCAGGAAGCCCTTGAGACGGCCCTGTCGCAATCCGATGTTACGGCAATATCCGGCGGCAGCTCCGTGGGTACAAGGGATTTGATGAAAGGGGCGGTTTCCAACCTTCACGATACGGAAATACTGGCGCACGGAATCGCCATCCGTCCCGGCAAGCCGACGCTGCTGGCGAACAGTAAAGGAAAAGCAATTTTCGGGCTGCCCGGGCATCCGGTCTCCGCATTAATTGTAGCGCAGGTTTTCCTTTTGCCCTTCCTGCGCTTTCTCCAGGGAGCGGACCTGGGAAAAGGCCCTCCGGGGCATCGAGTCGATGTGACATTGACGGCTTCTATTCACTCCACGATCGGTTTGGAGGAATATGTTCGGATCGGAATTGAAGAGAAACCGGATGGAAAGTGCGAAGCGCATCCGATCTACGGAAAGTCCGGTATGCTGTCCACCATGGTGCAGGCGAACGGGATCCTTGTTATTCCGATGACAATCGAAGGTTTTTCCAAGGGAGACAAAGTTCAGGCCGTGCGGTGGTAGCCATGCCGACATACTATAATTAAAGCAGGGATCCGGAGTTTATATTCGACAGAACAATCCAACTGTTTAATTTTGAATCTTCAATCCTTAATTTCTAATTACTGCAGGCAATTCGGATTTCAATGAAACGCAAAAGACAAACCTATCGCAATCTAAAACCACTCCATGAAGCCCAGGACATCTTTTTTTCCCGCTTTGGAAACTGCCGTATGGAGACGGAAACCATCCCGGTAAGGCAAGCGCTGGGTCGCCTTCTGGTAGCGCCGGTCCATGCAATGCGCTCGGTCCCAGCCTACAATGCCGCTGCCGTAGACGGAATGGCCGTCCGGGCGGCGGCCACATTTTCCGCCTTTCCAGAAACGCCGGTATTTCTTTCCACAGGTTCCGAGGCGATCCAGGTAGATACGGGAGATCCGTTGCCGGACGGCACCGACGCCGTTGTCATGATAGAAAAAATCGAAGTTTCCGGAGACCGGTGCGAAATTCGTGAATCCGTCTACCCCTGGCAGAACGTTCGAAAGACCGGAGAAGACATTGTCAGGGGGGAAATCCTCCTTCCTGCATACCATAAAATACGGGCATACGATCAGGGAGCTTTATTGGCTGCAGGCATCCTTTCGGTCCGCGTTTTTCGAAAACCCCAAGTGCTTATAATCCCGAGCGGAGATGAAATACTCCCGCCAGAGGAGGCTGAGGACCCGATAAAACCCGGCGTCATCCTCGAAATCAACGGACAGGTTCTGTCATCGATGGTCTCGGAGTGCGGGGCGGAAAGCGTTCTTATGGATGTAGTTCCTGACGATCCCGGAAAAATCAGAAATGCAATCGTTTCAGGACTGGAAAAAGGCTACGATCTCATTCTGACCATAGCAGGATCTTCAGC
Organism: Acidobacteria bacterium UBA6911; assembly: GCA_002451015.1. Taxonomy (GTDB): domain Bacteria; phylum Acidobacteriota; class UBA6911; order UBA6911; family UBA6911; genus UBA6911. The sequence continues at coordinate 6,941 of DKBB01000081.1, forward strand.
CGGAACGGAAGACTTCACCCCAAACGTACTCGCCGAACTAGGCGAACTGCTCGTCCATGGAATCACCGTCATGCCCGGCAAACCGACATTGCTGGCTGCGATTAAGGACAGGCCTGTCGTAGGTATCCCGGGATACCCGGTTTCCGCGGTAATATCTTTCCGGGAATTCGTACGCCCGCTGCTCTTTCAGATGCAGGGCATGAAGGCGCCGGAACACGAAACGGTCGAAGCTTTTCTGGGACGCAAACTCCCATCTAAACCCGGACTCGAGGAGCATGTCCGGGTTATTCTGGGGAAGGTAGGCGATAGGGCTGTCGCGATACCGCTCTCCGGCGGAGCCGGCATGATGACTTCTCTTGTCAGGGCGGACGGCATCCTTCGAATCGCACCGGAGATAAGCGGTTACTCCGAGAACGAGAAAGCAACGGTGGAGCTTCTCACTCCGAAACGACAATTACAGAACAGGCTTTTAGTTATCGGCTCCCACGACCTCACGATCGACCTTCTGGCAAGCGCCGTCAAAGAAAAATCCGAAGGCAGAATTACAATATCGTCGAGCAATATAGGCAGTATGGGAGGCCTTATTGCCATCGAAAAAGGAATCGCCCATCTCGCCGGCTCGCATCTGCTCGACACGGAAACCGGAGACTACAACCGATCCTACATCCAGAGACTAATAACCCGGGCTCCGGTGATCCTTTTGACACTCGTACACCGCTGGCAGGGCTTCATGATTGCCAAAGGCAATCCGAAAAACGTGCGTGGAATCGAGGACCTGGCCCGTTCCGAAATAGAATTTATCAACCGCCAAGCCGGCTCCGGAACACGCATCCTTCTTGATTACGAGTTGCAGAAAGCCGGGATTGATCCCAAATCCATTCCGGGATACAGGAGCGAAGAATATACACACATGAGCATTGCCATGGCGGTCGCATCTGGCCGCGCCGACGTCGGACTGGGAATCCTTGCTTCCGCCAAAGCCCTGGATCTCGACTTTATTCCTATTTCACGGGAACGCTATGACCTAGTGATTCCCGAAAGTTTTCTTCATGACGAACGCATGGAGCTGCTGCTCGAAATCATCCGATCTCAGCGGTTTATAGAACAGGTTCTGGGATTGGGAGGCTATGAGGTAGAAGAAACCGGGACTATCAAAAAATAGGGTTCTGCCGATATATGTTATAATGATGATCCTTTTGGAGTGCCGGAAATCCATGCCCCCATCAAAATCCCCAAAGCGCAATCACCAGAAGCTTGGAAAATTCTTTCGCTGGAAATGGATTAGAATAGCCCTCGTATTGTCCCTGTTGCCTACGATAGCCATCGCCACATTCCTGATACGCTATTACTATATTTTCGACGCCGCGATAGAAGCAAAACTTGGGAAACGCTTAAGTCTTGCAGCTACAAAGTTTTACGCTGCCCCAGCCGTTGTCTACTCCGGAAAGCAGATAAGTTCTTCGGAACTGGAAAGCAGACTTCGCCGCCTGGGCTATGTGGAAGATACCGGGATACAGGGGATTTCCGATTACGACGGGGAAGAGACGGACAGCCACCCTTTGAGAATGCAGGGGATTTCCGATTACGACGGGGAAGAGACGGACAGCCACCCTTTGAGAATGCAGGGGATTTCCTATTACCGGGAAGAGACGGACAGCCAGTTGTTGATATACAACGATCCTTCCGTGCCGGTGGATTCGGACCGGCTCGTAGAGATCTTCTGGGAAGGCGACACCATTCGCTCCATAACGGACCGGTCGAATTGGGAGGAAATCGAAAGATTTTCACTGAAGCCGGGAATGCTCAGTAATGCAATCGACGAAAACCGTGAAAAGCGACGTTACGTGGCTTATGACGATATTCCTGAAGTGTTAATCAACGCCGTTGTAGCCGCGGAGGATCGAAGATTCTTCAGCCACAAAGGAATCGATCCCATTCGAATTCTGCAGGCTTTAATTGTGGATATTCGCGCCGGAGACACTATTCAGGGAGCCAGTACACTGACCCAACAGTTTGTTAAAAATTATTTCCTGACCCCGGAACGCACCTGGAGGCGCAAGTTCGCCGATGCCTACATGTCCATCCTCCTGGAACAGAGACTCTCGAAAGAAGAAATCTTCGAGCTTTACAGCAATGAAGTCTATCTCGGCCAGATGGGCTCCTTCAGCATAGTAGGATTCGGGCAGGCGGCCGATGCCTTCTTCGACAAGAGCGTCCAGGAATTAAATCTCGAAGAAGCCGCAACTCTTGCCGGGATCATTCCCGCCCCGAACCGGCACGCGCCCCTTCGATATAAAGATCGCGCAAAGGCACGCCGCGACAGGGTTTTGGATTTAATGGCCGAATACAGGATGATTACTCCCAGCGTACGGGACGAGACGAAAGCCAAACCGGTAGTCGTCCAGCCGTCGGCTGTTCTGAATTCTTCCGATGCACCCTATTTCGTCGATTACATCCAGGAACAGGTGGTGGATAAATACGGCGATGAAAACCTTGCACGATCAAAATTCAAGGTCTATACAACCCTGGATTCGGATCTGCAGGAAGCTGCATTTAAAGCCATAAGGGCGGGGATTGAAGATCTGGACAAATACTTTTCGGAACTAGAGGAGCCGATTCCCCCCGGGACGGTTCAGGCGAGTTTAATCGCCGTTGATCCCCGCAACGGACACATTCTCGCCATGGTCGGGGGACGGGATTACGGCACCAGCCAATACAACAGAATCATAGCAGCCCAACGACAGCCGGGAAGCATCTTCAAGCCTTTTGTGTATACTGCCGCGCTGGAAACCGCCTACAGCAGCCTTGATCCGCTTACTCCGGTTTCGGCTGTAGTCGACCAACCGACACCATTTACTTTCGAAAACCTCGAATACACACCCAAGAATTTCAACGAGAACTATCTTGGACAGGTAACGATGAGGCAGGCGATTACCCGATCGTTGAATGTGGCAACCATCAAGTATGCCGAAATGGTCGGATTCGAAAAAATTGTGGAGGTCGCTCATCGTTTGGGGCTGGGCGAACAGGTACAGCCCTATCCGGCTATGGCTATCGGCAGCTTTGAAACCACGCTGTTGGAAATGGCGCGTGCTTACACGGCTTTCGCCAATGAAGGTCTGCTTTCCGAACTGACATCCATCCTGGAAATCTACGACGACAATGCCGATCGTGTGTTCGTAAACCAAGCCAATCCTAAAAGGGTCCTGACACATGAAATATCTTTTCTTATCACATCCCTTCTTCAATCGGTGATCAACAACGGCACAGGTGCCGGCGTGCGAAGCCGGGGATTTACCCTTCCGGCAGCCGGGAAAACCGGCACATCCCGCGACGGTTGGTTTGCCGGTTATACTCCCGATCTTTTATGTATCGTGTGGGTAGGCTTCGACGACAACCGCGAATTAAACCTGGCCGGATCCAGATCCGCTCTCCCCATATGGGCTGATTTTATGAAACAGGCTGTTTCCTTGCGGCCTTTGAGCGGAAAGGACTTCACCATTCCCGTGGGAATAGTCAAGGTGGAAATAGATCCGTCCACGGGCATGCTCGCTACCGAACGCTGCCTGCAGAGGGAAAAAGAATATTTCATCAAGGGCTCGGAACCGACGATTTATTGTTATGGGAATAATTACGAGAGATCCATGGGAAGCAGCAGCCCTACAAGCATCTATGCAGATCCTTCGAACGGAGCGGAAGGGGGAGGATCCGACCAGATGTATGACGACATGCCGGCAAACTACTACGCGTCCCCATCCGACGACACGGAATGGGAATCGCAAAGTTACCAGGACCTCGACTAGCCTGCCTGCGTACGCCATTCTAAAGAAATGATATGGAAAGCCGATAACGAGGAAGAGCCTCCGGGTTGATCGAGTGCGCCTTTTGAGCCCCTTATTTTTGCCCCATTCAGGCCTGAACGGTATGTTGCGGAAGCGTTATCCTGGGATTGATGTTCCACCATCCATCGGAATGCCGTGGAAGCCCGGATTCGGCGCGACATGGTAAATGCGGCTTAACCCGCGTCAATCTTGAGCCGGCTCGACATATCGATTTCCTTTTATGGATTGGAAATGAGCACAGAAAAACCGAACAAAAGTCATCCGGTCAAAACAGCAAAGAACAGCCGGGGCGTCGACTGGATCTCAATATTTATAGAAATGGCGGATCATAAAAACAACACGATGGAGAATTCGCGGGAACATCTTATCGATTGGTGGCGGTATTCAGTGGAAAGGATTTCCAAACAGATCCCCGAATTTCCGGAAGATTTCAGGACAACGCGCATCTGGCGTGAAATCAAATTTGTTGAAAATTACCTGTCCAGATTAAAGCCCGTATTTGTCGGTCTTCAGACGGGAACCTACAACCTGAATGAGACATGCGATCAACTGCGCAACGTTTTCTCAGACGAAAAAATCCGCCTGAACAAATGGAAACAATCACTGGACAACCTGCAAGGCTTTACATTATGGCTGCCGGCCTTCTATCACGCCCGGGAATATCTGATGGGAGCATTTCCTCTGGGCATAGAAGAATCCGACAGGACATGCAAATCCCTGATTCAATCCATCAAGGACCCTTATCCCTTCCTGGAAGCCGGGACTCGCCATCGTTTTGATGAGAGCTTTCTCGCATTCAAAAAGAATTATATTTCCCACTACACGTCTCTCCATGAAGAAATGCGGAATGCGATTCGCAATGTAAAAAAAGAGGAGTCGAAAGTGGATCCGGTGGCTCTTCGTAACCTGGAACTGCTTTCCGACCTTAAGTATACAGACAAGAGCTATCTGAACCGCGTTAATATTCTGGCACGATGGATACAACGCAACCAATGCTTTTTACCGGTATCCCGGATTCTGGAACGGTATCCCCGCTGTTATTGCAATTTCAATCCCTGTTCGATCCGACAGACTTCCAGCCCCGCTAACCAGATCAACGGCATAATCCTGGAGGGAATCGAATACTTCCGACTGGTTCTGAGCAGGTGCCGGGATCTGATCGTGAAGGAAATCAAGGCTCAAAAGCCGGAAAACAGTACATTGGAACAGATCAATGCGTTACTTGGCCGCGGGGCGATGATCCCTCTCAAAGCGCAAACTGTCGATACTTTAAACCGGATAATCCGCCAGAACACAAGTTACTTTCAGGTTCAGATGCGATCACGGAGCGACCGGGAGGAAAAACCGGAGCCGGGGGGTTAAGACGGGCGATTTTACCGGTATTTTGGCGAGAAAAATCAGTCCACTCCACTGCATTCGCCGATTACGCGCATCCTGATTTGTTCAGCGATCCCCAAATCATTTCCGTTACTGCCGTACCTTCCAGTTTGAATGCAGCAACGCTACGGTGGAACACTTCCTTTTCAGGAAGCTCCGCCTTAAAAGTGGCTGTCTTCCCCTCTTCTCAATCATAAAAAACCGTAGTGTCAATCCGCCTGTCTCCCGAGTGAATCCGGAATTTTTTTATGAAACTTTTGAGGATAACGGCAATCTATAGCATTAAGCATTCGGTTTGGCTGATACCTTAGTTGGAGTCGGAATGAAAAAAGACCTTGATTCTTACATTCTCACGCGGCAGGAACTTTTCATAATGAAGGTTATCTGGGAACGCGGCAGTGCAACCGTACGGGATGTTTGCGATGTCATTTCAAAGAAAAAACCGACCGCTTACACTACCATCCTGACTTTAATGCAGATTCTTGAGAAAAAAGGAGCTTTAGTCCGAAAAAGAATCGGTCGATCGTACCTGTACCGCCCTCTCTTCTCCAAACGTCAGGCGACCAGGAACCAGGTTAATGACCTGCTGGTCCGCTTTTTTGACGGCAATCCCGACAAGTTGATTGAAACGATACTGGATTATGAATCCAGAACCTCCAAGCCGTTCGAAACAATGGTATCCATGAAGGAATCGAGTTATAAAAACGGTTAAAAACATCTTTCATCGTTTTCACTGAGCTGCAAACTTTGCCTCCCCGTCCTATCTAACGGTCCAGATATGTCCTGAAATAGGGAATGCTGCGTCGAAGGCCGTCCTCCAGCCTGGTTTTAGGAGTCCAATTTAAAAGCTTTTTCGCTTTTTTGATATCGGGCCGACGGATTCTAGGATCATCCGCTGGAAGTTCTTTAAATACAATATTACTCGAAGAACCTGTCAGCTCGATGATTTTCCGGGCAATCTTCAGCACTGTCATTTCGTCAGGATTTCCGATATTCACCGGCAGATGAACAGCCTCGGTATCGGGTGCCATCAGAAGTCGGTTTAAGCCGTCAATTTCATCCTCCACATAACAGAAACTCCTTGTTTGCTCTCCCGATCCATAAACCGTCAAGGATTCCCCTTTCAACCCCTGAATAATGAATTTGGATACAACCCTTCCATCGAGGGGGCACATTCTGGGACCGTAGATGTTGAAAATGCGTGTGATTCGGGTATCTACAGCATGATGGCGATGGTAAGCCGTAACAAGCGCTTCCGCGAAACGCTTTGCCTCGTCATAAACTCCCCGCAAACCAATTGGATTCCCATTGTCCCAATAGGATTCCGGCTGCGGAGTGACCAATGGATCCCCGTAGGTTTCAGACGTGCTCGCCATCAGAAAGCGGGTTTTTTTTATGCTTTGCCAAACCGATGGATTTATGAGTCCCCATGGCGCCGACCTTCAATGTCTGAATCGGAAGTTCGAGATAATCCCGCGGGCTTGCAGGCGATGCAAAATGCATCACAGCATCCACTTCCGAGCTGATATATATGAATTCCGTGACATCGTGCTTGTAGAAACGGAAGCGCTCGTTACCGATGAAGTGAGAAATATTATCCACGCTTCCCGTCAGAAGATTATCCAGACAGGTAATTTCATGCCCCATTTCCAGAAGACTATCGCATTAGTAACTGCCGAAGAATCCAGCACCGCCCGTGATTACAATATGCATTTTTTTCCTTCGGAACTTCTATTCAATTTTCGGCGACTGCAATGCCCCGGTCGCTTATCCCGTGAATCCAGTAATCGGGCGAATTTATAAAATTCAGGAATATTACCACGAAACCCAGTGCGGCCTGTAGCATTAAGTCTTTATCTTGGTATAGTTTATCTAGGTGTATATCCCGCGTCCTCGAATCCACATGATCAAACTGCCGCATAAAGAGTCCGTCCAGGGGTGACTCGCTGCTTGGGGAAGTTATTCGCATCATTCCTCCTCCCTGAGCGTAGTTCAGAACCTCCATCAGTAAAGATCGCTGTCGTTCAATCCCTGTTTCATGATACGCCATAATGTGCAGCGTAATACGTTGCGCTTCATGCATACTGGCCAAGGCAAGCGCTTCGAATAGCCTTCTTGCCGCAGGATCTTCGATCGCAAGATGTTTTTCCCGGATCATGGAGAGAAGTACGGCGTTTTTAAAGAGCTGGTAAAGACGCTGGGCGCCGTTGAGCGGCGGAGTTATCGGGTGGTCGCACCCGGGATCGTATCCTGCGCCGGAGGGAATAAACAATGCCTGAAATATCACCCTGAAGAAATCCGCATCGCGCAGAGAGTCTTCTATTTCAATATGAAGATCCAGAGTATTGTCCAGACGATCAGCCAGTTTTACACGAACAAGCTCCTGGGTTTTAGCGGCCCTACTCAGTAATCTTCCAATATAATTGTAGTAGGATTCATCCTTCCTGATCGTCAGATGATCCAGGCGCTCCATCAGGTACCACTCATCGGTAGGATCGATACTCCGAAGCAGATCGATAAACTTCGATTCCACGTTCGCGAAACGATCCCGCCCCAGCGCATCGACGGTGATGTCCTCATACTTGTCATGTAATAATTCCGTCAGAATATCGAGCAGTTGCGGCTTGTCGGCTGCCATATTAAGCAGCGCCGTTGCACGCAGCGGATGCAGTATCGCGGGCGGTCCCACACGGCGCCTCCTCATTCCGTAGGCATCCGAAAGATATTCAAACACCTGAAGCAGAACTTCACGGTCGCCCGGCTGGTTGAAGGGCATTCGATTCGTGACAATTCTCAGAATATTGTCCTTCCCCACACTTTGTGCGGATAACTGCAGGTGTAGGGCGGCAGAGAGCCTCAGAAAATCGGTAAAATCGTGGAGTAACATCAGAGCCCCCTGAGACTTCCCTAGGGGAGAAGCCGCTTGAACTCACCAAGGCGTTCGAGCTCGGGAAGCAAGGTATTTACAGAACCCCTGAGAATCAAGATTTTTTTGCCGGGGAGAAAATAATCCCTGGATGCCTGCATGACGGCGTCCGTATTGCAATCCCTGATCCTGTTCGGAAAAGAGGAGGCGTAGTTGCTTCCAAGACGAAACAGTTCCGAATCCAGCATAATCCGGCATAATCCGTCCGTAGTTTTAAGTTCGCTGTTGAATTCTTCAATGATTCGATTCTGTGCATCGGCCAGTTCCTGTGCCGAAACAGGGACCTTTTTAATTTCCGCCAGAGCATCCTGTATTTTCAGAATCTGGTCGACAGCCTCCTCGGCCGCTGCCTGTCCCTGGATATAAAAGGCACCGGGCATCCGTCGCCCCTCCAATCCCACGGTCAGAAGTGATGTCGGAAGGCTTTTTCTCAATCTTTCCTGCAGGATTCGAGCCGACAGTATCACATTGCCGAAGACGGGATTGGAGCGTTGAGGAGAAAAATTCCCCAGAATAAACTGAACGGCTGCCGAACCGGGATCGTCTTCAATGAGATGTATATCTTCCGCGGGTTCGCGGGCTGGAGCGAACGTAAAAGGAATCCTGTCTTTTCGAATCCAAAGCCCCCAAATCCGAGTGGCTTTTTGCAGAAGCTGTTCGGGGGGCACTTTGCCGACCACCACCAGGGACGCGTCCCCCGGAGAAAAATGTTTTCGATAAAAATACCTGAGGTCCCCGGAAGTTATTGTAGAGACAATTTCCGGTATTCCTCTGTGAGGTCTTCCGTAAGTCGTTCCTTTGAACAGTAACTTCTCGAACTGCCCGTAAATGTTGGTGCGGGGATCCGGGGCTTGCTGCAGATCCTCCAGGATTTCCCTCTTTACGGCCGAGACGTCTTCTTCCGTAAACCGGGCTTCACAAACTACCTGGTACAGAAGCAGAAGCGCACGTTCGAAGGATGCACTATTCCCTCTCAATACAAACCGGAAGCCGTCCCAATCGCATGCAACATCCAGAGTTGCGCCCAGATATGCCAGTTCTTCCTTTATATCCGAGCTTGTTTTATCAACGGTGGCTTTAAGAAACATCCTGGATAAAAAGTGGGCCACCCCTCCTTTGGTTGCCCCGTCAAATGCGGACCCATAACGGACGACCAGGCCTATAGCCATACTCTCGTCCAGGTAGGGAGTCGGTGCTACGATAACCTGGAGGTTGTTTAATAGCCGCTTCGTACTAAGCTCCGGAAGAGTAACGAAGCTCTGCGCGGAAGAAAAAACGGATCCGGCGACCATGAACGCCACTATTACCAAAAGATATTGAATACCTCGTCGTACCATCGCTTGTTCCTGAATTTTGGAAGTCACTATATTAGCCGTCCTTTATCAAAGACTCAATCCTTCAATCGTTTCCGCGTTTCTCTCTCCCGGGCTATACGGGGCTCTCCTTATTTACACTGCTCCGGCCCTATAGGGTTCCACAGAATCCGACCTTCCGCCACAATTAAAACAACGAACAGGAAATAAGGATCCCGGTATTCCTTTCGAGTATATAGCATGGCCCGCATTGCGTGAATAGCTCCGACCTACGGTCGGAGCTAAAA
>DKBB01000132.1 GCA_002451015.1 Acidobacteria bacterium UBA6911
TAATACAGCCGCAATTTGCAGGCATGATAGGATTTCTCCGAATGAAGCGATGGCATCCAGGGATCGGGGGCTGAGTTCCTTGAGCAGATCCACTCCGCGCAGGAGATTGCCCAGCTCGTCGAAAATCACCGTTTGCCTATCGGTCAGTTCTATTTTGCGTTCCGGGTTGCCGACCAGGGCGTCTGCCACATTAGCGTGCTTTTCTTTCAGTGCCTCGAAGTTTCTTTGAACCTCGTCGGTTTCCCGCTGTGCGGAAAGATGTGCTGTTTCGAGCAGGGTATCGGTGACCCCGGACATGGCGGACGCAATGACGGCAGGCTTCATGGGCATGTGGGTTTTTACGATTGTGACGACGTCTTTAAGCCTCTGGATATCGCCTACCGAAGTGCCTCCGAATTTCATCGTGATCATAATGCAGCTTCCTGTATGAATGTAGAATTTTTACCGGATTCGATTATTTTTCCCCTAAGTGACGACGGTAGATTAAAATGTTTTGTCTTAAATCGTATCCTTGGTTGCCTGTCTCCGGGAAAGACTACAATAATGAATCGAAGAAGGTTGAGTCAAGCTGGATACTTTCAACTTCTGCAGAAATAATTCAATTGATATGATGGTCTCCGGCTGGAATTGGGGATAATAAATGGTTGCTGGTAAATCAGCGGGAGGGAAACCGATATGAAAAGTGCCATAGCGGATGCAATAAATCTGGAAACGCAACCTGTCGCAGTTGTCTGGTCCGATAAAGAACCCAAGGATGTTGCCCGGTTTAAATCGCAGCAGTGGGGGTGCGTCGTCAGTTTTTTTGCAGCGGCGGCAACACGGGGTATATCCGGAGCCTTTGACCGCAAAACCTACGGTTGCTGGGGCGGTGGCGTAGGCCTGGGATTTGGCAACCAGTATGAGAGTTTCCCGGGAGGCCTCAGCTGTTTCTGCGGGTTCCTCTCGAGCGGCAATGAAGACTCCGAACAAGGATCTTCTATCAGCGAAAAGATGAAATCCATGGGCTATGGAAGAATGGCGGACGATTTTATAGCCGGAGAACGCTATATAAAGTCACCCGAAGATGCGCAACGATTTGTGCGGAGCCTGCCGATGCAGGATATCCCGGCCAAGTATGTAATCGTCAAACCGCTGGATCTTGTTGACCCGGATCAGGACGAGATAAAGAATGTAACGTTTTTTGTCGATCCGGACGGTCTTTCAGCCCTCGTTCTCCTTGCAGGCTATGGCGGGCCCGATAAGGAAAGCGTCATCGTTCCCTGGGCTGCCGGTTGCCAGGTGCCCGGCGTTTTTGCCTACCGGGAACTCGAGCGCGACCGGCCCCGCGGCCTGGTCGGGTTGACCGATATCACCGCCCGGAGAAATGTTCGGACCATTCTCGGTCCCCAGGTGCTTTCTTTCACCGCGCCCTGGCCCCTGTTCCTGGAAATGGAAAAAAATGTCGCAGGAAGCTTTTTAACTCGTATGACCTGGAAGTCGCTGGTCAAACCTAAAGATTGACGGATGCCCTGGATGATAGGGTGAAATCTCGGATAAGTGAATGGATTATTGGATTAAATGAAGCAGGCTGACTTGGATTATCGCAGTCGTAAAATCAGCATCAAAGAGGAACGTATCGGAGATTTAATACGGAAACTGGATGAGGGCCGTTTTCTTATTCCGACATTTCAACGCCCGTATGTCTGGGATCCCGACAATATCATCCATCTCTGGCACAGCATCTATGAGCGCTATCCCATCGGCAGCATCCTGTATTGGAAAACCCGTACCTATCTGCACGTTCACCGGCACCTGGGAGGATTTTACATCCCCGGCAATGGGGATGAAGGAGATCCCTGCCGTTCCTATATTCTGGATGGACAGCAACGCGCCACCTCCCTGCATGTGTCGTTTCACGGAGGTGCCGGGAAAATCAGAGAAAAGTATGATTTTGATTTCACCCTGTACTTCGATTTGAAAAACGCGGTTTTTTTCTTTGAACACGAGTATTACCGGCATCGATGGGATGTTGACGGCAAATGGCTGATACGGTTGAAGGATGTTCCGGATCTGCCGTCGGATTATTGCCGCTGTTTGCCCGGGGCTTCCCCGGAAACTGAAATGAATCTGGAGCAGTTGCGAGGCATGTTTTCGGAATACAGCGTGCCGCTCATCTGTCTTGAAGGATACGATATTCCGAGTGTCTGCGCTGTGTTCGAGCGAATAAACCAGACCGGGATAAGGCTGGATAATCTGGATATACTGATCGCCAGGAGCTTTGAAGATTGCGATACTGTCGTTGAAGAGGATTTTCCCATAAAGTAGCGCAGGGGGCCGCCTTTTTCCTTGAAATCCTAAAATCATTCTTTGCGAAGCATTATTACCCTAGGTCGGATCCCGCTACGGACGGGTGGACGCCGACGGATCTTTACCATGAATCCTATTGAAGTCATTCCCGTTACAAGTCGCAGTGATCTTAAACGTTTTATCATGCTTCCCTGGGAAATATACCGCCGCGATCCCAATTGGGTGCCTCCCCTGATCTCAGAAATGAAGGCGCTATTGGATAAATCCAAAAATCCGTTTTTCATCCATTCCGAGGCCGATTTCTTCCTGGCCCGGCAAAACGGCCGGTGTGTCGGCCGCATAGCGGCCATTCTCAACAGAAATCACAATCGATTTCACAATGAAAATGCGACATTCTTCGGGTTTTTTGAATCGATCAATGAACGGGGCGTCTCAACCGCGCTTCTCGATCATGTCGCGCACTGGGCACGCAATCGGGGGATGGCGTTATTGCGCGGACCGGTGAGTTATTCGACCAATGAAACGACCGGACTTCTGGTGGAAGGATTCGATAGCCCCCCGTCGGTATTGATGGGTTACAATCCCGATTATTATCCGGGATTGATTATGGCGGCCGGTTTTGAAAAGGCCATGGACCTGTATGCCTGGAACCGGGCAGGCGATTTTGACCTGAATCCCAAGATCATTCGGGTGGCGGTTAAATCCATGGCTCGATCGAAGATACGCGTGCGCGCGATTGATATGAAACACTTCGAAGAAGAAGTTGAAATCATCCGAAAAATTTACAACGACGCGTGGAGCAACAACTGGGGATTCGTTCCGATGACCGATGCCGAGTTCAGGCATACGGCAAAGTCCCTCAAGGCGATCGTGGACCCCCGGGTGGTGCTGATTGCCGAAAGGGACAACGAGCCGGTGGCATTCGCCCTGACGCTGCCGGATATCAACCAGGCGCTGAAGAAAATCAACGGACGTTTGTTCCCGATAGGATTGCCGTTGCTGCTTTATCATGCCCGCCGGGTACGCCGGGTTCGTACGCTGGCACTGGGGATCGTCAAGCGGGCGCAGAACTGGAGTGGCCTGGGAGCCGCTCTCTATTACGAATCTTACCGGCGCTGCATCAAGGCGGGGTACCGGGAAGGCGAATTATCCTGGACGCTCGAATCAAACGATTTGATCAACCGGAGCATGCAGCTGTTTGAAGCCCGTTTGTATAAACGCTACAGGATTTATCAGAAGACGCTATAAGAATGCAGAAGTCAGGTGGCTGCAGCTGCATTTTGCGTTCGTCTCCCGCATTCTAGAGACACGGCCTGTAACATTCTCACATTCACACATCTATGAACCACTCAATTCTTCTGCAAGAACGTTGACGCCGTGATGAATTTCTTCTTCCGAATGTGTTGCGCTGATGAAAAAACGGAGTCTTGCGGCATTTTCTTCAACGGCGGGATGAATGATCGGCTGTACGTTGATGCGTCTCGCCGCCAGAGCCTGGCTTATGCGGACGCATTTCATCGAGTCTCCGATGATTGCGGGAACCACGGCGATACCTACGGACTTTCCCGTGTCGATCCCCCTTTTTTGCGCGAGATCGAGAAAAAGCTTTGAGCGGTCGCGAAGCTTCTCCACGATTTCCGGGTGCTTCTGCATCAACTCCAGCGATTTCAGTGCTGCCGCGGCTATGGGCGGCGACATGCCGACCGAAAACAGGAATCCCGGAGCTGTGAACTTGAGGTAGCGAACCAGCGATTCGGTGCCTGCAATATAGCCGCCGCAGCCGGCGAAAGATTTCGAAAGCGTGCCCATCCAGAGGTCGACGTCCTTTTGGTCGATGCCGGGGAAGTGATGCGAGACTCCCCGCCCCGCGGGTCCGAGTACTCCGATCGAATGAGCTTCGTCGATGATCAGGTTGCAGTGGAAACGTTTTTTAATTTCGATAAGCCGGGGCAGGTCACAAATGTCGCCATCCATGGAGAAAAGACCTTCGGAACATATCAGAACTCGGCGGTACTGGTCCCGAGTCCGTTCCAGAAGACTTTCCAAATTATCCATATTGTTATGAAGGAAGGATTTTCTTTTTGCGCCCGAGAGGTATATGCCCTGAACTATACTGTCATGGCTCAGGGAATCGTGAAGGATAAGATCGTTGTGATCGAACAGATGGCCAATAGTTGTTACATTGGTGGCATGGCCGCTGACAAAAACCACTGCATCTTCGACTCCGATGTGGGACGCCAGCGCTTTTTCCAGTCGGCGGTGGATGGGACGTTCTCCCGAAACCAGGCGACTGGCGGACACCGATGTCCCATATTGGTCTATCGCCGCTTTGGCCGCTTTCATAACTTCGGGGTGGCCTGAGAATCCCAGGTAGTTGTAACTGGAGAAATTCAGCATTTCAACGCCGCCGATACTGGTTCGGTTCCGTGCTATGCTGTCGTGAACTTCAAAGTAGGGATTCTTCACGCCTATCTGGTCGAATTCGTCCAGCCTCCGTCCCAGTTTTTGTACTTCCGGGAACTGGGCGATATTGCAGCGTGCTCCGTTGCCCGAAATTCCAATTCGTTGACTTGCATTGTTACTCGACGGGCATGCTGGTTCCAGGACCTGGCCGTGGGGTGGCATATGATTGCGGACGAGGCTTAACAGATCCCCGACGCTGCTTAGCAGGGCTGTTTCCTTGTTTTTGATATGAATCGAGAAATTCTTTTCCAGGATTCCAATCAATTCCACCAGTGCGGCGGAGTTCAGCCCCAGTTCAGAAATTTTTGTTCCCGAATTTATGTTTCCCGAATCTCTTGAGGTGACGTTGTGGACCGCATCTTTCAGAGTGCTCAGGAGGTCCGGATCGAACGTATTCATTTAATAGTTCACTCCCCACCGGATAAAACAGCAGGTATCAATGGAGTTGTAACGGCATTTGAGTCATTCCCCTTATTCAGGCACCACGAATCTGGAATGCAGATCAGATTGTGAATGTTCTTCCGGTTGAATACCTCAAGTGGATTTAATTTATTGCCAATAGAAATCACAAATATATCCGAGTCGCTTAAAACACTGAAAGATTTCATCTTATTTTAGCTCATTTTTTCCTGAATCAGGCCTAATTTATAAAGCTGCCGATCCTGCGACTCTGTATCCGTAATATGAAACCTTTAATAATCCCTGTTTAATGCCACGAACATAGCGTTTTTCGACTGGAGTTGCAATTTAATTTATTCAGTCGAAACCCGGCTGGGTGGCAATGGGGAGGAAGGCGAGGCACGCTACAGATAGCCCTGTTGGCGGTACCACTGTACCGTGTCGCTAACCCCGGATTTTAATTCGATGGCGGGATTGAAACCCAAAACCGACCGTGCTTTGAACGAGTTACAGGTCCATGAGGGTTGCAGAAGTTCCCGGACCTTCTGCATGTTGAGGACGACGGTATTGCCGGTGAGCAAGGAATAAAAGTCCCCGGCGGCACCGGCGGTGAGAGCGAGCCATTTCGGGAAGAAAAATCGGCGGAATTTTTTCTCCAATGCCCTGGCGATTTCACGACCGACCTCCTCCCAGGTATGAATCTCCGGGCGGGAGATAAAGAAAACTTCTCCAGAAGGGATGGTGGATTCTCCCGCTTTAATGAAGGCGTCTACCAGATCGCCCACGTGGATCAGGCTGAATTGACGGGTGAACCGGCCCGGGGTGACAAGACAGCCCCTCTGTATCATTTTGAAAATCACGTAAATATCCATGTCTCCGGGGCCGTAGACGGCCGAGGGGCGAAGGATCGTGACCGGGAAGGCATTGGCATATTTCCGCACTTCCTCCTCGGCCGCCAGCTTGCTTTCTCCGTACCAGGAGACCGGCTTCGGTGTATCCTCTTCGGTGAGCGGCCGGTCAAGGGCACTTGGTCCCGCCGCCGCCAGGCTGCTGGTATGAACGAATCTAACCGGCCGGGGAACGGTTTCTGAAAGGATTTCAAGAAGTGTGGATGTCCCTTTCCGGTTAACGAGAAAAAACTTATCCCTGTTGGGTGCTTTGGTCAGGCCGGCAATATGAAAAATCACCCGAGCTCCCTTTGCCGCATTTCGAATCGATGTGGAATCTTCAAGACTGCCGGGGACCAGGCGAACGGGAAGTTTCTGGAGCAACCGGGTATCGCTGCAATCCCGCACAAGGCAGGTAACGGAGTATCCCTTCTGCAAAAGGGCATGGACGAGGTTTCCCCCTATGAATCCGGTTGCGCCTGTAACCAGGGCGGTTTTCCCATCCGATTCCCTTTGTACCATGCAGTTCCTTTTTTGTAGGGGCCAACCCTGTGTTCGCCCATTGTAGGGAAAAAACTCACTGTATCATAGAGCATAGAGGAACCGTAATACAGGAACATTAGGTCGCATTTGCGGACGCTCGTTTGGGATTGCTAGCCCGATCTCAGTACAAGCAATAGCGACAGGACCGAGAGAGGTATTAAAAGAAAGACCGACAGGCTCAATCCCGCGGCCGGGACCATCACGAGGCTGGCAAGGATCGATCCCATCCCGCCTCCTATCAGGTCGGCCGAGAACAGCGGCGCAACGGAATGTTCCTGGTCTCCGGGTTCTTTGAGGCCGGCATATACGAAGGTCGCCGCAACCAGAAAGCCGGATAGCAGCAATAGGAGAAAAGTGACGGGCAGACTTGCACTGCGGTCGAAGTGGAGAACCGATCCGAGAAAAAGGCTCAGCAGAAAAAATCCGGCGATTATTCCAGTCCCCGTCCATCTGGACAGGGGACGACCACGTTTCCCTATGGTGGCGGCACCCAGAACAAGTCCGACCATGAAACTTGTAAGCAGGATACCCACATCCTGAAAAAGGACGCCATTTTTAATCTGAAACCTGAGAAGGAGGATGGTTTCCAGTACCATTCCCATAAAGCCGGCAATGCCCGCGAGAGCGGCGCGGCGCGTTTTCCAGCTCGTGCGAAAAAGCAATGCTGCGGAGATCACGAAGATTATGAAACCAGCGGGATACAGTGTACGGTTGTTTGCTGCATGAAAAGCGGGAAAATCCCATTGGTTCAGGGAAGGTATGAATTTTGACAGCCAGATCATGAGGGTATATTGAAAGCTGATCGGTCTGGAGTCTGTGTTTACGGGCGCTTCCGCGGACTTCAGGGCGTTCGCGGTTTCTATAAACCTGTTATTGGTGAATAGGTATCGAAGATAAGCCGGCGAGACGATCCTGGAATTTATATTCCGTTCTTGCATCCTCGATGCAAGAACGTCGGGATCGATCGTAAGAGGATTGGCAGAGCAGAGGAAGATATGATTGTTTCCCGGCACGACCAGAACCTCCGGAAAGGCCGATTTGGCCGCAAGGAAAATACTCGCCATTCGATGGATTCTTTGCGGGGACATGAAATTTTCCGCGCCCGGTAAACGGAAGGTCAGTATTCCGCCGGGATTCAGCCTTTCAGCGCATTGACGAAAGAATTCAAGAGTATAGAAACGATTGGTCTGCCCGGACGACGGTTCGGGCATGCCGACAAGGATAAGATCATAGCTGGAAGCTTTTTTCAGATAAGTGCGAGGATCCCCGATAATAATCCGAACGTTTGCAGCTTGGAGCGCGTCCCGGAATTTCCGGGGGAGCTGCCTGCGTGCTATGTCCAGAAGGACCGGATTTAGCTCGACATAATCTACGATTTCAGCAGAATGGGGCTGCACTTCCGCCAGTATCCCTTCGACTCCCCCTCCAAGAACCAGAACGCTTTCCGGATTTGCATGCTGCAGAGCTGAAAGATGAACGAATTCCTCCACCTGGAGACCTTCTGAGTCGAACAGCAGAGTGTCGTTTTCAAAAACGGTCACCTGGTCCTCCAGGCGCGATACCGTAATCCTGGAATAGGGTGTGTCCCGGGTGGTAATCAGATCCGGGTGCGTCCAGGATGTCATGAAATGGTCAAGAAACGATGCATTCCATAAGCATAAAATCCATAATCCGGCTGTGACGGAAGCTGCTGAACGCAGGAGCCGGCCGCCGTTCAATTTCGCGACCGGGACCGCCAGCACTGCTGCAGTCAGGGCGCAAAGCAGGCCTATAACAAAGTTCTGCAACCCGAATTTAAGAAACAGGGTGGAACACAGTCCGCCTGCGATGCCTCCCATGCTTTCTATGGCATACGCCGCAGCCAGTGATTTGCCTTCTTTGATGTATGTCCGGGCCGTCCATCGAAAGAGGAGACCCAGCAGGAGCCCGAAGGGAAGAAGCGACGCCGCCATGGCGGTTATTTGTACGTGTAGAGGAAGATATGCGCCGGGCGTGCCGTAAAAAATGACACGGATGGCGCGGATGAATACGATCCCGGCCGGGATGGCTATTGAGAGCATTAGGAACAGAAAATGTGTCCAGCTTGACGATGGATGTTTTCCACTGCGCCCGATTATGGTTCCCAATCCGTTGAAGATGAGCCAGATTCCTATCGCCAGGGTATAAATCAATTCCACCCCGTAATAGGCGACACTGAGTTCCCGAAGCAGAATGACCTGACCCAGGATGGAAATGAATCCTATCCCGAAAAGCCGCGTGGACGATGCATGGGCAAAATTGGGAGTTCTGACTGGTTTGGGAAATGGCATGAATTGATCGAAGATTGAAATTAAATTTTAAAGGCCGTGAACGGTCGACTTTTGACCTCAAGCTATATTCGGAACCAGCGAAATATCAAAATTCCTGACCTCTGAAGAATGCTTCCGCCAGTAGCTGATTTCCAACAACTTGTTACCTGCTATCTGTTTCGCTGAACACTTCAGCCTGGAAAGTTTTGAATACGGCGTTCTGATTCCAGCATCCTGACGGCAGGCGGGCTTTCATACAAAGGTTTTCCAGCATTTCCGTCCGGCTCCAGTCGTTTTCCGGTGCCACCTGGGGCAGGAAAACGGCGGATCGTCCTTCCTTGTATAAAAGAACACCGTCCCGGCCCACAACGATCCTGCTAGGATCGTCTATCGACTCCATCGGGGTGAGAACCGAAATCTCAATTTCCAGGCTCTGCAGCTCTTTCAGTTCCACCGGTCGAAACCGCGGATCTTTTATCGCAGCCTGCCACGCTACTTTGCCTACCGTTCTGACCAGTTCATCTTCCGGGAGTATATTTCCGATACAGCCGCGAAGCAGGCCATCTTTTTTCAGTGTGACGAAGGCACCCTGTTTGAAGTTCAAACGGGGAGGGAATCTTCTTGCAAGCGGGACTGTCTGTGTCGTGAGGTATTGACGGATTGTTTCGCGTGCATATGACAAAAGGAGTTTCTTTTCCGATTCATTGAGCGGTGTCGCCGAACCGGGTTGTTCGGGGCGATCCAGTTTGCTTGTATCATCCGAAGCCTCTCCTGCAGTAAAGGCAATGGCGCCGTATCCGACTACCTTTTCCCGATCTCCAACGGAAACCTCCCCGGAATTGGAGTATCCGATGACGATAGAGCGACTGGCGCCGAGAACCCTTGCCGCTGTAAGCCCCGCCAGAATCGCAGCCTCTCCGCACGCTCGGGTGTCCAGGTTCGGCGCATCCAGATCGCGCATTAAGGATGCGATTTTATCGGGATTCCGACCGGCGATGGTCGAGATTGTTTTTCGGTCCGATGCAACCGCATCTTTGTAAGCTGGATAGTGGGACAAATCCGAACTGATCACAATCAAAGCCTTTTTGTCTTGCAGAACACCGGCCAGCGTGCGACCGAAGCGATTGCAGAGATCCGGGTCCGGTGGATGGATGATTACGGGTACAATTTTCGCATCCGGAAACAGAACCTGAATGAAAGGGACCTGGACTTCAATCGAATGCTCTCTCCTGTGAACTTCCCGGTTTTGTACGCAATCGCCGCATTGCTCCATGAGAGCTTTCGTAAGCGTTCGGTCGACCGGAACATCTCCCAGGGGTGTTCGGTAGCTTTCGTATCCCGCCAGGGCGATGCCGCGGAAACCACCGGTAGTGTGGTTGACTCCGAGGATTATGAATACTTCGTAATCGCGGTCCATAACCTGCCGAAATGCATCGGCACTTATTTGGCCGGAGTAGATATATCCGGCGTGCGGAACCATTATGGCGATTGGATTCTCCATGGGAATCGCGACCGATTCCCGGATGAACTGACGGATCGCCTGTTCGAGTTTTTCAGGATCTGACGGATAGAATTGCCCGGCGACCGCCGGGGGACGGATTCCAGAAAGCTTGAGATCCTCGCTGATTCCGGAAGGGATAAATCCCCAAAGCGCTGTCAGGATTGTGGCAATAAGTGCCGTGAATTTGTTCATTGAGAATATTCCCGATTATAAAAACAGTTTGTCGGTTAAGGCAGAGATCAGGACCAAACGCCCGCGATCGAGCGGCCGCAGAAACTGCAGCAACCATCTTTCAAATTCGTTTCTTCCACGAAAAAAGATCTTCTTTGGATCACCGTTTTGCCGCATTGAGGGCAGAAGGTATTGTTTCCGGAATGGCCCGGTACATTGCCGATATACACGTAATGCAGTCCCCGGCTCATGGCGTGATCGCGGAAACGTTCCAGCGTAGTCACCGGCGTGGGCGGAAGATTGAGAAGCCGAAAATCCGGATGGAATCGGGAGAAATGGACCGGAACATCCGGACCGATCTCTCCCGCGATCCAGTCAATCAGATCCTTTAGCATCTTATCCGAATCGTTTAATGTCGGCACTACCAGGTTGACGATCTCAAGATGTGTTCCACTTCTGGCTATCTGGCGGACGCTGCGGAGAACAGGTTGCAGTTCTGCCCCGCATACGTCGCGATAAAAATCTCTGCTGTATCCCTTCAGGTCTATTTTAATGGCATTCAGCAGTCCGCACATTTCTTTCAATGGTTCCGTGTTCATGAAACCGCAGCTTACCAGTACGGAGCGCAACTTCTGTTCTGCGGCCAGGGAAGCGATATCCGCCAGGTATTCCATAAAGACTGTCGGTTCATTGTAGGTAAAGGCAATGATAGGTGATTGCCGGTTTGCCGCTGCCTGTACTATCTTTTCCGGGGGAACGAACGAAGTATTGAAATCTTCCGGTCTGGATTGGGAAATCTCCCAGTTTTGGCAGAATTTGCAACTTAACGGACATCCGGAAGTTGCCAGGGAAAGTGCGGTCGAACCTGGCAGAAAATGGTAGAAGGGCTTTTTCTCAATGGGATCGATATTAATGGAAACCGGGTGCCCGTAGACTAGGCTGCGCAGCTCGCCCTGGACATTCATGCGCGCACGGCACTTGCCGCGTTCTCCTGGTTTAAGGGAACAGGCCTGGGCGCAGAGAAGGCATTTTACGATAACGGGTTTCCCGTCGTGCCACTCTTTATCCGACACGGTTTCCAGTTGATGGCATTGGACGCAGTCTGTTCCAGCCAGTGCCGTGGATGTCCAGTATCGCGCCCTGGGAGCATCCTGGACAAAATTGTCTTTCAGGGCATAATGGGCTGCACCGGCACCCCAGATGGTTTGCTTGCATACAACCGGCCATCCGGCCAGGAGCCCGATTTTCGAAGCTGCGGATATAAAATCTCGTCGGGAGATCATGGCGCCTTCCACCTTAACGATAATCCCCTTGTATTTGCCGTGTCAATGCACAGAAAAACGAGAGTGGTTATATTCAAGTATTCAAAAAAAAATTATTATGTCACCGTTTTCCCGCCGGATGCATACAGTACTCGAAATAGGGGGTGTTTCTAAGCCCGTCCATAGTGTAAAATTTCCAGGTTTTACACGAATGAACGGAGTGCCTTGTGTTTTGAAGAAAGCTCCATTGCATTTATTAAATCGGAAGCATTGTACGCCCGGCGGCCCTGCAAAGAAAATTTCAGGATCCGGGCAACGTTGGATTCAATAAATGCGTAAGATCCCGGGAATATCCAAATCGGCTCTTGTAGGAGGGCAAAATAATGGCAGATGACGATCTGAAGGCTGAAATAGAGAGACTGCAAGCGGAGAACGACGCGCTCAAACGATCATCCTCGAAGAGTTTGTCCCTGAAAGTAAGTCAGAAAGGGGCGCTTTCGGTTTATGGACTGGGCAGATTCCCCGTAACTCTCTATAAGGAGCAATGGCTTCGGCTTCTTGAAATGGCGGAAGAGATACAAGAATTCATCAAGCAGAACGATGCACAGCTTAAGGGCAAATAATAGAATTCCGCATTTCGACAGCATTCTCCCTGCCGTTCCTGCGATACGGGAGTGGAATGAAATCGAGCCTGGATGGTTTCATCGAAGGACCGGCAGGGTGCTTGAAGCCCCGGATTTGTGAACAAAAGGATTTACCGCAATTACAAGTCACATAAAAGTTAAAGCGCCTGCCGCTTTATTTTAATTTTAAAGGAAAGAAAATGACTGCAAAATTAATCAAAGGAACCGAAATCAGAGAAGAAATCCTTCGCGAAATCGACAAGGAAGTGAAAAAAATCAAAGCATCCCACGGGCAGGTGCCCGGCCTCGTCACTATTCTGGTAGGGGAGAATCCGGCTTCTGTTTCCTACGTCACTCTGAAAATCAAGACCGCATTGCAACTCGGATTCAAGGAAATTCAGGACAACCAGCCGGATGATATTTCTGAAGAAGCCCTTCTTGCCCTGATAGACAAGTATAATAAGGACGATTCCATCCACGGTATTCTTGTTCAGCTGCCTCTTCCCGACCAGATCAATGAAAAGAAGGTTCTGAATGCTATCGATCCCGACAAGGATGTTGATGGATTCCACCCCGTAAATGTCGGGCGCCTCATGATTGGCGGGTCCGAACTGAAATTCCCGCCCTGTACGCCTGCCGGAATTCAGGAAATGATCGTGCGCGCCGGCGTTGAGACCAGCGGTGCCGAAGTGGTGGTTGTCGGACGTTCCAATATTGTGGGCAAACCGATCGCCAACATGATGCTCCAGAAAGGCCCGGGCGCCAATTCAACCGTTACAGTTGTCCACACCCGGACGAAAGACCTTGCAGCTCATTGCCTGAGGGCGGACATTCTGATCGTGGCCGCGGGAGTGCCCGGTCTCGTGAAACCTGAGTGGATCAAGCCGGGAGCCTGCGTCATCGATGTCGGCGTCAACAGGGTTGGAGAGAAAATCAGCGAAAAGACCGGCAAGAAAGTTGCTATTCTTCGGGGCGATGTGGACTTTGACGCGGCGAAGGAAATCGCGGGACTGATTACTCCCGTACCCGGCGGCGTCGGTCCCATGACGATTACCATGCTGATGAAGAATACGCTCAACTCCCTCAAGTTTAAGCTGGGAATCTCATAATACCAAATGCCGGCTAACAAAAGGCATCTCGAAAGGGCGGTTCCGGAAACGGATCCGCCCTTTTTTGCGTCCGAAAATACCGGGTTTTTTATACCGTTTATGGTAATTTCTTAATAAGAGCCGAATGGCGGAGTAATTTGTCGTTGAAAGCGGGAATCGAAGGAGTTCAATCAATGCCGGACTTTTCCATTATTGAATTTGAGTTGCGTGAAACCGTCGGCATCTCCAAGCGTCCCGTAGCCGTAACGTTTCTCACAAGTCCGCCCCAGGGGGTGCCCAAATTCGCAGGCAAGGCTCCGTCCGGATGCAGCTTCTTCGGAATTGCTTCAGGTGGTATGACTTTCTACACCGTCCCTGCCGATCACTACAATTGCTCCGTTGGCTGCTACTCCTGCAATCTTCCGCTTCCTCCGGGACACGCCGAAGAGCTGGAAAAATCACTGCAGATCCTGAGCGATTCCGGTTCCATTCAGTTGAATGATATACGTTCCGTACCCCGGACAGCGGAAAATCCTCAAGTGGTCGTTTATTCTCCATTGGGAGATACGCCTGTGGGACCCGATATTGCGGTTCTTATGGTACGCCCGTTGCAAGCCATGGTTCTGCAGGAAGCCGCTTCGAGAAGGCGGATCAAGATTCAGGTCGCCCCTTTCGGTAAGCCGACGTGTATGCTTTTCCATAAAGTATTGATGGAAACGGCCATAACAAGTGCCGGTTGTATGGGAAATCGCGTCTACAACGCCCTGGGCGACGACGAATTTTACATGCTGATACCGGGGAAATTGCTGCCCAAGATTACCGACGAGATACAACTTATCGCCACCGCAAATACAAAACTCGCGGAGTATTACCTCCACCAGCGGCATATCCTGGATACAACAATCGAATAGGCTTCTAATCTCCACTCCTAAGCCTGCCTAATTCACCTGCCCGATTCACAAAATTATTTGTAGAACCCGAATCTGAAAGGGTATACCATTACTGGAAAGCCTTTACATTAGGAGCAGATCATGTGTGAACTGCCTCCATTTCATCGATCAAACATCAACCGCAAATTGGGCAGAGGGTGCATGCCTTGGATCGGATTGTAGCCGAATTACAGTTTGATGGACCGGCGGGTATGTCCCGAAGGCGAAAGGATATTTGTGTTTCGATCCGTGCATTACCTGCTTGAACCGTTAATGCTAAGCCAGGCATATCTGCGACGTTTGGTCTTGAAATCATTTGAATAAAACGTATTGAAAGGAGGACAACATGCCGATTCCGTCGCGTATCAGTGATTATCTGGATTCTCATCATATTCCCTATCAATCCTACCGGCACCCGCCCGCATACACCGCCCAGGGGATTGCGCAGGCGCAGCATATCAGCGGGAAAAAGCTGGCCAAGGTGGTTATGGTCGTGTCCGATGACAAGAAAATGATAATGACCGCGGTTCCAGCAAACCACCGTGTTGATTTGAGTAAGCTGGGCAGCCTTTTAAAAACCCGCTGGATTCGTTTGGCCACAGAAGAGGAGTTTGCAGATTATTTCCCGGAATGCGAACTGGGCGCAATGCCGCCCCTGGGGAACATCTATCACCTGGATGTATGGATGGACGAAAAACTGGGATCGTTGCCGAAAATATCCTTTAATGCCGGGACCCACGCGGAAACCATTCAAATGTCTTCTTCGGATTTTGAACGCCTGGTCAGACCAAATAAAGGGTCCTTTGCAGCGCTTCTGCATTAATTCAAGGCTAGTACTGAACCGGTATCTGTTGTTTATATGTTTAGGAGGAAGCCCAATGACCAAAAGGTTACATCTGCGTGAAACTATCCGAAAACAGAAACGAGGCGGGGTAGGAGGAACGGAAGAGCGATCGATTAAATATCCATCCAATACGTTCTGCCCGAAATGTAATCTTCTATACCAGGACGGAGTCTGGAAACAAGGCGCATCCTCGAAAGGAAAGATCCGGCAGGAAAAGTTATGCCCGGCATGCCTGCAGATTCGAGAGGGATGGGTCGGAGGAATCATTCAATGCAGCGGCGCTTTCGCGGCTCGTCACCGTCAGGAGCTTCTGGCGCGAATACGCAATGTTGAAAAACAGACTCAGGAGGAACGCCCTCTTGAGAGAATTATCAGAATGAAAGAAGTTCGCAACGGAATTGAAATTTCAACAACAACCGAACACCTCGTCGCCCGCATTGCCAAATCGATTCACAGGGTTTTCGGCGGCGAATTGGAGCTGAAATACGCACCGGAGGATAAATTCGCTACTGCACACTGGCACAGAGAATAAAATCGAACGTCAAAGGTCCAACGTCTAAGTTTTACATGCTTCGACTCGGAATGCGGCTGGGTGTCGAATGAAGGGTGAAGTTTCTAAGGATCCGTGAAGGCTGCTGAAGTAATACCGTTTTACCTGAATTAATGAATTTCTGTCATTTTTTGAAGGTCGAAGAGTTTGTCGAGTTGTTCTTCGTTCATGAGACCGCGGTCCAGGATTATCTGGCGGATTGTTTTTCCCGAAGCGAGGTACTCATGAGCGATTTCCGCCGCTTTGGCATATCCAAGATAAGGATTCAGCACGGTCACAACGCTCATGCTTGCCTCCGCGTAAGAGCGGCAGCGCGTCTCGTCGGCCGTGATCCCCTCCAGGCACCGCGTTGTCAGGATGTCGATGGCGTTACGGAGGATCTCGACGGCATACAGCAGGTTGTAGGCGACAACCGGCATCATGACGTTCAGTTCGAGTTGCCCGGCCTGGGCTGCCATGAGGATTGTGGCGTCACATCCGATGACCTGAAAGCAGACCATATTGACCATCTCCGCAGCTACCGGATTCACCTTGCCCGGCATAATAGAGGATCCGGGCTGCAGCGGCGGCAGGTTGATTTCCGCCAGACCGGTTTTCGGCCCGGAGCTCAAAAGTCGAAGGTCATTCGCGATGCGAGTAAGATCCTGCGCCAGGGAACGAATTGAACCGGAAAAATCCACAAAGGGTCTGAGAGACTGCATGGCCTCGAAATAATCGTCCGCCTGGCGGAAATCCATCCCGGTCTGCGCACTCAATGCCTGAACCATCATGGAACGATATTGCGGGTGTGCGTTCAGCCCGGTGCCGACCGCCGTGCCACCGATGCCCAGCTCTCTGTTCGAATCGATGGCGCGTTCGATCCCCTCGCAGTGTTTTCGGATACACGCAGCATAGGCTCCGAATTCCTGCCCCAGCGTGATCGGTACGGCATCCTGCATATGCGTACGACCGGATTTAAGAACTTTTTTGAATTCCGCGGCTTTATCCATAAAAGCGTTTTCCATCTTTCGCATGGATGCAATCAGGTTTTTCCCGAGCACTACCGCGGCGATACGGATGGCGGTCGGGCAGACATCGTTGGTCGACTGGGACATGTTCACATGGTCGTTGGGGTGGACGATTGTGTAGTCTCCTTTTTGACCGCCAAGGAGTTCGATAGCCCGGTTCGCAATCACTTCGTTGGCGTTCATATTATGGGAGGTTCCGGCCCCGGCCTGGTATACGTCAACCACGAACCACTCGATTAATTTCCCGTTCAGGATTTCGTCGCAGGCTGCCGTAACGGCGTCCGCTATTGCAGCATCGAGCATTTTTAACGCGCTGTTGACTGTCGCCGCGGCTTTCTTGACCTGAACGGTTGCCTCAATATAAGCGGGCCTTGCCTTCAGGCCGCTGATGGGAAAATTCTCCATGGCCCTGTGAGTCTGTATGCCGTAGTATGCATCAGCCGGGATGGCGCGTTCTCCCAGGGAGTCTTTCTCCAATCGTGTTTGCATTATTTTACCCTCTGATTAAAATTAAGATTGGAAGATGGGGTAGATCAATATAAATAGCACGCGTATTATAGCCCACAAACAGGGAAAGGAAGCATGGATCCTGTCAATATACCCATTGAAGACACCCTCGACCTTCACAGCTTCCCGCCGGCGGAGATGGGGGAACTTGTTGAGGAATACCTTTACCAGGCGCTGGAGAAAGGATACCGCGAGGTGCGTATCATCCACGGCCGCGGCATCGGCGTGCAGCGACAGAGGGTCCATTCGATTCTGGGCCGGCACCCCCGGGTACTCCGCTATTACGACGCCCCGGACCGCGGTTCCACGCACGTCATTTTGGAAATGGAACCGTCCCGATAACTGTCCCTATTGCCATGCCTCTTCGATCAACACTTTTACCGGGGGCAGGATGGCGATATAAATCTCAGCCATGGGTTTTTCCGCGCGCTCGAGCAGTGCGTCGGTTTTTTGCCGCCACGCCTCGGGCGGCCCCTGGCCGGAATCCAGGTAATCCAGGGCATCAAGCCCGCACCTGCAGAGTTCCGCTACGGTTTCAGCCAGCGGTCGCGTCTCCTTTAAAAGATAGGATTTTTCGATGACGGCCTGAAGCGGCACGTCGTTGGCCAACCAAAAGGCCAGGGATTCCCGGATTTCCTTCGAAGATCCGGTTTCTCCGGAAGGAGCCGCCAGCCGGCGGTCTACAAGATCCGAAAAATCGCGCGCCACGCCGCTTTCCGGCCGTATCACGTCCACCAGGCGATTGAGGGGCGTATCGCTGTAATAGGTCCGCGCCTTCTTCCTTATTGTGAGTATGGGTGGTTTGATAAGGTCCGCGAAGATCAAAAGAGGCTCGGCATCCATGTCCCCGGCCAGACGCTGAATTTTTTCCAGATACAAAGCGTGGTGCTTCAATCCCAGCATAGTCAGGTCCCGGTCTACGAATTCGAGTCGACGGTACATGTCCTGGATATCGTTGACTTCAGCCGGGGACCATAGTCTTTCGGCAATCGCTGCCGCGCGAGGCCAGATGCGGGACTCAATATTCTCGGGATTTACGAATTCGCCCCACATGCAGGCCTCTCCTCCCAGGATACGGTTTTTCTCATTTTCCGAAAGATCGGCATCGCCCAGGGGATCCACTGTGTAATGAAAGGAAGCCGACTGCATGTGATCCAGGTAGTAGCCCCGGGACAGGATTGCTTGGTAGCCCTGATGCACTGTCCTGGCGAGTGAATCCTGCCGCCAGGATTGGACGATGATGTCTTTCGGCAGTTCCGGATGCAGGATTTCGTCCCATCCGATCATCTTCTTCCCATGTTTTGTAAGGATTTTCAGCAGCCGTTGGTTGAAGTAAACCTGCAGATCGTGGTTGTCGGACAGGTTGTGTCGGTTTTTGAAATCACGGATTCTCTCGCTGGAATTCCATTGCGTTGCATGGACCTCATCTCCCCCGATATGGAAGTATTCATCCGGGAAGAGCCCGGCCATTTCTTCGACGAAAGCGTCCAGAAATTCGTAAACCTCTTCCTTCGAAGGATCCATGCAGGGTTCGAATACTCCCCATCGGCGTTCAATTTCATAGGGTCCTGCCGCAGCTGCCAATTCGGGGTAGGCAACCAGCCAGGAAGTGCTGTGGCCGGGCATGTTGAATTCCGGAACGATCCGTATGCCGCGGTTGCGTGCATAATCCACGATTTCACGCACATCGCTCTGAGTGTAGTACTTTCCTTCCGATCCTAGCCGGTGGAGTTTCGGAAATACCTTCGACTCGACCCGGAAGCCCTGATCGTTCGACAAATTCCAGTGCAGGACGTTCATCTTGACGGCCGCCATGGCATCCAGGTTTCGTTTGATAATTTCAGCCGGTTCAAAATGCCGGGATACGTCGATCAGGAGCCCTCTCCACCGGAAACGGGGGCGGTCTTCTATCTTTAGCTCAGGAACAAAGAAAGAATCACCATCGATATGAACCAGTTGCAGGAATGTTTCCAATCCCCGGAAGGCTCCCACTGGAGATGGAGCCGACAAGCGGGCTCGGTTGTCGGAAATTTGGAGTGTATAAGATTCGTCGGCCCGGATCGATGGAACCGGGTCGCCCTGTCCGGTGCAGTGGATTTCAAGTGGGGCGTTTTCGGGATTCTCGACTGTCTTGGAAATCATGGCAATACCCGTACGCCGCTGCAGACGGTGGAGAAAACGAGTTGCTGCCGCTTCCAGTCCCGGTGTATTTTGACCCGTTATAGCGACGCGGAAGCTGATATCGATGGCGAGTTTCCCGGTACCCATTGTAAGGCTTGAAGGAGTCGGAAGAAGATGAAGGTTGAATTCACCGGGCATTTCACTGGAGGGAAGCGGGAATAAACATAATCCCAAGGCCGTTGCCAGGCGAAATACAAAGAGCCCTGTTTTTTTCATTCGAATCTCCTTTGCAGCAGAGATGATCCGACCACTACGCCGGAGGCGTGCATTCTTTATCTGATGATCCTAAATGGTTCTTCTTCAAACGTAAATCAAATTGCACGCCGGCCGGGATCGGATCGGAATTTTTCGATCAGGACGATTATGGCTGAGGGTTAAAGCAGACCTGTCCCTGAAGAGTGCCATACCCCGACCGCTGAGGCTTTCCGGATAGTATGCGCCGCGTTAAAAATGCATCGCGGTTGACACAAGAACCGGATGTCAGGTAAGTTGAATTTATGGAAGCACAAAAAAATAAGGCAGTAGAGGATAAAATCGCCATAACCGGCGAACCGACGATGAACCCGGCAACCTGTAAATTTATCGTTGACCGGCCTGTTTACCCCGGCAAATCCGCCTATTTCGGGAATCGCGATGCCGCCGGAGCCTCCATCCTGGCTCGGAAATTGTTCGAGATTCCCGAAGTCGAAAACGTTCTTATTGCCGATAACCAGATTACGGTTACCAAGTCCGGATCCAATCCTTGGCCAGAGGTCGGCAAGAGCATTGGCACCAGAATACGGGAACACATCCGATCCAGCCAGCCCGCCGTGGATGAAGGCTATGCCGGCACTCTTCCAGGTGAAGGCGAAATCCGCCAGAAAGTCCAGGATCTTTTCGACCGGGAAATAAATCCCGCCCTTGGGTCCCATGGCGGCAGCGTTGAGCTGGTGGAGGTAAAAGGGAACTCCGTCTACGTGAAGCTGGGCGGAGGCTGCCAGGGATGCGCATCCGCAAAAATGACTCTCAAGATGGGAATCGAAAGAATCTTGCGCGAAAGGATTCCTGAGATCGGGGAAGTCCTGGATGCGACGGATCATACCGTCGGAAGCAATCCATACTACCAGCCTTGAGATACTTTCCGTGAAAAGAGCAGGACGAATAGGACCCGGGGACCCTTTGTGGGGCGCCCGGGTGCCTTTGCGCCCAATCGCTGTGGATGCATTATATTCTGCGTGAGGGCGTAGACGGTGCGGCAGACAAGCACTTCCGCAGTTTATAGAATATAATATATGTGAATACTTTCCGTCCCGGGCGATTTGTTCCGGGCAGCACGCTCCGGCTCCGCATTTCTCCGCTTTACCGAAGTCTACCGATTGCATAATTTTTTTGGACAATTTCGTACGATTGGACTTGACGAGAGTGCTCGGAAAGCAGTAATTTCAGGGTGAAATCTAAGTCAACAGCTTCAGATATCGATAAATAGAGGGGTTGCGGAATTCTTCGTTGCTTTTTTTTGAAATATAAGCAAAATGACCGTAGCTCGTTGCTGTGTTCCGAATAATGCATATAACCAATATTTCGGGAGGAAATGAATGGCTGGTAAACCGATGACGAAAGCTCAATTAGTATCTCTCGTAGCAGAAAAAGCAGCCCTTACCAAGGCTGCTGCCAGTGGGATTCTGGATCTTCTGGCTACGACCGCTGTGGCCGAGACCAAGAAGAAGGGTCAGTTTGTAATTCCTGGAATCGGAAAGACCGTGAAGTCTGCTCGGAAAGCCCGTAAGGGCCGGAACCCGCAGACCGGCGCCACAATCAAGATCCCTGCGAAGACGGTTGTGAAATTCCGCGTCGCCAAAGCCTTCAAGGATGCGGTTGTTCCGTCGAAGAAGTAACCTGCAGTTCTATAAACGAGATTAGGTACAGCCTCGGAAATCCTTCGATGCGGATATTGGCAAATGTCCCTGATCGAACGGTTTTCCGGGGCCTAGCCTTTTTACCGCTACAATTAGGTATCCCCCTGTTTGTTTTCAGATGCAGACCTTGTGCCAAGCGGGCACTCTCTCTTTAAAACGTTATGTAGACCGGGATTCATATTGGGAAGTATCCCCGTATGCAACCGAAGCCGTAGTGCAGGGATCCGTCAGCCCGGGAATGGAAGCGTCCCCCTGCATGGGCCTTGGATTTAAAATAACGATCCCAACAACTGTTTCTGCAGAACAGTCTGGTNNGATGCCCATGCCGTGTTTAATCGTACCCTGCCCAAATTACTCCCAGATGAAAATTTTTAATCGCAATGTGCATCCATCCTGGTTGCTGTCGTTGCCCCCAGTCCCGTGTGTTTTTCTCGCAGCGCGGTAGGACAGGTTGACCGGCAACAATGATTCGTTGCAAAATGTTCTGTTAATTTTCTATAATAAAAACATATCAAGTCCCTTACTCACTTCAGACTATCCCCTCTGAGCACAGGGATATGGGCCTGCCGTTTGTAGCTAGAAATAGCGATACCGACGTGTATGCCCCCCTGTAAAAAGCCGAATAACATTTGCCAGTAATTTATCGGGGAGCGGTCATGAATGCTGCGGGGATAAAATCGATGGAAGGACGGATCATTGGAGAACGCTATCAAACAATAAAGTGTCTTAGAAAGGACAAGGTTAAAGAGACATATTCCTGTCGGGACATTAATGAAACTAAAAAGCGTTTGATATTAAAAATCCATCATACTTCCGAATCCCTGGAAAGGGTATCGCGAACATGGAGCCGTGATTTCTCTCTGCTACAGAGGTTTAGGCATCCACGGCTTGCCTGCATTCTGGATTTCGGAAAAGTCTGCAATTCAAATTCCGTGTATTTTGTCGAAGAGTGGATCGACGGTAAAGACTTCTATCGGGGAACGGAAGGCTTGGGGTTTCAGAAAATACTGAATCTTTTGGAAGGACTGTTCCGTACGCTTCAGTATCTTCATCGGAGGAATATTGTTCACGGTGCTTTAAGACCTTCCAATATGTTTCTGCCAACCAATTCTCCGGAAATGCTTTCGCTTAAAATGACCGATTATGGCATGGCCTGCCTTCACCAGAGTGGCGACGTTACTTCTATTAATAGCGGCGGAATGCTGCCCTATGCGGCGCCGGAACTCTTGCTGGGCGATAACCCGAGTGCCGGATCAGATTTATATGCACTGGGTGTTCTGACATACCTGGTGCTAGCTCGGCGACTACCGTTTGAGGATGCGGATCCCGGATTTTTGAAGCAGAAACATCTCCAGGGCAGTGCGGACCTGCGACCCATTGCGCGTCTGGAAAGAGGTGCGGAACTGGTCCGATTACTGCAGGGGCTAATGAACAAGGATCCGGAAAAGCGTTTCGTGTCTTTGGATGAGGCCGTAAACGTGATTCATGGTGCCATGGGTAAAATGCCCTCGACCTTGAAACGGAAGAAAGTGCCGGAAGACTTGTTTTCCGCAACCCGTGTCGTCGGACGTGAAAAGGAAGTAGCCTTTTTGCAGTCACGCGCGGACGGTGTCAAGGAAAACGGCCGGGGATGGACGGTATTTTTATCGGGAGAGGCCGGGTCGGGGAAAACAAGGTGCACAGAAGAACTGAAATGCTGGGCACGCCTGGAAGGCTGGCGGGTTATCGAAGGAGTCTGCAATATGCAGGAAGAGGGATCCTACAGCCCCTATCGACGGATATTAGCCGGGTCCTGGCCCGAAATGAAGGAGGAGATATTCCAGTTAGGAGAAAACCGACAAACAGAAGAATCGGGAATAGTCAAACCGTCCATAGATTATGCTGCAGGTCGATTTCGAGACCGTCTTACCCGGAAACTGGTTCAACTTCTGTCCGAACGCCCGACCCTGTTGCTTCTGGAAGATTTCCATGAGGCGGATGAGGCGACCAGCATGGTTCTGGACTATTTAAGTTCGGATATCCAGGCTTACCCGGTACTGATGTGCGTCAATCTTCGTTCGGGTGAGGAATCCGGAAAAGTTCTGGCCGGAGTAATGGCACGCACGGTTCGCCAGAACAGGGGAGATATTCGTGTCCTGGAACCTCTGGCGGGAGAAAGTGTCGGGGAACTCGTGGCTCTTATGACAGGCGCGCCGCAGCTGAAGAATACCCTCGGAGCATGGGTGTTCCAACATGTGGGCGGAAATCCTTTTTTCCTGGAGGAAATGCTGAAACACCTCCTCGAACAGGGTGTATTGCGGTATTCGTCTGGAAAATGGCATTTCAGTCCTGGAAAACCGAACAAGCCGGAGGTCCCGGACAGTGTCAGCCTGGTGATCAAACAACGATTGAAGCAGCTGTCCCCTCGTTCCAGGGAGGTAACAAACTGGCTGGCTTTAATCAACCGTGCCGTAGCAATAGAACTTCTACGTTCCATTGCTTCTATGAAAACCTCCTATATTTCCGGTGCCTTAAAGGAATTGGTCGATCGTCAGATGCTTCGAACGGATAACAAAGAGGGTGAACCCCTGGTGGGATTCCGCCACGCACTGATAGCGGAGGTGGTTCGTTCCTGCCTGACTAAAAAGAAACGGCAACGGATGCACGGGCGTATTGCCGAAGCCCTTGAAAGGGAGTATGGAGCGCACCCTCATCTGCAGGAGCTGGCCTGGCATAGTATGGAGGGGAATCTTGGTGTGAAGGCTGTGCGTTACGCTCTGAAGCAGGCTTCAAGGGCGCGTTCGGAATTTTCCCACGAAATTGCCGCTCAGTGTTTTGAGTTTGCATTAAGCGACCGGAGCGGCTTGAGAAAAGACGAGCTCTGCCGGATTTCCATCGAAGCAGCGGATACGATGCTGGCTCTGGGGATGCCCAAACAGGCGATTCATCTTCTCAAGAGGGAAATGGATAAAAACCGGAATATCGACAAGGACCTTAAGGCGCGGATGTTTATGCAGCTTGCACTGTCCTGTCAGCACCTGGGGGATTTTTCAGGGCAGGAAGCCTATTGCAAAAAAGGATTGCGCTATGTCCGAAGCCCGATGGATCCCGGGAAAAATCTGACAAAAGCCATGCTGTTTACCGAACTCGCTTTTGGATCAGCCATTCAGTCCCAAACGCGGCGTGGATTGGTTTTTCTGGAAAAGGCTCTGAATGCCTGCCCGGATAGTGGGGCGGATTCTTTATTGGGACGGATACAGATATTTAAGGCAGCTAATCATCGTATTGCCTGCAAACTACATTCTGCTCTGTCAGCAAGTAGTAAAGCCGAAAAAATCCTTACATGTTCATATGATTCTTTTTTAACGTGTTCTGCAATTTCCACTCATGGAGCAATCCTGATGAATTTGGGGAGGTTTCCTCTTGCTTTGGAAAAACACAGGCGGGCGGTTCAAATCAGTGACAAAAGCAGGTTTGTTATGCCAAGATCACAAGCTTTGGGAAACCTGGCCGAGTGTCTCTGCAAGATGGGAAAAACCCAGGATGCTTTGAATGCAATAAATAGAGCATTAAAAACAGTCGCCGAATCCGATAATCCTGCAATAAACCATGCGTTGAATTCAATATTAGCTGAAATCAAACTAGCTGAGAACGATTACTGTGATGCTTACAAGATTATTCAGAAAATACACGGCAAATTAGAAGACAGTTGTGCTTTTTATGCCGTTGGACATGCATATTATATTGCTGCAAGCTTATATTACGCACTTGGAGACTTTAATGCCGCCAGCGATTCTATAGAATTATTACACCGGTTGGAAACCACTGAAGCACCTTGTTATGAAAATGAGTTAGCTGAAGCCCTGTATGCCAGAATCCTACTGGAACGTGGCGCAGTGCAGAAGGCTCTAAAAAAACTTCGTTTTCTGGACAATATTGTTACCCGAAAGCACTGGCCTTATCAAATGGCCGTCATCAGGCTTCACCTGAGTGAAGCTCTGATGGGGCTGGGAGACATGGATGCCGCTACCTGGTATGCCCGAAATGCGCTCCGGTTGGCCGGGGCCATGCAGTCCCTCCCCCTGATGAGTTACAGCCACCTGCTATTGGGAATCCTTTATTCCACGGAATGGAGCCGCGGTGGTCCCGGCCCCCGGGCCGGTTTGACGGCGCCTTCAGCCGGACGGGAACCGCCTGCACCAGACGCCGCTATCGAGCAACTCCGGACTTCGTATCGATTGATCGAAGGATCCGGCCACAGGGAGACCGCGTGGCGGGCGCATGCGCAGTTATCCAAGATATTCGGCTCGCGGAACCAGAAAACCGAGAGCCTCCAGCATGCCAAGGCGGCATACGACAGTTTGTGCAAGCTGGAAAGTCGGATTCCCGGCAAATTACTGCCTGCCTTCCGGAATGCGTTCAACCGCAACAGGACCAAATCGGACCTGGCCCGATTGCTGGGACCGGCTCAGGGTACTGATCCCCGATACGGCATCGTTGTTTCAGGCGTGCCGGATGAGGATCAGGCCAGGGTCCTGTTCCGGGTCAGTACGGCGGTCAATTCCATCCGGGACCTGGATCCGCTTCTGGAAACGATTCTGGATCAGTTGGTCCAGGCTCTGGGGATGGAGCGTGCGCTGGTTTTTCTCAAGGAAGAATCGCCGGAGAAATGGAAAGCAGCAAAAGGAAGGGGCGTTAAAAACGAATCCATTACGGCCGTTGTCTCCCTTGGTCCTTTCATTCTGGAGGAGGTCGGCAGGCGGGGCAATCCGATTATTAGCGCAAATGTGAGACAGGATCCCCGTTTGTCTGGAAAAAAATTGATCCTGCCCGGCGATCCGGGAAGGTTGCTGTGCGCTCCTCTGAAAGTTTCTGACAGAATCCTCGGCCTGCTCTATACCGACCACCCCTGTCCCGTCGAGCATTTGAACGAATCGACCATCAATCTCTTCGCGGCTTTCTGCAATCTTTCTGCGATTGCCATCGATAATTCCATCGCGCAGCATCAGTTGATCAGGGAGAAGGTGGAACTGGAGCGATATCTCCACCAGGTCCGTGAGGAATACCCGGAAATCGTCGGGGCGAGCGCGGCTGCGGAGGCGCTGCGAGACAGAATCGCCATTGTGGCTGCGTCTCCCCTGGATGTGTTGATCACGGGAGAAAGCGGTACCGGCAAGGAACT
>DKBB01000198.1 GCA_002451015.1 Acidobacteria bacterium UBA6911
GGCGATTCGCCCGGCGGGAATCATATCATTTCTTTACTATTCCGAAAGATTTCTAAATACCTTGAACCTTTTTATTGAGAGCATCGTATGGAGAAGAAAAAGGAGGAAAATTCATATGAAACGTTCCGGAATTCATGGGATTGTTGCATTGTCGCTTTTTATTTTCTCCGGATGCATCATTGCATTTTCCGCGGTCGAGGGGGAATTCGAACGCCTGCTTGCCGTAAACGGACCCGTATCCCTGAATGTCGCAACAGGGTCCGGAAGCATCGAAGTTATGGAAGGGAATGCCGGTGAAGTCTGGATTCAAGCGACGATAAATGCGAGAGGGGACTCGCGTGCCAGCGCGGAAGAAAAGCTGCAGTATCTGCTGGCCAATCCCCCGATCGAACAGAAGGGCAACAAGATTACCGTCGGCCGTATTGAAGAAAAAAGGTACAGGGACAACGTTTCGATCAGCTACAAGATTACCTGTCCAGCCGATACCAGCCTGGAAGCGAGCACCGGATCCGGCAGCCACAGGATTGCGGGCATCCGGGGGCCAGTGAACGCATCCACCGGTTCCGGTTCGATCTTCATGAAAAAGATTGCGGGGGATGTCGATGCGTCGACCGGTTCGGGCAGTATCGATATCGATTCCATCGACGGGAGTACCAGTCTCCGCACCGGAAGCGGCTCCATCAAAGCGCAAAGAATGTCAGGATCCGTCAGGGCCAGTACCGGTTCGGGCAGCATAACGGTAAAACAGGTCGAGTCGGAGTTGCAGGGACAACGGAGCCTGGAAGCGAGTACCGGATCCGGCAGCATTCATATTGAAGGCGTCTCGGGATTCCTGAAAGCCGGGACCGGATCGGGCAGCATATCGGCCAGTGGAAATCCGGCGGACGACTGGAATATCGGGACATCCTCCGGAAACGTAACCCTGAGCATAGTGCCGAATGCGGCATTCGATCTCCGGGTCCGCACGGCTTCAGGCAGGATCAACGTGGATCATCCCGTCACGATAAGCGGAACCATCGGGCGCAACAGCCTGAACGGCACCGTACGGGGCGGCGGCAACCTTGTGGACGTTCATACCGGCTCCGGCACTATTACAATCCATTAGAAGCCGGATGCCTGCAATAAGGAAAGAATCCGTATCGAATGAATTTGCTGAAATGTAAGGATATTTAAATCCTAAGGTATTAGTAGACAGATTTTATGTTTTGTTGTATGTTTTAGAATATTCTTGATTTGTGGTCACCAGGGGGCTCGTTTAACGGGCCCTCTTCTTTTTGGGCGCCATTTTTCAGCCACACTAAATTTCTTTACAGTACTGGAAATAGATCGCACTTTCCTTTAGACTCCGCTAGATGTGAAGATGAGTTTGAATTCGTGCTTCACATTTGTTGAGAATAACGATGGATCGGGACATTTTGGGAGAATTGAATATGGTATCTCGCAGAGAATTTATTTTATCTTCAGCCGCAGTGCTAGCCTCGGCAAAAAGTATCCTAGGAGCGGAAGACAAGGATCTTCCAAGATGCTTCTTCGACATTACCGCCGACGGGGAAGCCATTGGGCGTATCGTAATCGAACTGCGTTCGGATGTTGTACCCAGAACCGCGGAGAATTTCCGGGCCCTTTGCACGGGTGAAAAAGGATTCGGGTATAAAGGCTCCCCGTTTCACCGAATCATTCCCAAATTCATGTGCCAGGGAGGGGATTTCACCAATTTTAACGGTACGGGCGGGAAGTCGATTTACGGCAGAACATTCGAGGACGAGAATTTTAAGCTTAAGCATACCGGACCCGGAATATTGAGTATGGCCAATACCGGGCAGCCGAATACGGGCGGTTCGCAGTTTTTCATCTGCACGGACAAAACCTCCTGGCTTGACGGTAAGCATGTTGTCTTCGGCAAAGTGGTGGAAGGCATGGATGTGGTCAAAAAAATGGAAAGCTTCGGTTCGGAATCGGGTGCGACGAGCAAGAAAATCGTGATTGCCGACTGCGGCCAACTTTAATATTGAACGGATTACAATAAGCTCCCCGCTTACGGTTTGTGAGGGGGAGCTTATTTCTTCTTCGAAGCTTCCTTAGGTTGCTTCCTTGAATCTTTCCCCGAGGTAGGCGGCTATCTTCTGTGCTGTTGCGGCACGATCATTTCCGCTTCGCAGCCGGTCTCCCATCATCTTCCCCGCATCCCGGGCCGCCGACAGCACCGCGGGTTGTTTGTCGAGTCGGGGAATGATTTCGTCCGTAATTTTGGCGTTCGGGCCCATCATCATGCGCACGGCGCCGACTTCGCACGTCTCTCCATAGCCGCAGATAAAACAGCAGGCGGCTCCCTGCCCGGAGACTTTGGCGACCGTATCGATCAGGTTATAGGCCATGAACGTTTCAATCTGGTTGACGATCGGTGCCCCTGTCGCGCCTCCGACGCCTACGGCGACGGCCAGTTTCCCGGCGATGGCCTGGCCGCTCCGGTGCCGGAACTGGTACCATCTTTCCAGAAAGCAATGCAACAGGCCGTTGAGCGACATGAAGTAGTTGGCGGCTCCGATGACATAGGCGTCCGCCTCGACGATTTTCCGCCGCAGATCCTGCATGTCGTCCTTCACGACGCAGATGTTTTCCTTTACACACCCGAGGCAGGCGATACACCCCCCGATTTTTTTATCTTTCAAACTGATAAATTCCGTCGTTTCACCCGTGGCATCGAGCACTTCCTGCACCAGCCGGGCCGTGCTTTCCTGCCGGGGACTGCCTGAGATACCGAGTATCTTCATAATGGAATCTCCTTGAACCTCTAAAACATATGCTGAACGTTGAGGGGGGATTCAGTATCCAGCGGGGTTGTTATGCTCCCTAAGATAACACATCCCCTGGCGGATGCGGGCCAAAGAATGCCGGATCGGGAATAGGCACCGAGTATGCCCCCCTATTGAAAATACGATGGAATCCATATAGTCTTACCGGGTTGGTAATTCAAAATCTTGGTTTTGCGACAAGCGCGTTTCCGGGAGCGATCGGACCTTCTCTGACAGTATTTCATGAACCACAGCGAAACTCTTGAATTCCTGAAACAACGGGGCAACGAAGTGCAGACGATGCATCTCGGACTGCACCGCACGCTGGCCATTATGCGGGCGCTGGGAGATCCGCAGAACGGCTATGCCTCCGTTCATATCGCGGGAACGAACGGAAAGGGAAGCGTTGCGGCTATGACGGAATCGATCCTGCGTCATGCCGGCTACCGAACCGGTCTTTTCACTTCGCCGCACCTGGTCCGGGTTGAGGAGCGGTTCCGGATAAACGGGCGCCAGATCGCCCCCCGTCGTTTCGCGGCGCTGGCAACACGCATTCAAAAGACTGAAAAGACGCTGCTGCGGAAAAGGAAGCTGGACAGGTATCTGACTACGTTCGAGTTGCTGGCGTGCTGCGCCCTGCTATGCTTTGCCGAGGAGAAAGTCGACATTGCGGTCATAGAAGTCGGCCTGGGCGGGAAACTGGATGCCACCAACGTGATCCGTCCGCTGGTCAGCGTGATTACCAGGATTTCCTACGATCACCAGAACTATCTCGGCAACTCGCTGACGATGATCTCAGGGGAGAAGGCGGGCATTATCAAAAAGGGCGTGCCCGTGATTTCCGGTTGTAGTGAAGGTGCACCCCGTCGGGTGATCCGCAGCCGTGCCAAGAAGGTCGGAGCACCGCTCCTGGAAAGCTTCAACGACTGTCATATTAGGGTCAACGGGGAGAGACGCGGACGTTACTCCATCAGCCTGGAGACTCCACGGAGGCGTTATCGCAATTTAAGGCTGCCTCTTGCCGGAGAATACCAGGCGCAGAATGCCGCCCTGGCCGTTATGGCCGTCGAGACCCTGGAGTCGTTTCCGGTCAAGGCTGCTGACATTCGACGAGGCTTGATCGGGGCCCGTTGGCTTGGGAGACTGGACGAATATCGGTCCCGCCGGAGAACCCTCCTGGACGGGGCCCACAATCCGGATGCCGCGCAGAGATTGCACGATTATCTGGTCCGGCGGAAGGAAACGGAGGTGCATTTTGTATTCGGAGCGGTCCGGGATAAGAACATCCGGGGAATCGGTGCCTGCCTGTTCCCGGTCGCCACGAGCATCCATTTGACTCCACTGACCAATACGCGTACGGCTTCAACCAATGAGATTATCGATCTGAACAAGCGTTACCGCTCCAAAATGAAGGTTCATTCCAGCATGCGTCGGGCATTGTATGCTGCATGGGAGCAATGCTCACCCAAAGGGCTAGTGGTTGTGACGGGTTCTCTCTACCTGGTCGGGGAACTCCTGCCCGTCATCCAAAAAAACATCAAAACAAAAAAATAACTCTGTAGTAAATGGTGTC
The DNA here is from genome assembly GCA_002451015.1 of Acidobacteria bacterium UBA6911. GTDB lineage: Bacteria > Acidobacteriota > UBA6911 > UBA6911 > UBA6911 > UBA6911. The sequence continues at coordinate 4,366 of DKBB01000198.1, forward strand.
AGGCTAGAATTTNNAAATTCTAGCCTGACACCATTTACACTACTGTTTAGTCACTTTTTCCCAATCTTTTAGAAAACGTTCCAATCCGATATCCGTCAATGGATGGCGCAGAAGCTGTTCCAGTACTTTATAGGGCATAGTGGCAACATCCGCTCCAAGAAGCGCGGCCTCGCGGATATGCAACGGATTGCGGCAACTGGCAACAAGTACCTGGGTTTCGAATTCGTAGTTGTTATAGATCTGGACTATCTCTTCAACAAGGTTCATCCCGACTTCGCTGATATCGTCGAACCGTCCCACAAAAGGCGAAACGAAAGTCGCTCCAAGCCTGGCGGCAACAAGTGCCTGGTTGCAGTTGAAGATGAGGGTGACGTTCGTGGATATCCCGTCCGCTGAAAGCTGCTTGAGCGCTTTCATCCCTTCCTTGATCATCGGGATTTTTATCACAATGTTCTTGTGGATTTTTGCCAGATCGTAGGCTTCCTCCAGCATGCCGGATGCCTCAGTGCTGACAACTTCGGCGCTGATCGGACCGTCGACGATCCGGGTGATTTCAAGCAGCATTTCCTTGAAATCTCCCCCCTCCTTGCTGACCAGGGAGGGATTGGTGGTGACCCCGTCTATAAGGCCGTACTCTGCTGCGTCGCGGATTTCGTCAATATTGGCTGTGTCCAGGAAAAACTTCATAGCGTCCTCTCCTAATCAATCATTAAAATAAAAGTGAAGAACTCCGACCGTAGGCCGGAGCTTCTTCCTAAGGAAAAAGCCATAGGGGCTTCTGCCCCCCAACTCCCAACTGCCATTCCTCTCCAGCCAAAGGCCGGGGCATTCTGGCTTTTTCCCGTAAATGGCAAATGTTCCGTTTTTCTTTATTTCATGCTGCATTCTATTGCGCCGTTGCTTTGACCGCAACGGCGGTGCTCTCGTTGCCGTGCGAATCCACAGCAACAATAGAGTATTCGTACTCCCTGCCTGGAAGAATGCTTTTGTCGCGGAAACTGTAGGCTGCAATCAGGTCTTCCTGCAACAATTTTCCCTCTGTATCCATGGACGATCTTCTGTGAATTCTGTATCCGTCAACATCGGGTGATGGGGAAGGGTTCCAGAGCAGGAGGGCTGTTTCGCCTTCAAAAATCACATTGAAGTTTTCAACCGGCTTTGGAGGAAAAATATCCCGCGGTGTGACTGTCAGGGTATCCGAAAGGGAACTCTCTACCAGGACCTCCCCGAGACCGCCGAGTACGCTGACCCGATAGTGGTATGTCCCGTCAAAATGAAAATGAACATCCTTAAATTCCGGGTTCTGTAACGGTTTGGTATTGACGGGAATGGTCGGGAACTTTTCCGGTTCCTCCGTCCGATAGATGTTGTATCCGGAGATCCGCGCGGGCTTGGAACCGTCCCTGTTTTCCGAAGGGGGCGCCCAGGTTATGTCCAGTGAGGTTTCAGTGATTCTGGCTGCGATCTTCTTTGGTGGGAGGGGAATCACGACGAGTTCCACAACGGCCTGGTTGCTGAATCCGGCCGCCTGGTTCTTATTGTTGACGAAGAGCACGGCATAACGGAAGGCGCGGGTGTATACCACGGATTGTTTCAGACCGGATAACCGGTCCTCGATGACAAGAAGATCCTGGAGTCGATATTCCGGGAGGCGCTTCTCGGGGATCGACAGAATCGGGTCCGCTTTCTGTAGGAACTGGTTTTCCGGGATCTGCCTCCTGCTGCTTGCTCCGGAAGAATCCTCTGCCAGCCGATAAACCTCCACGCGCTGCAAGGTCGTGACCGGCGTCCCGTTGGTGTTCCATTTCGGCAAGGAGACCTTGAGCAACACATAATCGGCGTGTTGCTGAGCCGTGAGATCGACAGCCGCCATAGGAATGAGTATTTCGGGAGGCAGCGGGTCCGCGATTTTGGCACATCCCGTAAAGGACAGAAACAGGGTGATTGCCAGGAATGCCGGAACCGGATACCTTAGAGGAAGCAAGAAAGCCGGTATTGTCTTTTTCCTTAACATTTTCTTCATTTATGAGTGTTGCCGGTGCGCTCTTTTCGCATGTTGCGTATCACAGTATATACCGGCTGAGATCCTTATCCCTGGCGATGTCTCCCAGCTTTTTCTGTACATATCCCGCATTAATTCGCACTTCCTTGATTTTGCGTTGTTTCCCTTCGAATGACACGTCTTCCAGGAGGGCCTCGACGATCGTGTGCAGTCGCCTTGCCCCGATATTTTCCGTGTTGTCGTTGACTTCGCACGCCAGCTTCGCGATCTGGCGTATGCCGTCCGCTGTGAAAAGTAGCTTCAGGCCCTCGGTTGCCAAAAGAGCCGTGTATTGGCGAATCAGCGCATTCTTCGGTTCCTGCAGGATCCGAACGAACTCTTCTTCGCCGAGAAGATTCATCTCCACCCGTATCGGGAAGCGGCCCTGAAGCTCCGGAATGAGATCGTTCGGCTTCGAGCTGTGAAACGCTCCTGCTGCAATAAAAAGAATATGGTCCGTCCGGATCATCCCGTACCGGGTTATGACGTTGGTTCCCTCAACAATGGGAAGAATGTCCCGCTGGACTCCTTCCCGGCTGACATCGGGCCCGTGTCCCGATTCGCGCCCGGCAATTTTATCGATTTCATCCAGGAAAATGATCCCGTTCTGTTCCACGCGGTTCATGGCCGTGCGGGCAACCTGTTCCATGTCGATCAGTTTCTGTTCTTCCTCCTGCATGATGTAGTCCACGGCTTCGGATACCGGCATGCGCCGTTTTCTGGCTTTGCCATCAACCATTCCGGATATCATGTCCCGCATGTTGAATTGAAATTCTTCCAGCCCGGAGCCCTCAAAAACCTGAAACGAAACCGGGGGCATGGAGTGTTCCCGGACATCCATTTCAATAAGTCGCTGGTTTAGTTGTCCGCTTCGAAGTTTTTTTCGGAGCTTCTCGCGCATTTTTTCGATTCGTTCCAGATCCCTGCTGCCGTCGAGGGTTTTCTCATCCACGGGAATGCCCCGAACCGTTGCCAGAAGGATATCCAACAGGCGTTCTTCAGTGTTCTGTTCCGCCTTTTCCTCGATTTCCAAAATCTTTTCCGCCCGGACCATGTCGACTGCAATTTCCACGAGGTCCCGCACCATGGATTCCACATCCCTGCCTACATAGCCTACTTCGGTGAATTTGGTCGCTTCCACTTTAATAAATGGGGAGTTGGCCATGCGCGCCAGGCGCCTGGCGATCTCTGTTTTGCCTACGCCTGTCGAGCCTATCATTATGATATTTTTGGGGGCCACTTCTTCGGCCATTTCTTCATCCAGTTTCTGGCGACGTATGCGGTTGCGCACTGCAATAGCGACGGCTCTCTTCGCCGCGTTCTGTCCGATGACGTATTTGTCCAGCGCCTTGACGATCTCTTTTGGGGACATTTCATCCAAACCGCGGAATCGGGGTTCGGAGCGTTTGGAGTTCTTTTTCATGGCATACTGCCTTTTATAAAGAGAATTGCAAGATATATTCCGTTATTAAGTGTTCCTAAAATCCCGAACGGCGTTAAAAAACAGTATTCAGTGCTGCCATCTTTTGAAGGCAATATTAAGCCTGATGGGGCCGCCCCGATAGGAACGGGCTGTCAAAAAAATTTTTTCTGTTTCAACGCATTCCGGTGAGATCGACGGCATCGTTTCAAAGGAGCTTTCCCGGGTTGGCCGTCGGAATATCCGATGTACTTCACAGCCTCCCTTGCGTTTTTAATGCATGATCGCCGGCTCTGCCTTGCGGGAGAAGGCTGGGAGTCTCAAAGTTCTTCCACAATGATTTCCCCGTTTGTAAAAATGCATATTTCACCGGCAATTTTTATTGCTTCCAGGGCAATTTTTTTTGCCGGCAGTTTGGTATGGCTGAGCAGGGCGCGTGCAGCCGCCAGAGCGTAAACTCCACCGGATCCAACTGCCAGTATGCCGTCATCCGGCTCGATCACATCTCCGGTTCCCGACAGAAGGTATACGGATTTGCCGTCCGTAGCCAGAAGGTGCGCTTCAAGATGTCGCAGTGCCCGGTCCGTACGCCATTCCTGGGCAAGTTCGACTGCGGCCCGGTTGAGGTTGCCCTGAAACTGTTCCAGTTTGGCTTCCAGCCTGGAAAAAAGGGCAAACGCGTCGGCTGTGGCTCCGGCGAATCCTACAAGAACGGAATCGTTAAATACGCGCCGAATTTTTTTTGCGCGTTTTTTCAGTATAGTGTCGCCGAAAGTTACCTGCCCGTCTCCGGCTATTACGGTGCTGCGCCCCCGTTTGACCAGGAGAATCGTGGTTCCATGAAAAACGTTGTTGTCTGAACTCATAACCGAGCAGTATAGGCATCCGGTTGAACGGGTGTCAAATCTGTATTGCATCCATTGGAATACGAACCTTGGGCGTCAATGAGTCTTCCTGGCGTTAGTGAGCCGGGACTTATCTTCGTTTGGAAGATCGGCTGCCCATAAACTCAAGTTTTAGAACCCTGAAATCGTCCGTGAAATCGGGCGATCCGAGATTCAGACGATTCACTTTAAGTACCAGTGTTTCGAAGTCGAATTTGGACAGCGGGGCCAGTTTGAATTTTTCGGTGTCAAGATTGATTTCCGCTCCATACAGTTCTTTGGCTTCGCTGAAATTTCCTTCCAGCCTGAATCCAAATGAGGATCTGGAGCGCATTCGTAATGAAACGACCGTAAATGGCTGTTGACCGCGATTGGCCTCGATGTGGAAAATTTCCACCACCGCCTGCCGGTTTCCAAGTGTCAGGCGGATATTTTTAGCCTGGAGCGTTTCTTCCCGGTTTACCATGGAAACGAAGTTCAGAATGGGAATGCCGGGTTTTACGACTTCAACGGTGAAAATAAACTCACGATCCACATAGGCAAAATAGGCGCTCTTTTCAAGCGACGGGTCCTCTTCCGCTTCCATGCCTCCCGCCGTCGGCAGGCCCCATGCCAGCAATGCAAAAAGTATCGCTTTATGGAAACGCATTCCTCGGTCACCACCGGTTAATTATCAAATCCCTCATTTCCCCCAGACTTCCGTAATCATTTTGTCACTTCCTCGAGAATCCGGCCAGTATTTTCAGTGCCTTGTCCTGGGCGGAATCCACTTCCGACTTCGAAGCAAGAAAATTGTTTGCCAGCATGGAAAATGCCAACATTTCGCCGTCCGCGGTTACAAGGTATCCGGAGATTGAAGAAACGCTGGACATCGAACCTGTCTTTGCCCGGACATTATTCTCTGCCTTAGTGCCTTTCAGCCTTTTTTCCAGTGTGCCATCCTGTCCCGCGATCGCAAGGGCGTTGTAGAAATGGGTAAAGTACGGACTCCGGTACATGGATCTTAGTATCCTAACCAGGATTTCCGCGCTGGAAAGATTCCGGCGGGATAACCCGGATCCGTCGGCATAGCTATAACGACCCTTGTCTATAGCCATGCGGCTTAATGTATCCTCGACCCTCTCCTTTCCGGCTTCAAAAGATCCTATGCCGTAAAGTTCCATTCCAAGGGCCCGTGTCAAGGTTTCTGCATGAAGATTCAGGCTTTCCTTCAGCAGCGGCTTGAGGATTTCCGACAGGGGAGGCGATGTATGTGTCCAAAGTGTTGTCAGGGATTGAGGGCTGTTTGTCCGGCTTTCCCGAATGCCGCATGTCAGGACGTTTACCTGTTCCTCACCGAGAACCTGTTTGAGTGCGGAAAGGTAATAGTGAACGGGATCGAGAACGGCAACGGCCCGGGTTATCGTGTTGATGTTAGCGGGTATGGAACCCTGCAGGGCAATGCTTTCATCTGTAGGGCTACGTTGGATTTCAATCTTCTCAGTATTGGATTGAGCGTTAGCAATCAGACCGTTTTCTACGATCCAATAGTGGGGCAGGGGCTTGAGGATGACGGACGGAAAAGATCCGTGTTTCCGGACGGTTCTGATCTCGATCCAGAGCCGGTTTCCGTTGAATTGCAGGGCACTTACCGGGGCTGCATACCCCTCCGTTAAATCGTCCCATGCCCAACCCTGGCCAAACGTGGTTTTTTCGAAGGAACTGCTGTCACCGATCAGGTCACCGCCTATTTTCAAAATTCCATTGGATTTCAGAATAGAAGCCCATTGGCGAAAGATTTGAAAGGGATCCTCATCCGGCTTTTCAACCGTTATGGACGGGTCTCCGTAGCCTTTCACAATCAGGTTTCCTTTTAATGTTCCATTTTCAATCGTTCCGTCGGTCTGTAGCAGGGTGGGGAAACTGTAGTCGGGACCTAAACACAGAAGGGCTACAGCGGCCGTGATTATTTTATTGTTGGAAGCCGGTATGAAAAGTCGGGATGGATTTCTCGCATACAGGTTTTCCGAACGATCGAGAGAATACACCTGCACGCCCCAGTGTCCGCCGGCGAATATCCGGTCTGAAAAGACCCGGTCAAGGTCGGCGTGTAGGCGCTTTATCATTTCGGATTGCTTGCTAGATGCTACGAGCAAATGACCGGCAAGGGTGGATGCCGGGGCCAAGGAAATCAGCGCGGTCAGTAAAATAAAAAGTTTTCGAAGAGGTTTTCTCATAGCATCCTATTTTAAACCAGGGACTAAAACATGTTTGTGAATAATTGTACTTAATAAAGCATGTAATCATTCACATTGGATGTATTGACTCTGAGGTGCAGCAGATTACTGTCACATTAGTTATATTATTCATTCACGCATCTCCTGTCCGCATCCTGTGTCGAAGGTTCTTCCACTTCGGCCTCGAACTTTGAACCTTCGCCAGATTGGCGACCTCCAACTGTTTTTTTTGACTCCGATCTTTTTCAGGGTATAGTGCAATGGTCGCGGGTTGTTTCGAATCGAGTGAATGCTTTGCGCATTTCAGGGAACACTTTTTAATTAGGAATACTCTGATGCCGTCCGTAGGTTCCATTACTCCGGTCATCCTTGCTGCGGGCGATTCCGTGAGAATGGGATTTCCGAAAGCCCTTCTTCCCATGGAATCCGATTGTTTTCTGACCTGGATCCTTAAGGCCTCCCAAAATGCGGGATTAGGACATCCGACGGTTGTTCTGGGCAAAACGGCCGAGGATATTTTGCCGCATATCCGGGAGTGGAAAATCAACATATTGATAAACCGGGAGCCCGAAAGGGGGCAACTGTCCTCCTTGCAATTGGCCTTGTCCTCGATGTCGGCTGAATCCGTCGCAGCGATGATCTGGCCTGTCGATCAACCGCTTGTTCCCGTGAATTTAATCGATAATCTTGTGCGCAGGTTCCTCGATTCAAACGCCCTAATCGCATATCCTGTGTACGGAGAGAGACGAGGGCATCCGGCAATTTTTCACCGCGATCTTTTCGGTGAATTCATGGAAGCGCCCCTTGAGGAAGGACCGAAACAGATTATCCTGCGCCACCAGGCGGATACCGTGACTTTGCCGACGGATGAACCCGGAACCGTGTATGACTTCGATACACCGTCTGATTATGAAGCCGCGTTCGGCAAAAAGCTGGATTCGGTGATAGCTGAAAAGCAGACTTCCTGAAAACAGCAATCTTTTTATGAGGAATTCTATTACGGGAGAGTAATAAAATGAAGGTTTTGGATGTCCGGACTCTGGCGATACCGGAAATCAAGATCATTCGATATGGCAGATTCTCCGATGCACGGGGATTTTTTACCGAAACATTCCGGAAAAGCGACTTTGAGAAAAATACCAAGCTCGGCTTTATGAAATCAGTAGAGTTACTTCAGTGCAATGAGAGCTATTCGAAACCGGGTGCGGTCCGGGGACTGCATTTTCAATGGAATCCCTATATGGGAAAACTGGTACGGATCCTGCAGGGTCGCATGGTCGATCTGATCCTGGATGTTCGAAAAGGTTCCCCAAACTTCGGCAAATTGATAGGCTACGACATGACAGCGAACCACAATGCGGATTACGCGGACTGGATCTGGGTCCCTCCGGGATTCGCGCATGGCAACTTCTATACGCAGATGTCCCACATTGAATATTTCTGCTCGGGAGAATACAACCCGGAATGCGAAGCCGGGATTTCGCCTCTTGCCGCCGATCTCGACTGGTCCCGGTTTGATCCGGATTTGAAGGAAGAATTCGACAAAATCATTTCCGGAAGCCCTTTAATAACCGATAAGGATCGCAACGGCCATACGCTTGCGTCCTGGACGGATCATCCCGACTCCGACCAATTCATTTATCGAAAATAATAGTCCAAGGTCCAATTACTTTTAATTAGGGATATAAATATTTTCAACTTGAATATTCAAATTTTGAAAATGCATCATTTTTCTGACTTCTGACCTTGGACCTTCGACCGACTGGGATGTTGTGAATCTGACGGCTTCATGATAAACATGAGTCGTGGATCCGTCATCGCAGCGAAGAATCTATACAGTCGGCGAGATTACGTCTGAAATAAAACAAGCGCTGGACCAGTTCGGCATTGTCTGGATTCAGGGGGAAATCTCGAACTGCAAGCACCACACCTCGGGGCATCTTTATTTTTCACTCAAAGACGCGCACGCCCAGCTGAAGGCAGCCTGCTTTCGAAACAATAACCGGTATCTCAAGTTCCGCCCGGAGGACGGAATGGAAGTGATTGTTCGGGGTCGATTGAGTGTGTACGAACCCAGAGGGGATTACCAGGTTATAGTGGAATACATGGAGCCGGTTGGTGTGGGTTCGCTCCAGATGGCGTTCGATCAGCTGAAAGAGAAGCTCCGGAAAGAGGGATTTTTTGAAGAGGATCATAAAAAGCCCCTTCCTCTGCTTCCCCGAAAAATAGGTATCGTTACATCTCCGACCGGTGCGGCCATCCGCGACATGCTGCGCATCCTCAAAAGACGGAATGCGTCTCTAAACGTTTTGATCTATCCCGCCAAAGTACAGGGCACAGGAGCCGCCGAAGAGATCACCGCGGGAATTCGATATTTAAACAGTCGTGACGATATTGACGTCATCATTATCGGGCGGGG
>DKBB01000123.1 GCA_002451015.1 Acidobacteria bacterium UBA6911
CCGTCGAAATATTCGGGATGGCGGCTTAAAATCTGCCTGCAGCGGTTGCTGAGCGCCAGGAGGCTTGTCAGGCGCGAGAGGTGGGGCTTGCGGGATGCAAGCGTGCGCAGAAAAGAGATGCGGTTCCCGGTCGCGGTGGCGAAGTCTTCAAGATTGTGGAGCGCCTGGTCGGGATCGACCGTCTCTCCCAAAACCTCCAGCATCGGAAACGCAAATTCCAGGAAAGCCCGCCGGTCTGCGGGCGGCAGAAGCCGGCCCTCAGGGCCGAGGCCGAGCAGCCGGATGTTTTGCCATGCCTTGTCGATATCCTTGAATCCATATTGCGAAAGGAGCTCGTGCACGCGCTCTTTGGGCATGCGATCACTTAAAAGCTGCGCCAGCTCCTCCTCCCTTTCATGGAGCCTGAGGTATCCGGGCACAAGGTACACTCTTTCCAGAATATCGCGCACGCGGGACCGGTATTGATCCAGCACTTTCAGGAAAGCCTTTCCCGGAGAATCGGATCGATTTCCGAATCCCAATCCTTTTGCCAGAAACTCGATTTCCTCCTTAGAATCCGGCAGAATAGCCTGTGGAGTCAGGGCCTGAAGCTGCAATCGATGTTCCGCAATCCGAAGGAATACATACGCGAGAGACAGAATGCTCTCTTCACCTTCCAGAAGCACTTTCATCCGTTCCAGTGCTTCAATTGTTTCCAGCGTATTCTGAAGCCGAACTTCGGGATATCTCCAGCCTATGGTCAGCTGAGAAAACTGGACATAAAACTCGATATCCCGGATCCCCCCCGGGCCCTGTTTCAGGTGGATTCCGGAATCGACGGCATACTCCTTTTCCGATCGATGTTTCACCCGCTTGACGTCCTCCAGGGCGGCTTCTTCCAATTGCCGGGATAACGTGAAAAACTGCACAAAGCTCTGGAAACGATTCCCGACTTTTTCACACCCTGCAATATACCGGGCCTTAATCAGTGCCTGCCTTTCCCATGGTTCTCCCCAGGACTCGTAATAATTCATCAGGCTGTCGATAGTCGGAACCAGAGGCCCGTTCGATCCATGCGGTCGAAGCCGCATATCGGTCCGATACAGGAATCCTTCAGAATCGGCTTTCGAAAGAGCACGAACAAGTCGTTCCCCCATTTTGGAGAAGAAATGGACCTCTCTTTCCGAAACAGGGTTGCGTCTGCAGAAAATCAGATCGATATCGGAACTGTAATTCAGTTCTCTCCCTCCGAGCTTACCCATCGCGATAACGGTAAAGCCACTCTCCGGAATCGAACTCTCGGACCAATCTGCTTCTTCCTCGACAAGGTCTTTTCTGCAGGAATCAAGGGTTCTCTGAACGACCCAGTCCGCCAACGCCGACAGCCTCCCTACGGTCTGATGGAAAGAGAAAATCCCCGAAACATCCAGGTAGGAAATAAGCAGGTATTCGCGCCGCTTGAATGCACGCAGTCTTTTATAAATATCCTCTTTCGGTCCCGTGTTCCAGGTCTCCCATTGTTCGTCGTAATGGGATTTTTCTCGATTTGGAGAGGGGGTAGCCGGATCCTGTTTGAATTGCAAGACCTGCTCGTTCAACCAGGCAAGATACTCCGGATGCAACCGAAGGGTATCCAGCATGGGTGGGGAAAGAATCAATAAAGAGCCAAGGTCGCAGAGAAAAGAATCGGAGCATGTCTCAAAGTCACTGAGATTCAGTGACTCCAGCAGGCTCTCTAACGCAAAACGCGCCAGATCGGGATCAAAAGTTTTCTCAGCAATTCGCGTGATTCGATCCATCACATACCCATTGTTCGAGATCCGTCGCATTGATTGTCACAGGCTGAATTCCAGGCCTCAATCCGTTTCTGCCCCCGATTCTCAACCCTGCTCCGGAGGCCCCTGCAAAAAGTTTTTCAACCGGCTCGTCCATGTCGATAGCTCGGAATCCGGAATCTGGGTACCGGAATCCGTGGTTACGTAAAAATTGTTCTCCGCACGCGCCTGCCAGGTAGCGATCTTGGCCGAATGGATATTCAGCCCGCAGCGGGACAGGCTGTTGCACATAACATAGAGCAATCCAGGCAAGTCGTTGGCGATAATGTGAACGACGGTCTGCTCTTCGGAAAGATCATTTCTTAAATCGATCCTGTCCACGAGGATGCCTTCGGGGGGAGTTTTTCCCGACTGTTTGAAGAACTCCGCCAATGTCCGGGAGCCCATCAGCACTTCCTTGAGAGTAGCCCGAATTTTGCGGGCTCTGTACTCTGAGATCTGCATCCCGTTCGCCCGGATATACAATGTATCCAGGACGATGGAATTTTTCTTAGCCATAGTATAGGCCTGCGCTTTAAGGATGTCGGTTGCACTACCGTAGAGAACCCCCGTAATTTTTGCCAGCAGTCCCGGTTTTGAATCGTCCGGGGTACAGATTGTAAGCTCGGAATAATCCTCTCCGGGTCTGTTGTAGACATCCAGTACCAGTCTCTCGTTCTCCAGCCTTTCAAGAAGCTGCAGGTGATTGGCAATATCATCCAGTGAAGTGTTCAGCAGATAACTCGCAGGCATGGTGTCGTAGTGCTTCAATACGGCTTTTTCGTTATCCGATGGATTCAGCGCTACAAGGCGCTTTCGTATCAATCCGATTTTTTCCTCAGGCGCAAGCGTGTCCGAGGCATCGTCGGAAGTGCGGTCAAAGAAATCCTGCATCTTCCTGTAGAGGACTTCCAGGTCCCGGAAATCCATGGAGGTCCAGTTTGTCTCGGAAACCGCACACGTATCCACATAGGTGAACACATAGAGATGTCTCAAAGCCTCCGGCGTCGGAATCCGTTCAACCACTTTCTGAATGATATTTGCGGAGGTCAGATCATGCAGCCTGGCCGTTCGCACCAGTAAAAGGTGGTGGCGTATCAGGATATCCAGAAGCTCCTTCTTCTCGGCGGAAAGTTTTAGTCTTTTTGAAACCGTTTTTGCCAGCTCCGCCCCTGTTTCGCAATGGTCGTCACCCGGCAGGATCTTTCCGATATCATGCAGCAGCGCGGCAAGGCAAAGCATGTCGAAATGGGAACACTGATCCAGCAAATCCTTAAAACGGTGTCCCTGTCGATCCTGCCCGGCGCGAAGCCTCTCCAGATGTTCAATAATTCGGATGGAATGCTCTCCGACAGTGTGGCTATGTGCTGGATCAGGGGGCACAAAACGCCTCGCCTGCGAAAAGTCCGGCACAAATCTATCCAGATATCCGAACTCGGCCAGGGTACGCACCGTCACGGCCAGATCCCGTGGTTCGTTCAGTATCCGCTTGAAAATTCCGGCTTCCTGGACCGTCGGATCCTGTACCCTGGAAGCCAGATTTCGTTTGTCGCTCAGCTTTTTAATATCCTCCAGGCTGATCGGGATGGAATGCCGTTGAGAAGTGTGCAGGGCGAAGACCGTTGTATCCAGTCTGGGAAACGGATCCGGAATGTGCAAAACACCTTCTCTCAGTTGTATTTCACGAATATCAAGCGGCCCCTTAAGGACTGTGCGCACGGCTGTTTTCCGAAACCCTTCCAGGACTTCCGCGTATTTGAGATGCCTCGACAGCCACGCCTGGGCCGAACGTTCGCCCAATTCCCGGGCGATTCGGTCCTGGTAATTGTTAATCAGCACATCGGAACGTTTACCCGCGGTAATATGGAGCCAGTTCCTTGCGCGCCAGAACCAGTCAGCCGCCTCCCTGAGCTCGGCAATTTGCCAGTCGGACATGCCTCCGAGCTTCTTCAACGACGATTCCAGGTATGCATCATCCACTCCCCAAAGTAATTTGAATATCCATCGACCGCAGTGCAGATCCCTGAGCGCTCCAGGACCTTCTTTCAGGTTCGGCTCGACGGTATAAATGGATGCTTCCGGTGCCCGGTATGGGTCCGAAGCAGGAGCGATATCCAACACAAGATCCAGGGGAGGCAGGACCTCGCGGATACGGCGTTTGAGCTTTGCCGCCAGGAAAGATTCTCCGCAAATCGGACGGAGATCCAGAAGGGATGTTTTCACGGAAACATCCCAGGCCGATGCTTCCGATACGGGGCGGAACGAGTAACCGACCTGGATATCCCTAAGGGACAGGAAAACATCCATCACCAGCTTGAAAGCGCTATGGACGACCGCTTCGACCCAGGGATCCTCCTCTTCGGATGGAATGAATGCAATATCGACGTCGGAATAGGGGCTCAGTTCCCGCCGGCCGTATCCTCCGGTGGCTACAATAGCCAGACCTGAATTGCCGCCGCGAACCGTCTTGTTGTCGGCGTCCCGGATGGATATGTCGTAGATTTCTTTTATGAGGGAATCAATGAGGCTGGTATGCGCTTCGAGCAGATTACGACTGGAGGAATCCCACGTCACCCCACGAAACAGGCTGGATCGTCCCTCGCGAAACTTCCGGCGAAGTTCTTCTATTTCTTTCTGCATAAAGTAGGAGCATAGATGACGCGAATCCCGGCCGCCACAAAATTAATGATTTGTAACACAGGCCGGGACTGCAAGCGGTATGCGCCTCCTGCAGTCCCGACCGGGAGGGCGATCATAGATCGTAATAGAGGTAGTATTCATAGGGCGTAGGCCGCAGGTTCACCTGTTGCAGCTCCCTTTCCCGTTTATACTTTATCCATGCTTCAATAGTATCCGCGGTAAATACATCGCCTTTGAGCAGGAATTCATGATCCTGTTCCAGAGCATCCATTACGGCTCCGAGATCCCCCGGGGTGCTCCTGATCGCTTTGGCTTCCTCGGGAGGAAGATCGTACAGATCTTTTTCCAGCGGCTCGCCCGGTTCGATCTTATTCTGAATACCGTCAAGGCCTGCCATCAACTGGGCTGCAAAGCAAAGGTACGGATTCGTGGAAGGATCCGGGCAGCGGAACTCAATACGTTTAGCTTTCGGACTTTTCGAGTACACGGGAATTCGAACGGCGGCGGAACGGTTCCGTTGCGAAAATGCCAGGTTCACCGGCGCTTCATAACCCGGAACCAGGCGCTTGTAGGAGTTTGTCGTCGGCGCGCAGAAGCCCAACAGGGCGGGAGCGTGTTTCAGGATACCACCGATGTAGTACTGGGCCATTTTGCTTAATCCGGCATAACCCGATTCGTCGTAGAAGAGATTTGTCTCTCCCTTCCAAAGGCTCTGGTGCGTATGCATACCGGAGCCGTTGTCGCCGTACAGCGGCTTCGGCATGAAAGTTACGGTTTTGCCGTATTTGTGGGCCACATTGCGGATGATGTACTTGTAGTACATCACATTGTCCGCCATTTTGGTCATGGTCGAGAACCGCATGTCGATTTCCGCCTGGCCCGCGGTTCCGACCTCGTGGTGATGCACTTCCACAGGCACGCCGACTTCTTTCATTTTTAAAATGATTTCGGAACGGAAGTCCTGAAACTGGTCCGCCGGAGGACACGGAAAATAGCCTTCCTTGTGGCGGATT
>DKBB01000305.1 GCA_002451015.1 Acidobacteria bacterium UBA6911
ACGTTTTTCATCATGCTGTATTCGTCCAGAACCATGATGGAGTTTTCCTTACTGTGACCCGATTCCTTGCATCCACCCCAGGGGCACTCGAAAACAATCGACAGGTGCTGGTTCAGCCAGACGGTGCCTACCTTGAGCTGCTTGGTCATGACGAGCCCCTGCCGGATGTCTTTGGTCCAGATGGAAGCGCAAAGACCGAAACGCGAATCATTGGCAATCGCGACCGCCTCTTCGGGCGTCTTGAATTTTGCCAGGGCGACTACGGGGCCGAACACTTCTTCCTGCATGATTTCCGATTTTGGATCGCAGTCCCCGAAAATTGTGGGGGCAACAAAATATCCGTCTTTTGTTTCCGGTGTATTGGGGCGTTCTCCGCCGAGAAGCAGTTTGGCGTCCGACTTCTTGGCCCGGTCCACGAATCTTTCGATCATGTCCCTGTGTCCCTTGTAGGCGACAGGTCCGATCATGGTATCGGGATTCAGGGGATCTCCAACGCGCAGCATTTTCGTGGCTTCCACGAACTTTTCGGCGAACTCGTCATAGACCGATTCGTGGATGAGATAGCGGCTCGAAGCACCGCAGTTCTGGCCGGAATTAAAGAAGCCGCCCCACACGGCGCCCTCAATCGTGGCTTTCATGTCCGCATCTGGCATCACGATGAAAGCGTTTTTGCCGCCCAATTCTGCTGCAACCGGTTTTACGGCGACACTGGCCAGGGCCAGAATGCGTTTGCCCGTTTCCGAATCGCCCGTGAAGTTGACCTTGGAGATGTACGGGTGATTGACGATCGCTTCGCCTGCAGAAGAGCCGGGGCCGGAGACAATATTCAGAACACCCGGAGGAAATCCGGCTTCAATCGCAAGTTCGCCCAGCTTCAGTACCGTCAGCGGAGCGCAGGAAGCGGGTTTTACCACGGCCGTGTTGCCCATCATCAGTGCCGGGGTAATTTTTGAAATTGCCGTAACAAGTGGGAAGTTCCAGGGCGTGATCAGGCCAACGACCCCGAGGGGCTGGCGAATAGTCATGGAAATGGCCTGCGGGCCTACGGGCAGCGATTTGCCCGTTACCGCTCTTCCGACACCGGCCATGAATTCAAAATGCTCCGCATCGAAAACCATGTCGAAATTCATGGTTTTGAAAATAGGCCCGCCGTACTGCATGGTTTCAAGCCGGGCCCATTCCTCGCGATGTTTTCGAAGAAGTTCCGCCATCTTGAAGAAAATCGCCGCTTTCCTGGTTGGGGATGTTTCCGCCCAGGCCGGAGCAGCCTTGTAGGCCGATTCCGCCGCCCGGTTCACCTCCTCCGAACCGCATTTCGGCGCATACCCGACGACCGTACCGTTCGCAGGATTGATGACTTCCATGGTTTCTTTTGAAGATGCCTCGCAGAGTTCTCCATTGATCAGCATACGATACTCTGAATTCATGTCACTTCTCCCTTGTAATACCGTTCAAGGTTAGGGGATTTCCAATCTTGAACCCTGAACGGTGAACGGATTTAATCTGCAACGATACCGCCATCCACAGGCAATGCGTGCCCGGTAATGTACGACGCTTCATCGGAAAGTAAAAATATGGCTGCCGCGGCAACTTCTTCCGGTTCGCCGATTCTTCCCATGGGAACTTTCTGGTCCATTGCTTTGACCATCTCCGGATTTGTCGCCACCAGTTCTTCATTCATTCCCGTCCGGGTGGGNNCCCTTGCCCTGTTTGAGCATCTGCCGGATCTCATATTTCATGCACAGCCACACGCTTTTAAGGTTCACGTTGATCATTTCTTCCCAATCCGCGGCAGTGAAGTCGATCGTGGAAACGAACTGTTTATGGATTCCGGCATTATTGAAAGCGCAGTCCAGATATCCGTAAGTAACGACAACTTTATCAACTAACGCTTTAACATCTGACTCTGAAGATACGTCTGTTCTTACAAATATAGCTTCACTGCCGATTCCTTTGACGCTCTTAAGAGTTTCCGCTCCTCTTGCTGCATCGATGTCCGCGATGACCACCTTTGCACCTCTTCGGGCAACGCCAAGGCATGCCGCCCTGCCGATTCCGTAGGAACCTCCTGTTACCAGCACAACCTTGCCCTGATACTCATCTGCCATAAAAAAACTCCGTTCAAGGTTCAAGGTTCAAGGTTCATCGTTTTAGGTTTTTAACCCTGAACGGTGAATCCTGAACCCTAAACGGTTTTTATATAGTTCAATATGCTTTTTCCCGCGATGCGTCCCGAGTTGACTGCGAACCCGGACGAGGAGCCGGAAGCCACGGATATGTGATAGCTGTCTCCATACATGCCGCCTGCATCGAATCCGGCGGCATAGAGGCCCGGGATGACAGTCTCGTTTTTGTCGATGACCTCAGTGTTGTGGTTAATCTTGATTCCGCCCATGGTACCGAGGAAGACGGTATGGGCTTTCACTGCGTAAAATTTCGGGCCCTTCAAAGGCCTCAGATACCTGGGATCCTTGGCAAAGAGATCGTCATGTTTTTTCTCGCAGAACCCGTTATATTCATCGACGGTGGATTTCAGTACCCCCGGATCCACCTCCATTTTGACGGCCAGTTCCCCGATGGAATCCGCAACGAAGACGTCCGTGTTCCCCTTTTCAAACAGGATTTCGATTTCCTTGTCGAAATTCGTAAGCCTGGAACCGGGAGGAGTCCTCACATTGACGTTTTTATCGAGTCCGTGCTGTTTCAGGCGTTCGAGGATCGATGAATCGAAAATGCTGTAGCTGTAGCCTTCCTTGAATTTCGCATTCATGTTTCCGACGGAGGTGTCGTAGAAAGCGATTGATTCATCGCAGAATCTTTCTCCTCGCGGGTCGACCCAGATATCGGGCTGGACTGTGGGCCATTCCACCTGGCCGCCGATTTCGGCCGTAATCGGACCGGCACGGTACAGTTCCATTACGCCGATGCCTTCTTCGGCGGCTCCTACTTCCCATGCCATGCGAATGCCGTCACCGAATTTGTCCGTATTGCCGACGGGAAACAGGTTTTTCTCGAGTTCGAAACCCGTATACTTCTTGATCCACTGCCGGTTGTTTGCGAATCCGCCGCTGGCGATCACAACGGCTTTGGCGTTCACCCGGATGTTGTCCGTGTCGCCTTCAGCAAGGACGCCCGTGATGCGGCCGTCTTTCTTGAGGATTTTCGTGACCGGAGTTCCCATCTGCAGATCCACGCCTTTCTCTTTTGCATTGGAAACAAGCACTTTTACAACGGCCAGCCCGGTGCCCGCTACGACGTGGTAGGTGCGGGGTGACTTCGGCATGTTGATGGTGACGCCGGTAAATTCGACTCCCTGTCGCTCCAGCCACGATATGGTTTCCGCGGATTCATTGACGATATTCCGAACGAGGCGGGGATTTGCCTTCCAGTGGTTGTATTCCATGATGCTTTTGAAAGCGTCGTCCCGGCTGTAGTCGATAAACTGCGCCCGCTGCATGTCGCTTTCTACGGCAAAGATGCCTTCAAAATTGATCGAGGTCCCTCCGGGCTCGCTCTGTTTCTCGAAAACGATGACTTTTGCCCCGCCTTCAGCCGCGGTCAGGGCGGCTGTCAGGCCCGAGGCGCCCGAGCCGATTACTACCACATCTGCTTCTGTCGCAATTGCATGCATCACAACTCTCCGTTTACCGCATCCTGTTCGAGATTCCCTGTATAAGGACTGGAGTCTTCAGCAGGGAAAGGAAAGTCCTTTCGGCGTATCAAACCGGAAACCGAAAGCAATCGGCCACTGGATAGATCGCGGGCATTACTGCTTCTATTTCAATTATTTTTGAGAATTCTCCAGCAGGTCCGTTGAAAGGCTAACAAAGTCACATCCAGGGAATTCTACAGGCATGATTTTATCACTAAAGTGCGTAATCTTTTATAGATTTTTATTCCGGGATTTGTTTGATTTAAGTTGTTTTAAATGAGTGATATAGCCATTGTATATAAGGTATGCAAAATGTTCTTAAGAGGCGGGCTGCAGGATGTTTTTGTGTCGGAAGAGAATACTGTCGTGGGAACACGATAACCGGCTTGTTTGAATATTGAGGCCCTCTTTTCTGTTTTAAGGCAGTTATACAGGTAACGATGGATTGTAGTTGACACCTTCTGGATTCTTCTGAAGAACCCTTATTAATTGAGCCGGGATTTTCAGGCGTCTGGTGTATGCTAGGGCCACTGTATTTTACGGTATCAATTTCTATAAAGGAGCTCTATGTCGAGCAATAGAGTATTCTACGGGTGGTGGGTGCTTTTCGGCATCTTTACAAGCTATACCGCCCTTGTCGGCGTCCAGGTTTATTCGCTGCCGCTGTTTTATCCGGAGTTGACGAAGGAGTTTGGCTGGTCCAAACAGAGTATTTCCTATGCCGCTACTATTTTCTTCCTGACAGGCGCCTCAATAACCCCTTTTGTCAGTTCACTCTTCGATCGTTACTCCGCCAGGATCTTTATGATTGCCGGGGGCTGTATCACCGTTGTCGGTCTTCTCGCTTACCGCTCGATGGAAACACTGACGCACCTGACAATGATTTACGTGATACTGGCATTCTCCCAGGTCTGCGCCGGACAGGTGCCGACNNATGGCGCGACGCCATAACCGTTTTCATGATAATTAGCGCCGTCATGATGATGATTCCCTACGTTTTTTTCATTCGCAGCCGGCCGGAAGATAAAGGACTACTGCCTGATGGGATCGCTGTGGAACAGACGGTCCGGTCTGAACGGGGAAAAGAACCCGCAGGGCCAACTCTGAAAGAAGCGCTGCGCAATCCGGCGTTTTATATCCTGGCGCTGACAACCGGAGCGCTGTGGTTCACTATGAACGGCATTTATAATAATCAATCCTTTTTTATGAGTGCGGAACTGGGTCTTTCCACGAGCACCTATTCCTTGATCTTCAGCGCGATTTTCTGGTTTGCCATTGCAGGAAAGATTCTGTTCGGATACCTGAGCGACCGTTACGACAAAATTCTCATAATGTGCATCGTCGTGATTATGCTGATCATTGGGCTTGTTTTCTTGAGGCTGTCCAGCGCGGATAATTTACTGAATTTATACGGCTATGCTGCGGTCTTCGGCATGGGATTCGGCGGGACCTTCGCCATGATCCAGCTGGTTATTGCCGAATTTTTTGCGGGCCGGTCCTATGGAAAGATCCTGGGCATTCTGACCGCCGTGGATGTCGCCTGTGGCGGCCTCGGGATATCGGTTATTGCTGAGATGGAAAGAATTTACGGCAGCTATCTGCCGGTAATAGAAATCTTGATAGGAATGACCAGCGTTGTCGCGGTTATGGTTGTAGCTCTTTACAGGATCCGTCGTAATAATATGAAACGGCCGGAGCCGGTTCCAGCCGTTATGGACTGATCCTGTTTTAAGGCCAAAGAAAACCTTCCTAAAATTTATTTTGTATCGTTCAGGCGGTATCTTGATTTATCCTGCAAAAAACTACGAGGTAACCGTGGAGAATTTTATTCCCATTCCATGCGCTGCATGGCGGACTACATCAATAATATTTACTAAAAGGAGAAACCGATGAGTTCTGAAAAAACCAATAAAGAAGGCTCTACCCGAAGAGATTTTTTTCAGGGTGTGACCGCGGGTGCGGCGGGTGTCGCCATCGCCAGCGCATTGACCCAGCTGGGCGCCCCCGCCGCTGTAGCGAATGCTCAGGAACAGGCTTTCAAGATGCCTGAAATGCCGCCGTGGCCGAAGGGAACCGAAGGCCACAAGTACGACCATCTTTTCTGTACCAAATTCAAAGAAAAATCCATTATACCCGAGGTCGCCAGTCCCCAGGCTTATTTCCGCGGCGAGAGCCACCTTCCGGGAGTCGGAATGAATATGGGCTGGCAGCAGTTTGT
>DKBB01000047.1 GCA_002451015.1 Acidobacteria bacterium UBA6911
GTGGATTTTCGGCAATAACATCGAAGAAGCGTTGGGGCGGCTGCGCTATCTTTTGTTTTATCTGATTTGCGGGCTGCTGGCCTCCTGGAGTCATATTCTGGCCAATATGAACTCCGTGATTCCGTCTATCGGAGCGAGCGGAGCGATTGGAGGCGTCCTGGGGGCTTATATTATGCTATATCCAAGAGCGAGAGTGTGGACGCTTATATTCCTCGGGTTTTTTATACGGCTCATGTATATTCCCGCCGGCGTCATTCTTGGATATTGGTTTCTGATTCAGCTGCTAAGTGGCAGTGTCGCTGATAGCCAAAGCGGAGGGGTTGCATTCTGGGCACATGTGGGTGGATTTCTGGCCGGAGTAATCCTTGTCGGGGCGTTCAAGAGAAAAGATGTGCGCTTCTTTAATCCGTCGAATCGCTCCGTACGAATCTATGAATGAACCATCGCAATATATAATCGGTCTATAAATATTATCGGGAGGTATGGAGATGAGACCTGCAATGATTGTTATCCTGGGAGCAGCACTAATTGTTATCGGAGTCGGAATTGCGCTCTCGCTGGATGATACGCTGGATCATGGTCAGGAAGTCTATGCCATGCAAAAATGCGCGCTGTGCCATTCGATTTCAGGTATCGGCGGCAAAAAAATGGCACTGGATGGGGTGGCATCCAGGCTGAAGCCGGATGTAATCCGTAAGTGGATCCGGAATCCCAAAGAGATGAAGACGGATACGATCATGAAACCCTATCCGAATCTCCCGGAAAAGGACCTGAACGATCTCGTCACCTTTTTAATGACCTTGAGGTGAAGAAAAGGGGGACGATGACTGCGTCCCCCCGGCTGCATTTGATCAGGCGTTCGCGAGCGCAGCCTGCAAATCGGCCTCGACAGTCGTGATTGGCTTGATATTGAATTTTTCCACAAGCACATTCAATACGGTAGGGGTGACAAAGGCCGGCAGACTTGGGCCAAGCCGGATGTTTCTGATCCCCAGATGGAGCAGGGTCAGAAGGATGGCGCAGGCTTTCTGTTCATACCAGGAAAGGATCAGCGAGAGAGGCAGGTCATTGACGCCGCACTGGAAGGCCTCCGCCAGGGCGCCCGCGACCTTGATGGCTGAATAGGCGTCATTGCACTGACCGCAGTCCAGAAGGCGCGGAATCCCTCCGATATTTCCGAAGTCGAGCTTGTTGAAGCGATACTTTCCGCATGCAAGAGTGAGGATGACGCAGTCATCCGGGACCGATTCGGCAAAGTCCGTATAGTAGTTCCGGCCCGATTTTGCTCCGTCGCAGCCGCCAATAAGGAAGAATCGTCGGATCTGCCCCGCTTTGACCGCTTCGATCACCTTGTCGGCTACTCCAAGGATCGCGTTATGTCCGAAGCCGACCAGGATTGATTTTTCCGGTTCGTCCGAGGTAAAACCGCCTGCTGCCTGCGCTGCGTCGATCACCGGCCGGAAGTTGCGGTCCTGGATATGCATAACGCCGGGCCACCCGACCAGGCCGCATGTAAAGATACGGTTTTTATAGCTGTCGCGAGGCTTCTGGATACAGTTGGTCGTCATCAGAATGGCACCCGGGAAAGCCTCGAATTCCTTGGCTTGATCCTGCCAGGCGCCGCCGTAATTTCCTACGAGATGATCGTACTTTTTCAATTCCGGGTACCCGTGTGCCGGCAGCATTTCACCGTGGGTGTAAATGTTGATCCCGGTCCCTTTTGTCTGTTCCAGGAGTGCCGCCAGGTCCTTCAGGTCGTGGCCGGATACCAGAATGGCTTTGCCTTTAACCGGCGTAATGCGAACGCTCCCAGGAGCTGGATTGCCGTAAGTGCCTGTGTTGGCCGCATCCAGCATTTCCATGGCGGCAAGGTTCGCTTCGCCGCATTTCATGCACAGAGTGAAAAGGGCATCCACGGTGGGATTTGGTTCCGCCAGGTAGCTCAGTGCTTCGTGCAGGAACGCGTGGACCTTATCAACGTCCTTACCCAGTATGTGGGCATGATCGGCATAGGCCGCTGTACCTTTCAGCCCGTACGTCAACAGTTCCTGCAAACCGGCAAGATCTTCACCATGAGCTGCAATGGCTTTCTGGATACCGACATTCGATGCCTGCCCTAACAGACCATCCGGGGAAGAGGCCGGAGTCCATTGAGCCGGACCGTCAAGTTTTTCCGGTTCGCGACCGGCTTTTTTGCACGCCCCTTCGTAAAGAAGCCTGGCTTTTTCCCGGATCTGCCCTGCCTTTTGGAGTATGGCCTGTATTCGCACGGGATCGAAATTGACATTTGTGGTTGTGGTAAACAGCGCTTCAACTACAAATAAATCGATCTCCGGATCTTTTGCGCCGAGCCCGCGCGCCCTGTGCGCATACTGGCTGATTCCTTTAATGGCGTAAGTCAGCAGATCCTGCAGTGCTGCAGTTTCCGGATCTTTGCCGCATACGCCCATAACATTGCATCCCTGTCCTTTGGAAGTCTGTTCACATTGGTAGCAGAACATATCCATATTTCGATCCCCCAAAATGTTGTTTGTTTTTTCTCCTTCACAACTGATATCTTAACGGTGTTTCCCTGTATAAAATTGATATGGGTCAAGAAAAGTAAAATTTATTCAAATTTACTACAAACAATCCCGGATTGGGAAGGATTAAGAATGAATGTACGGCAGATTTTGGACCAGGCGGGTTTTTTCGAAGGCATTTCACTCGTCAGCAAGGAAGCCCTGTCCAGAGTCTGCATGCCCCTGCAACGTCCGAAGCAGTCGGTCCTTTTTCGTGAGGCCGAACCGGGCGAAGCGATGTTTCTGCTGGCGCGCGGCAGGATTTCCCTGCACAAGCTTTCTTCCGAAGGACGCGAGGTGGTGATCAAGGTGATTCAGCCGGGTGAGGTATTCGCCGAAGTTATTCTCTTCGAGAAGAAATACTATCCTGTTACGGCGGTTTCCCTGACGGAAATTCTGGCCTTTAAACTGCTGCGCCGGGACCTATTGCATCTACTGAGAGAGGAGGATTTCCGAAACGACTTCATCGCCATGCTGCTTCGAAAACAGCGTTATCTGGCCGATAAGATTCAACAGCTGACCAGCCAGGATGTCGAACAGAGACTTCGGGCATTCCTTATCGAACAGTATGGAGAGCAGGAGCAGATACAGGTGGAAATCAATAAAAAACAGTTGGCATCCGCGATAGGCACCACTCCCGAAACCCTTTCAAGGCTGCTGCAGGATCTGAGCCGGCGCAAGTGCCTGACCTGGAAGCAGGGAGTGATTCAAACATCCCCCGGTTTCTGGCTCGATGATTAAAAAACGGGGACATCATACTTTTTTGTATTTAAAGTGAAGAGGTGGAATCCAAAGGGGTTCCGCCGCGTCAAAAGTATGATGTCCCCGTTTTTAATATTCGGAGAACTTGCCTTCGAGCGCCTCTTCGGCGCCTTCGAGCGCTCCGTTTGAAATATCTGCAGCCCGGCTTATAAGGCGTATAAGCTCCGTCTCCTGTTTTTCGGTTGCCATTTTCTCCAGGATTTCAAGTTTTGGAATAGATTTTTTCATGATGTCCCGAAGGTGTTTCAATGCCTTGCGAATACCGTCTCTGTCAGGGGGGAAATTTTGTGTGGCGTCCTCCAGATTGAGCATGACGCTGTTCAGAATCCGATAATAATCGTCCAGCATGTCCTCCGGGGTTCGGTACTCCATGGGATCCCCGGGTTCCGTTACCTGCCCGGCCAGGCGGGCTTCAGTGGATGTCAGTCGTAATGATGCCGCGCGGAGAAACAGTTTTACCCTGGGAGCGATAGCCTGATTTTTCTTGATGGCATCTATCTCCGTGTCGGTCAGGGACTCTCTATCCGGATAACAGAATGCCGCTGAAACGGCACCGGCAATAAGTATCCCTGCAATAAATGCCAGAACCACGTTTCTCATTTTTTTATTCCAGTTGTCCGGGATTAAAAAGAATCTCCACCATTCTCGAACGAACGCTTGCTGCCATGTTGATGCAATCGTTGAAAATATCCTGCTGATCCACCGGGGCACGGATTTTAAAATCCTGGACTTCTTTTATGGCTTTCCGCACCTGTATTTCATATTTAATAAGCGGTTTCGATTTTTTCTCTTTTCGTTCGAGATTGGTTTCAATGTCTTTCAGGGATTCCGTTAACAGAGTCGTCCATGTTGACAGGATGCCGGGGACTGCCTGAGATTCCTTTTTGGAAACCGCCTGTCGAAGGCTTTTCAACATTCTTTCCGATGCTTCTCGATATACCTTGATCCTTCCCTCGATATCGTCCGATTTCTTCTCGATCTTGCGAGATTCCTTTTCAGTGAAGATTCCGGAGGGGAAGTGGGGAGCATACCCGTTCTGCAGGAGAATACTTAATACAAAGCTGAATGACCAGATAATGGACATAAGCATCACATTCTGGGGGGGACGTCACTTCCTATCAAGTATAGCGCCCTTTGCAACTGTTTGCGAACAAGATCCGTGACCAGCAAGAGGTATTGTTTTTTCTTCGGGTCCGTTTCCGACAGAATATGGTGTTTATGGTAAAACAGGTTGAATTTCTGGGCCAGCGAAAAAGCATATTTGCAGAGCTGCCCCAACTCCAGCGACTGGGTGACCTGTCGTATGATTTCAGGCAGTCGGGCCGACTGGTAAACGATTTCCCATATTTCGTCGTTGTCGTTGAGAAAGCCCCCGATCTCCGGACCGATATCCCGGGGTGCTGGCGGCTTCAAGCCGGATTCGGCAAGCTTGTTGAATATATTGTTGGCACGCACGACGGCATATTGAATATAGGGACCAGTCTCGCCGTCGAAATTCAGCGCCTCTTTGAAATCGAACGCGATGATCGTGTTACGTGCAAATCGCAGAAGGAAGTATCGGAGTGCCCCGACCGCTATCGTGTGGGCGATTTCGGCGGATTCCTCTTCCGGTAGTTCGTGGCGGGAACGGACCTCTTTAAGGGCTTTCTCCAGCAGCGTGTCCAGCAGGTCATCGGCCTTGACCCCGAGTCCCTTTCTTCCCGAAACCTCAACGTACGGACGTTTTCGGTCTTCATCCGAAAGGGGAAATCCCAGGTCTTCGCAACAGGCGGGAGTCAGCGCCACCATTTCATAGGAAAAATGGATTGAATTTTCCGCCTGGGCTTCGAATCCGAGAGCTCGGAGCCCCTGAACGACTATGTTCTGCAGATATGCCTGGCGGCTGTCAATCACATTGTAGACACGTTGTCCATGGCCGAAATCGGGCGGGGATGTTTCAGGATCCTTTTCCAGGGAGGTAACCCAGATTGGGTAATCCAGATTCGCATCAAACGGCGTATAATTGAAATCCAGGCCCAGCAGGCCCAATTTCCAGAGCTGATATGCGATATCCTTCCCGACATAAGTGACGGTTCCGTCCGAACGGACGATAATTTTTTCGTCCTCTTCCGCTTCTTCGCGCGAAGCAGCGGATTCCCCGGTATTGCCCGTGTTCATAACCCAGCAGCCGTTGTTTTTCCCTTCAGGGACAAAATAGATGGCCCCGCGCTCCTGCAGCAGCCGGTATGCCTTCTCCCAGAAATGCAAGTGCAGGATTTCGCTTTCGCGGGGGAGAAGATCGTACCTCACGTTGATTCTGGCCATTGTCGCAAGGTGGGCTTTGGCTATTCGCATAGCTACATGCTGCGCCAGTTCCGCGGTTGGGTTGTTCCCCGCTTCAATCGCCTGAAGGGTGGTACTGCGCCATTTTCGGTTTGCTTCGGACTGATTGTAGAAATCGTTCACCCGGGCATAGACGTCCCAGCAGTAGTAGTCGAATTTCCCTTCCTTTCCCGATATTTCCTGAAGGGTTTTTCCCTGCATGCGCTCCAGGCCAACAACAACATCCGCCACCTGGACTCCGGTATTGTCAAGGTAATTCTGAACTTCGACCTCGTGTCCAAGAAAACGGAGGCAACGAACGAATGTATCGCCCAGGGATGCATTGCGGAGGTGACCGATGTGGGCGGCTTTATTGGGATTTATATTCGTATGCTCGACAATGATTTTACCCGTGTCCACCGGTCCGGTAATTCTGCCATATTTGCCCTGTTCTATGCTTTCACCCAGTTGGCGTGTGAATGCACCGCGATCGATATGGAAATTCAGGTATCCTTTCCCTGCAACATCCACTTTTCCTATTCCCTGGATTCCTTCCGCATCCTGTGCAAGTTCCCGGGCGATTTCAATCGGGGGGCGCTTGACTTTTCGCGCCAGGTCAAACGCGATGGGAAGCGCCAGTTCTCCCAGTTGTATTTTGGGGGGCAGGGCAAAATTCAGGGATTCGTAAGGAACGTCGTATCGTTCCGAAATCCGTTTCAGCAGGCTTTTTTCAAGTCGACGTGTCAGGGAAAGTAGCATTGTAGGAGTCTATCCTTAATGATTAATAGTTCGGAAGAAAAATACTCTAATGATGTTTCCAAATCAATCCACAGAAGCCAGAAGCCAGAAGAACGGTAAAAGGCTACCGGCTTCCGATCCCGACTTCTGCACAGTGTGCCCTGCATTATGCTTTCTTGACTTCGGGACGCATGCCTCATAGACTCACACTGGAAAAGAAAGGCCTGAAAGAAAGGATGAATAGGGTATTGCAGAAAGAAGATCGGAAAATTCTATTTATAGAACCGTTTTCCGGTATCAGCGGGGATATGATGATCGGGGCTTTCCTCGATCTGGGGCTCAGTTTCGATACGCTTCAGAAAGAGCTGGAACGGCTTTCCCTCAAGGGGTACCGGATTTCTTGCCAAAAGTGCATGCGCTCCGGCATCCATGCAACCAAATTTGATGTCGAGGCCGGTCACGCTCACAGCCACAGGGGATTTAAGGATATACAGGAGATGATCGAGTCGAGCGGACTGTCTTCGTGGGTGAAAGAAAAATCCATTGAGGCATTCCGCAGGCTTGCAGTAGCTGAGGGTAAAATTCACGGCCAGCCTATGGAAAAAGTGCACTTCCATGAAGTAGGAGCGGTCGATTCCATTATCGATATCGTAGGATCCATGATAGCTGTGGAGGCTTTTCAGCCGGTAGATATCCTCGCATCTTCCGTCAACGTAGGACACGGAACGCTTGAGTGCCAGCATGGGACTTATCCGGTTCCCGGTCCGGCGGCGCAGGAATTGCTCAAAGATATTCCTACTTTTACCAACGGGATTTCAGGGGAACTGACGACCCCTACAGGCGCCACGCTGCTGGCAACGCTCGTGAATAGTTTCGGAATTCGCCCGTCAATGAAAATCCAGGCGACCGGATACGGCGCCGGAACGCGGCAGACTGAGGGAAACGCGAATGTTCTCAGGATCTGTCTCGGAGAGAGACTGGAGGATGCAGCGCAGGTGCCGGCATCGCCCGAACATGAGGTGGCCGTCATAGAGGCAACTATTGACGACATGAATCCCCAGGTTTACGGCTACTTTCTCGAAAAGGCGATGACTTCCGGGGCGCTCGATATCTATGCCACTCCGATCCAGATGAAAAAAAACCGGCCGGGACTGAAGATAACTTGTATTTGCGCCGTTGCGGAATTGGACCGGTTGGCCGCATTGATTTTTAGTGAGACGACAACCATCGGAATTCGATACACCATTGCCGGGCGCAAGACGCTCGAGCGCGAGTTTCTGACGGTTGAAACCCTGTACGGTACGGTCGCAATGAAAATTTCCCGGCTGGACGGGCGGGTGGCCAATTATGCGCCCGAATTCGAAGATTGCCGTCGTCTTGCAATGGAAAAGAATGTCACATTAAAAGAGGTGCAGAACGCCGCCATCCACTCGTATATGCAGTCGTTTGCCGACCGTTGTTAACCAGCAGCCGGCAACCAACAGGCTGCGGCCTGTTTAATCTAGGAGAAAAGATGTCTGAAGAAATGCCCGAAGAAAAACCTGATTTAATATCGGTACCAAAGTCTGGATTGAAACCGGATGAAAAGCCTGAAGATAAGCCAGTAGAAAATTCTTCCCGCATCAGCATCGATGATTTTGCCAAGGTTCAGATGCGTGTGGGGCAGGTCCTGGAAGCCGAAAAAATTGAAGGGTCCCGCAAACTGCTGAAACTCCGGGTGGATATCGGGAACGAGGTGCGGCAGGTAGTGGCTGGCATTTCCGAAGCCTATGCGCCGGAAGATCTTTTGAATAAAAAGGTGATTCTGGTGGCAAACCTTAAACCCGCGAAACTTATGGGTGTTGAATCGAACGGTATGATCGTGGCGGCTTCCGACGGGGATCGTCCCGTATTGGCTACCTTCAATGAAGATGTGCCGAACGGTTCGCCTCTCAGATAGATAATGATGATTATAAGCTTCCCCTAGATGTGGTAAGATTCAGGTCTCGTGTCGCTTTGCCTGTAACAGCTGCTTTAGAGAGTGTCCATTGACTCCTCATGAGATTTATAAACTGATAGAAGACGGCATGGCCCGGGTGGACGAGGAACTGGTCCGACAGTCCAGCTCCGGTGTTCCCATGATCGAAGATATCGGTCGGTATATTTGTAAAAGCGGCGGCAAACGTGTTCGCCCGGCAATTCTGCTGCTAAGCTCCCAGATGTGCGGCTACGACGGACCTGTCGGCCCGCGATTGGGCGCCGTCGTTGAAATGATCCATTCCGCCACGCTGGTCCACGACGATATAATCGATAATGCCAGCGTTCGCCGGGGACACGCTTCTGTGAACGCCCAGTGGGGGAATGAAATTACGGTCCTGATGGGGGACTGGCTCTACATGACCTCATTCAGACTGGCTCTTGGAGAACGGCATTTCCAGGTCCTGGACGTTCTAATAGAAGCAACCCGCAAAATGGTTGAAGGAGAGTTGATCCAGCTCAGCTTCAACGGCAACCTCGACATCACCGAAGAGCAGCACATGGAAATCTCCGAACGCAAAACCGCTTTTCTTTTCTCCGCATGTTCCCAGCTTGGCGGAATCCTGGGTCAGTTGCCGGCGGAGAAGGTGGAAAAGATGCGCCGATACGGCTTGAATGTCGGGCGTGCCTTTCAGCTTGTGGATGATGTGCTTGATCTTACTTCCGACGAGAACACTCTTGGGAAACCGGTCGGAAGCGACCTGAAGGAAGGAAAGCCTACGCTCCCGCTTATTTACATTATGCGCGATGGGAAACCCGAACATCGCGACCTGGTTCGGGCAGCTCTCCGGGAGAATGCTCCGACGGAGGAGCAGAAAGATGTCATTATCAAGTTGGTTCGAGAGTACGGAACCGCCGAGCGGGTCTTGAATAAAGCCCATGCATATGCCGAAGAAGCCAAATCCTGTCTTGAAGATTTCCCGGCCAGTACTGCTCGGGACGCTTTGCTGTCCATCCCTGATTACATAGTCGAACGCGACCGATAGAAACACAGTCCACAGACGTCTTTCTGCAGCTGGCGCAAACAGCTGTCCTTTGCACCATCCTATTCCGCATTTCTCACAAAGTTTCCACTGGGGCGACCTATCCGTGCATGTCTGCTGCGTACCCAATTTATGCAAGGCATAAATTGGGCGCGCTCACCTCGGGCTCTTCGATTTACGGCAAAAAGCCAGAATGCCCCAGTCAAAGGCTGAGGCCCCACCCTCTGGCTGGGGATGAATGGCAGTTGGNNAGTACCTGAAGCGAAGCTTCAAGCCGCCTCACGGTAACCTCGGTCGCAAGCCATGCATCCACAACCATATACACCGCCTCGTGTATGTAAAGCGACCGGGACCTCGAGAGAAATGCGGGCTGGAATTTTCCCGGATTAAGGATGGTTGCTGTTGGAGGGGCGAGAATAGGGTGCGGTTTGTTGTTTCGATCCGAGGGAGGCGAAAGGTTCGATCGGTCGGTCCTTCAGCGTTTTTTCCATGAATTCAATCCAGATCGGCAGTGCGACGACTGCACCGGATTGCCTGTCGCCGAGCGTTTCATCCCGGTCGTATCCTATCCACACGGCGGCGGTAAGCGATGGGGTGAATCCTATAAACCAGGCGTCCGTAAAGTCGTTGGTCGTGCCGGTTTTCCCGCCCAGCGGCCGGTTGAGTGCCCGGGCTGCTTGGGCGGTACCGTTTTGGACGACATTCTGGAGCAGATCGAGAACTTCTTCCGCGGTTTCAGGTTCTAGAACCCGGCGATGTTCGGGCCTGTTTTCTTCCCTTATATGATGATCATAATCCTCGACTTTACGTATGAAATAAGGAGTGGCCTGGGTTCCCAGGTTGGGAAATACGGTAAAGGCGGAGGCCATCTCCAGCGGCGTCGCTTCGCAAGCGCCGATCGCGAGTGACAGGTAAGGTTTTATCGATCCCGTCAATCCGAAGCGCCGGGCCATGAGCACTATATTTTCAATCCCGATCAGGGAAGCAATTCTTATTGTCGGTACGTTCCGCGACTCCGTTAAAGCCTGTCGGACTGTAATTTCGCCTTTGAATTCTCCATCGTAGTTTTCCGGCTCCCAGGTTCGCCCCAGATCATCGGTATAAAGAAAAGGAGTATCCTGAATCGTGCTTTCCTGGGTCAGTCCTTTTTCAAAGGCAGCGGCGTATATGAGCGGCTTTATGGTGGATCCGATCTGGCGCATCGCCTGCGTTGCGCGGTTGAATTCGCTCTCCTGAAAATCGTAGCCTCCCACCATCGCCTTGATCGCTCCGGTATTGTTTTCGAGCACAATCATGGCCCCGTCGACCTTCGGCTTCTGATCCAGTGTGAGCGATACTGTTTTATCGCTATTGTCGATTGAATGGACCCTGAACCAGGCCAGATCTCCCGGTTTCAGGATCGCGGACGGAGACTTCAATCCCGTCCATTCAACCTGTGCGGAACCGATCCGACCTCGATAGTCTTGGATGCGGATGACAGCTTGACCATCGTCAAAGCCTTCAACCAATCCGGCGACGATACGTCCCTGCACCAGTGGTGTGCGCCAGCTGGCGTGGGAATAAGCATCCATGTCGGGTTCGGAGGTCTCTGAAATATTTACAATGGGACCCCGCCAGCCGTTTCTCTTGTCAAAGTTTTCAAGGCCGTTGCGCAGTGCCGTGAATGCCGATTCCTGCATTTCCGCGTTCAGGGTTGTGTAAACCTGCAGACCGCGTCTCCATATTTCCTCGGTGGAATAACGGGATGCAAGATAGAGTCGGACGTGTTCCAGAAAATGTGGTGCCGGTCCTCCGGCGCCGGGTTTTTGTTGGATTGTTGCCAGCGGTTTACTTTTTGCCTCGGTCGCCACTTCCGGAGGAATCATGCCTTCGTCAGCCATCCGGTCGAGGACGAAATTCCGCCGTATGGTGGCCGCTTGCGGGTTTGCGCGGGGCGAATACCGGGTCGGATTGCTGGGAAGCCCCGCAATCATGGCGCATTCTTCCAGAGTAAGGTCCTTCAGCTGTTTTCCGAAATACCCGTCTGCGGCGGCGGCGACTCCGTAAATGCCGTGCCCCATAGGATGCAAATTGCAATAAAGCGTTAGGATCTGTTGCTTGGAATACATCTTCTCTATTTTCCAGGCAATCAGGATTTCCTTTATTTTTCGGTCGTAGGTTTTCCGGTTGGTCAGCAAAAGCATGCGGGACAACTGCTGTGTGATAGTGCTGGCACCTTTTCCTATGGGAAAGCTTCTTTTAATGAGATCTTTGGTTACAGCCCGGATGATGGAAAAGTAGTTGATCCCGGAGTGGGTATAGAAATGCTTGTCTTCCGTTGCCAGTATGGCCATCTGAAGATACAGCGGAATTTCCTCGTACGGTACAATGATGCGTCTTTCAAGATACAATTCGCCGATAACGCCGCCGTCGTCGGCGAATACTTCCGTAATGACATCCGGACGGTAATCTTCCAGGCTCTGAACGTTCGGCAGGTTGTATTCGTACCCGTAGCGTATACCTAGGGCTGACCCCGCCCCTGCGGAAAACAGTATTAATACTCCGAAAAAGCACCATACCCAGGCAGGCAATCGTTCAGGGCGTTTTCGGGATGATTTGCTGATTCTGGAAGTCATGATTGCATTATACAACTACAACGTGTGAACGTATGAAAGTATGAACGTGAAAAGCCTTAAGGCGATGCTGGAGGGAATCCTGGTGGATTGGTTCGAACATTCCCTTGAGTGGGATAAAACGATGTCTTCGTTTGAACGTGACAAATTTAATTGACGTTGAAGGGGATGTTGATGCATTGGCTCGCTTGAAATCACCGCTGTTCGTCACTTTTTCACGGATTTAAAGCAACGGTGCATTTCCGGAGGTATTCGAACCATTCCATCAGTGTTCCAAACACCATCAATGTTTTTTTCAGGTTCAAACGTTTGTACGTTACCACGTTCACACGGTATTTTTTTCGCTCAAAACTCTTCTGTGAAGTTAGTTAAACAGGGGGAATTGAGTATGGGAAGTCTGAATAAAGTAGTGCTGATTGGAAGATTGGGTCGCGATCCTGATGAAAGAAAAACGGCAGGCGGCAAGTGCGTTTCCAGTTTCAGTCTGGCTACTGAAACCTATCGCGGCGCCAACACGGAAAAGGTTACGGAATGGCACAGGGTTGTGGTATTCGGGAAAATTGCGGAACAGTGCAATCGGTTTCTTCATAAAGGAAGACTGGTCTGTGTAGAAGGGCAATTGAAGACACGGACATGGGAGAAATCGCCCGGGGACACGAAATATTTTACGGATGTTGTCGCTTCACGCGTGACCTTCCTCGATCCAAACAGCCAGTTGGAAAATCAACAAGATAATGAACCGGAAGCTCTGCATCATGAAGAAAAAGCCATCCCCTTCTGACCCGGCTTTGCTGGACAGAAAATTGGTGACAGGCTAGAATTTCACTTTTTAAAACAACAGCGTGGGACTGAGAATCCGGTTTTCTTTAAAAAGTGAAATTCTAGCCTGTCACCAATTTTTATGAAATACGATTTCGATGAACCGATAGAACGCAGAAACACCGACAGCGCTAAATGGGGCGCATATTCCGAGGAAGTAATCCCGCTGTGGGTGGCGGACATGGATTTCGTTTCGGCGGATTCTATAGTACGTGCACTGAAAGGGCGTGCGGACCATGGCGTGTTCGGCTACAGCCGTCCTTCTTGTGAATTGAAGGATCTTATCCGGGACAGAATGAAACGGCTTTATAGCTGGGAAATTTCTTCGCCGGATATTGTCTTTCTCCCCGGCATTGTTACCGGGCTGAACGTTGCGTTTCAGGCATTTGCGGCTGAAGGTGAAGGAGTTCTGGTTCAGCCGCCGGTCTATTTCCACTTTCTCCGGGATCCGGTGTTGCATGGTAGAATTCTGCTGGAACCCCCTCTGGTTCGAAACGGAAATGCCTACGAAATCGATTTCGACCTGTTTGAGAGTGCCATCTCGGATAATACGAGAATGTTTGTTCTGTGCAACCCACATAATCCCGTGGGACGGGTTTTTAACAGAGCTGAGTTGGAAAAGATCGCCGAAATATGTTTGCGCCGCAATCTGATCATTATTTCCGACGAAATTCACTGCGATCTCATTTATCCCCCCTATACCCATATTCCAATAGCAACCCTCAGTTCCGAGGTCGAAGCATGTACCGTCACACTGATGTCTCCGAGTAAGACCTTCAATATTGCCGGCCTTGGGTGCGGGTACGCGTTGATAAGAAACCCGAGACTTCGTAAATACTGGAATAAGGTNNATTATTACAGGGAAAGAGCCCATGTGGCGCTCAGCGAGGGGACGGAATTTGGGAAAAAATATGAAAAATTCGCCCGGCTGAACTTTGCCTGCCCCAGGAAAGTACTGGATGAAGCCCTCAACAGAATGGCTACTGTGATGGATTGCATCTGAATTTGGTTTGTGATAAATTTGTAAGTTTGATAGGATATTTGTGCATCAAGGTAGTATTGTAGCTGTTCTTACATTGATTCAGCAATTAAAAGACGCCGGCTTCTATGAATTCCGTACCCTCAGAAGACTTCTAGCTCCTGGCATCTGACTTCTGGTAATTGCTCTAGATTCGAACCAACCGCTTTCGGTTCCTATTCGACTGTTACAGAGTATTTTAGCAAGGCTATTTGCTTGACACGAATGGAGCTGTTTGCTATATTCGTCGGGTTTTTCGCTGAATCAGGATGGCGGGGAAAATGCCGGTGTGCCATCGGATAGTTTTCTACCATTCATTGACTTAAACGGATAAGGAGAGCAAAGTTTGCCGACCTTTAATCAGCTGGTACGACACGGCCGGAAACAAATTCGTCTGAAGACGAAAAGCCCGGCATTACAGGGGAGTCCGCAACGCAGGGGAGTATGTACAAGGGTGTATACTTCTACACCCAAAAAACCGAATTCTGCTCTTCGTAAAGTTGCACGTGTTCGACTTACAAACGGAATAGAGGTAACCACTTACATTCCTGGAATCGGACACAACCTGCAGGAACACTCCATCGTTTTAATCCGCGGTGGACGTGTCAAGGACCTCCCCGG
>DKBB01000276.1 GCA_002451015.1 Acidobacteria bacterium UBA6911
CCGCCATGCCGAACCGCAATAACGGTACCGGGATCAAGGAGTATTTCGACGAAGTGCCGTATGTCACGCTCAGGAGCGAATGCGGCATTCCCAACGTGCCGAGCCTTGAGAGCATGAAGAAGTTTCTGCCCGAGGAAAAACTGTGGCCGATCAACGAGTCCTGGGCGCTGCATGACTGGACCTACCACATGAACGGGCCGGCCAATACCTATATGGACGCCCTGCAGCTCTACAAGCCGGGCGCTTTTACCGTCCCGACCGACAATGTGCGGGGCCAGAGGCCGGACCCGGCGGACCCGGTGTTTGCCGGGTACAAGAAGGAGATACTTGAAATGGTGGCAGCCGCAGGCCGGGCGTACACGCTCTCGGAATTCCAAGGGATAGCGCAGCTCATCAACTACGAGAACTTCAAGGGCGTGTACGAGGGACTGACGGTGAAGCGCTCCAACGGCTTCCTGATGTGGATGAGCCAGTCCTCGTGGCCGAGCTTCATGTGGCAGACCTACGACTGGTACCTGGATACGAACGCCGGCTATTTCGGCGCGAAGGCGGCCAACCAGCCGACTCACGCCGTCTGGGATCCCAGGGACGATTCTATTGTGCTTTCGAACATGACGCCGAAAACATACAACGACGTCGCCACAAACATGAAGGTGTTCGACCTCGAAGGCAAGGTCGTATCGGAGCGGACATGGGTCACGCCGACTCTCGGCCCGGATGCCTACGGTATCAGGCTGGCAACGGCAACCGCTGATTTTGCCAAATCCCCCTCGGACCTGATCTTCATCCGATTGAGTGTGAAGGACGGCTCCGGCAACGTGCTCGGCGACACCCTCTACTGGCACAACTGGAAAGACTACATGCACTATGAGTCCTTGAACCGCCTGCCGGAAGTGCGCCTGCGCGCCACAGTTTCAGAGAGGTCCACCGTCGCCTGGGGATTCGGCGAAGGCAACGACCTGTACACCATAACACTGTCCAACAGCAGATCCGTGCCGGCTGTGCAGACCCGCATCCGGACCATCAGCAGCGCAACGGGCGAAGACATCCTGCCCGTGTTCTACAGCGACAACTATTTTTCTCTGATGCCGGGGGAGAGTAAGACAATCACCCTGGAGTTCAATCCCAAGCACCTGAAAGGCGGACAGCCCGCCTTCGAGCTCAGCGGGTGGAATACCAGATTGGAAACAATCGAATAATTTCGGTGGCAGTCACCGAAATTATTTCGAGCCGCGTACTTCGACCGAATAGAGTGCCCGGTGAGACAGGATGTACAGCGTGCAACCGTCCTCGCCCCCGAAGATAATGTTGATCGGGCGCTGCGGCACGTCTATGCGCGCGATCTGTTTCCCACCGGGGTTGTAGACGAAGACCTGTCCGTTGGCAACATAGATGTTGCCGGCGGGACCGACGGCGACGCTCTCGCCTCCGCGCTCGGCCAGGACTCGAAGGTCGCTCAGGGCGCCGTCCGCGCCCACCACCGCACTATAAGTGCGGTTTTCCGACGAGCTCGCGACGTAGACCCGATCCCCAACGGCGGCATTCAGGAAACCGTAGGTATCCAGGTTGTCGGAAAAGCGCCAGCCGGTGGCATCGGGCGGCCCCTGCTGGACGACGAGTCCTGCAGGAAGGAAGATGCTGCCGTCCGGTGAAACAACCTGCCTCCTCTTCGGAGTAGTGACATCCTCGGCGAACATTTCGGCCAGCGTCCTGTACCGCATCTTAGAGAAATCGAGCTGGTTCCTGAACTCGCCGTTGTTCCAGTAATTGGCCGGGAGAATCGCCCGTGCCTCCGGGCGCGGCTCTGTCGGCTGCGGCTTCAGTACGGTGATATCGGCCGGGGCGCCGGGACGGAAGGAGAAAACGGTTCCCTCCGATCCCCAGGAGGAGAGCACCATCAGGTTGCCCGATCGATCGAAGGCCAGGTTGACTGCATCCAGCGGATGGTCGTTTTCGATGACGAGTCCATCGGTAGGCGACCAGCTGTAGATGCGGTTCTTGTGGTGCTCGACGAAGTAAAGTTTGCCGGAGCTGTCCGCGGCTGCGCCGGAAATGGAGTGGAAATCCTCTTCCAGTTTGCGGACCTCCGCACCGGGCGCCAGCACCGCGGACGCATCGGCGGGCGGGGGAACGGGCGGATCTTCTGGAATGTCCAGCACGGCAAACTCGCGTTCGCGCACCTCCAGGTGGTGGGTCCTGTCCTGGATGGAGTTCTCGAACGGGAACTTGCTCAAACGCAGGAACGTGTGGCAGCCGTCCTGGTTGCAGAACCCGATCCCGCTCTCCGCATTAACGTGCACGTTCCGGAAACGAATGTTCCCGGAGTTGTAGATACGAACCGCCGCGGGGAAGGGCGCACGCGAGCGGGTCACCCGATAGCCGTGGTAGTTGGCAATGGTGATGTTTTTCGACGAAACAATCTCGAGCGACACGGCCTCGATGCTTTCCCCGGCTTCTCCCTCGGTCTGCGGCGCGTTGATGTCCCAGTTCTCCACGCGGTCCAGCTTGATCTCGGTGCGGACGTGGTGTTCGTTGGAGAGCTGATAGACATGGCCCGGGGTTCTGGTATCGGAAACGTAGAAACCCGCCTGCGCGTAGGTGTTCGGAGTCCAGATGNNCATCGAATCGGCGCCCGCGCGCCAGATCACGCCTGAAGCGCGGGGATTCACTCCGCCGGTGAAAAGACCGAAGCCGCTCAGGATGTTTGTACCGCCCGAGGGAGCGGAGATCATCGGCCGGGGCGCGCCCACCCCCTCAAAGCCTTCCGTGCCGTCCGGAAGGTTGAACTGTGTCATGAGCGGATGGAGCCCGATCATCACCGTGTCGGGTTTCAACATCAACGTATCGCGGATGATATAGCGGCCGCTCGGGAAATAGAGCACACGGTGCCCTGCGATCGCCGACAGGATCGCAGCAGTGTCGTCGGTGGTGCCGTCCCCGGCAACGCCGAGCGTGTGAACGTTCACCCATTCCTCGGTCGGCGGCAGCGGCCGGATGGCCGGGGGCAAAGGCTCCGGCATTGTGTCCAGAGGCGTCGCCCTGTAGATCATGCCGACGGTCCCGGTCATCCCCAGACCCGGTATAATGAGCCCGTAGTTGAAATCGTCGACCCGGTACTGTCTCCCCTTGCCGACCACCTCCTTCCCGCTTTGCCGGAAACGGGCGAACAACGGAACGTCCTGCAACACGGCGTTCTCCACACCAACTTCGACGAGCGGGCTGTTTTCGTTGCTGATGATGATGGCGGGGCCGGAGATGTTCTCGAAGCGGCAGTCCTTGACCCACAACTGGTCGTAATACTCCGTATCGATTTCGATGGCGGTGGGCACGTTTCGGAAGGTATCGCGGATCAGGGTGAGTCCCGCTTCATGCTCACGGATTGCGGCCTTGCGCTGTCCCTCGAATACCGAATCGATCAGGGTGAACTGCCAGGCTGCCGAAGGCTTGCCCGTCAGTATGCCGTAGGTTCCCCCATAGAAGCGCAGATCCTCCGCCTCGTTCCCGATCTCGGTGAGGGCCGCAAGGCCGGAACCGACGTGGAAATCCATGTGCCTGAGAAAGCAGTGCTGGGCGTAATGCGCACGAATGGCGACCGCGGCGGGATTGCCTTCACCGATTTCAAAATCGATGTTGCTCATCGCCGAATAGAAGGTCCCCGGGCTGGCGTCCCCGATCGCATCATTGGGCGGAACGGTTCCCGGCGGCGGGAAGGGAACGCGGAAGGGCCCGGGGAATCCTTGGCCGGAGCCCGCGCTGGCAGGGCGAGGCCGGAAGCCGGCGAACATCACCATGAGACCGATATCCTCCTGGTAGCCCGGCGTGTTGTCCTCGAGTACGAACACGGGCCGCGTCGGGCCATAGCCGTAGATGCGCACGCCCGCCCACACGTATAGGGTGCGCGTCAATCGATAGCGACCCGANNCCGTTCCGTGCAACGCGATGACAAACCAGAGAGACTTGCGGATCAGAGTTTTCATATCGATCAACCTATCTGTATGTCTGTGAGGCGGTTCTTGTCAGTGACTGTCACCGAGATTAGACTATATATAAGGCATGAATGCAGGATACATACGCCTGAAAATTATCATTTACGGCATAGGTCCGTTGCCGAAACCGAATTCCTTGAGCCAGCGGATGCACTCGAATGTCCAGGGGTGCCGGCTGTCCGGGTCCCACTGCGCACTGCCCAGCCCCATGCCGTGAGATCCTTTCGTATAGATGTGCAGGGCAAACGGCACTCCGTGACGCCGCAGCGCGGCGGCGAATTCCAGGGCATTTTCGACCTTCACGGCGGAGTCTTCCGCGGTGTGGAAGATAAACACCGGAGGCGTATCCTGTGTTACCTGCCTCTCATTCGAAAGCAGCGCAACAAGGCCCGGATCGGCATTATCCCCAAGCAGATTGCGTTTTGAACCCTGGTGGGTGTCCGGGCCCATGGTGATGACGGGATAGCACAGGACACCCAGATCCGGCTTCGAACTTGCCCTTTCGATCGGATCGGGGGCGTCCGGATCTCCCGTATCGAAGTGCGTGAGTGCCGTAGCGGCCAGATGCCCGCCCGCGGAGGAACCCATCACGCCGATCCGGCCCGGGTCCAACCCCCATTTCTCGGCGTTCGCACGCACATACCGGATTGCTCGCTGCACGTCCTGGATCATCGCAGGGTGCCTGTAGCCGCCGGAGCCGAGGCGGTACTTCAGCACAAACCCCCCAATACCCTGCTCGTTCAGCCAGAGGGCGTAATGGGTGCCCTCGTGCGGGGCCAGAGCTGCATACCCCCCGCCCGGACAGATGACAAAGGCAGCTCCCGTCGCCTTCGCCGGCGGTGCAAAGTAAGGCATCAAGGTCGGGATGTCTTTCGCCTCCTTTCCCAGGGCACCCGGGGCATCACCCGCCCAAAGCGGGAATTCCAGGCGCGGCGGCCGGTCCAGCTCCGTTTGCGCTCCGCGGGACTGATAGCCAAAACTCCACGCGCCGGCTGCCGCCAGCACTGAGAATAGAAGAAGTTTCTTCATGATCGAGCTCCGGGTAATATAATTTGAAACACCGGTTTGCTGTAACGATAATGTCCGGTCGCGTATCCCGGGAACGTAGGGGCTCACGACTCCTGTCGAGTTTTCTTCGCCGCGAGTCCACCCGTTCCTTTAACAGCCTGAACGAATGCCTGGTTTTGACAGTTCGTTGCCTGTCCGGTCTTCCTTCTCAACTTCCGGTCAGTGTTTTGCAAAAACTATCCCGATTTCGAACTTTGATCTTACTGCAGTTCTGAATGGATCGGGTAAAAAAACTTGAAAGTCTGCACAGAGTTCTTTTTCAGCCTGGCCAATGGCAAGGCAGAGGGCGAACACCCCGACCCTTGCGATTCTCGACCCTTGTGCCAATACCCAATACTGGTTAGACTGCAGAGTTCGGTATGAGGATCGGAATCGATGGAAATCCCCTATTTTGGAGAAACACTTTCTTTAACCACGGCGGTCTTTTGGGCAATTGCCGTCATACTTTTTAAAAAGAGCGGGGAAACGGTCAATCCCCTCGGGCTGAATCTTTTCAAAAACACGCTGACAATGGTGATGATTCCGCCGACCATGTGGCTATTAGGCCGGGAGCTTTTCCTCCCCGTTCCGCTCCATGATTATCTGCTGCTGCTGCTGAGCGGCGTGCTCGGAATCGGAATTGCCGACACTCTGTTCTTTAAATCCCTGAACATGCTGGGCGCTGCGCGTTCGGCCATCGTGGACTGCCTTTACAGCCCGGTGATTATCCTGCTTTCCATCTTCTGGCTCGGGGAGAAACTCACCCTGATTCAGGCTGCCGGTGCCGTTTTGATCGTGTCCGCCATTCTTGCCATAGGCCGAGAGAAGGGGCTTCTTGAGATATCCAGGCGGCAACTTATTGCAGGGATATTGTTGGGCTCCGCCTCCATGTTTGCCATGGGTGTCGGCATTGTCATGATCAAGCCGCTTCTGGACCGTTCTCCCGTTCTGTGGGCGATCGAAATCCGCCTGATCGGTGCCGCCATCAGTCTTTTCATCCTTCTCGGCTTTCATCCCAAAAGCAGGGACGTGGTGCGTTCCGTCATGGACATGAAAAGCTGGAAATACATGGTCCCCGGATCGATACTCGGAACCTACATCGCGCTTATGCTCTGGATTGGGGGAATGAAATACGCCCCCGCTTCCATCGCATCCGCACTCAACCAGACCAGCAACATTTTCATTTTTGTACTGGCGGCCCTTTTTCTGAAAGAGGACATTACACGCTACAAAGCCGCCGGAATCGTCATGGCCGTGACCGGCGTTTTCCTGGTGATCCTGGGCTAGCCCGCCTGGAGGTTTCCCTCCCCTGCACGCTATATTCCCGTTGCAATTATGAAATACATGAAGAAAATCATAGGACAGCCTTAATCACGGAGGGGAAAATATGAGTGCATCACATGCAGCAACCAAACGGAATTGGGATTTTTTTATCTTTTTAATTATGGGCGCGTTCATTCTCGCATCCTTTGCCGGTTGTAATAACGGGGCAAACCTCACGGTTCTCGACCCCAGGGGACAGCCGGCCGGCGTATTCGGCCGGGTGGGTGAAGCCGGCGCGGGTATTTTGGCCAATCGGAATCCTGAAACGCAGCCCACGCTGTCCCGGAACGAACTGGTTCCCCTTCGCATGGCGTCCAGGCTGGACAACCTGGACGACAAGACGATCTACCTGGTGGATGTCGGTTTCGCCGGCAGTAAAGAGTTCTTTGAAGAAGTACAGGCATGGTTCCGTAAAAACATGCCTTCCGTCAAGACAGTGATCCATATCAAGAGCAACAGTGCGTTTGAGGACAGTCCTGAACTCTGGCCTGAGCTCAAGGAGAAAGCGGACGGCGTGGTCTTCGGCGTCGGCGGGTGAGACGGCTGTTCGGCGAGTATCGCCGAATTTTCCCGTATCATGGAAGGCGAGTACGGCGTCCCTACGGCCCCCATCGTCACCGCACGGTTCGCGGAATACGTATTAAGAGACGGCCGCAGCCACGGGATGAACCTGCGCTGGACATTCCCCCCCTACCCTGTTGCGTGGGTTTCCAGAGAAACGCTGCGTGAATACATTCAAGGGAACGACCCTGTCACCGGCGTGCCGTTAATGACTGAAATCGTCGGCGCGCTGACAAAGCCGTTGACCGAAGCCGAGATGAATCCCGAAATACCCGAAAGACCGAAAAGGCCCCGGCTGCTGGAAGCGGATTCCGAGGCAAATCTTCACAGATTATTTCTGCAGAACGGCTGGACCGACGGTCTGCCCATTGTGCTGCCGACCGAGGAACGGGTCGCCGAAATGCTGACGGGAACCGGTCACGATCCACAGGAAGTGGTCGGCATGATGTCCGTTACCACACATGAAGAACAGAACGAATACACCGTGGAAAATGTGGCCGTCAACGCCGTCATGGCCGGCGCCCGGCCGGAGCATCTTCCGGTCATCCTGGCGATCGCTTCGACCAAGCATCCCTCCATTCCCAGCTCGACAGGATCCTACGGCAGCATGGTGATGGTAAACGGTCCGGTTGCCGAAACCATCGGAATGAACAGCGGCGTCGGCGCGCTCGGCCCGTTCAACTATGCCAATTCGGTCATCGGCAGAGCCTGGACGCTGATGAGCATCAACTTCGGTAACGCGCGCGCCGGAGACACCTATATGGCCACCATCGGCAATGGTTTGAGTTTTGCCAACCAGTGTTGCGCCGAAAACGAAAAAAAGAGCCCCTGGGAACCGTTTCATGTACGCAAGGGATTTAAAGCCTCGGAAAGCACCGTCAGTATTTTTCGCGGCTGGAACGTCTCGACGCTTGGAA
Source organism: Acidobacteria bacterium UBA6911 (assembly GCA_002451015.1). Lineage (GTDB taxonomy): Bacteria > Acidobacteriota > UBA6911 > UBA6911 > UBA6911 > UBA6911. Next base: position 7,835 of record DKBB01000276.1, read on the forward strand.
TGGGCGGAGCGGACGCATTGCTGCAGAGAATGAAATCATCCGGGATGATGGGAAACTGCACCTTCGTGGTGGACCCATTGGCGGCGAAGTCCTTGAAAGATGAAGGGTGGAAAGATCCGGGCAAGCTGAGCGAGTGGCTGGCCGGAGAATCTGGATCCACTTTCTTCAAACCGAATCCGGAGGGCATCAATTTCGTCGTCGTAGGGGGTGAAACCAATCCCATCTGGCAGTCAACGGATTATACCTACTATACAACAGTGTCCGTCGATAAATGGGTGCCTGAAGGCGGGATCAGGCTCGATGAAAATCCCCTCCGCATGCCCGCTTACAAGGAATGCGAGGACGAACTGTGCATTATCGGAAGAAGCAATTAATGACTTTGTGCCGTCAGCGGGGTGTCGACGGAATCCAGGCAAGTTTTTTGTTATCGCTTCTCTTTCGTATTGTGATTTGAGTGTAACCGGATGATTTTCGAAGACACAGAGGCGCTACGGCTCAAAATCGCCGAAGTGGCCAAACGTAAAATTCAAAAACCCCCGCAGATATTCGAAGACACCTCGTCCTACATGAACATTGTCGGAGGGAGCGTGGTGCGGCTCGGGGGGAACGATTACTATGTCATCACCGACGCCCGGGAAAACCGCTTCGGGGTGGATGATCAACCCAAATTCTGGGTCAAGTACGCCCTGGATCTGACAACCGGGACCCGCAAGGTGATCAAACTGGTGTTTTATGAAGAGTTCACCGCGGACATCGGCTTGATTCGTATCCGGTGCAAGCGCAATCCCCAGAAAGAATCCGACATCCTGGATGCGGTGCGGAACAACCCACGATTCATGCAGGGTATAACCGTAACGGATCCGGTCGGGAACCTTGTTCGGGTGATTGACGTCATACCGGGATGTTCGATGTATCAATACCTGTCCGACCTGGAGATGACGCACGAAGCCTACTTTTTCGACAGGTTGCCCGGGATCATGAAGGAAGTTTTGGCCTGCATGGATGCCCTCGCAGCGCTCCAGCGACAGGGCCTGCACCACGGGGACGTTCGTTCCGACCACATATGGATCGAGCACGGGACGGATCGGTACGCCTGGATTGACTTCGACTACGAGGTCAGCCACACCGATTACGATTTGTGGAGTATGGGGAACCTAATCATTCGCGTGCTTGGGAAAGACGCCCACCGCGCGACCGACATCGAACGCCGACCGAAGGACTATCCCCTGTGTCGGGAATCGATCACACCTGAAGACCATGTGCTGTTGTACAACGACAGGATTGCCAACCTTCGCAAGCTGTATCCCTACATTCCCCGCGGGCTGAATGACATTGCCATGCGGTTCTCGGCAGGAGCCACGGACTTTTACAAGAGTCTCGAACAGCTTTCAACGGACCTGCACGCTTTCTTTTAAGGCAGCATCCGGTTGCAGTGCAGTTTTCATGCCGATTCTCTGAAGGATGTCTACAGATCCACGCAACAGCTATTGGGAAGGAAGCATAAACACCAGGCGACCGAGCTCGTCTTCCAGGTGGGAAGGTACGATCCGGATCAGCCAGACTTCCGGGTCAAGCAACGACGGGTCACCAAGAATTTCCTGGTGGATCGCGATCACCTGACCGCTCAACGGCATGGCTACACCATGGTCCTGGCCGGCTTCATTCTTCAGGTACACGCCCACGTACCCCTGCTCGATCAGGTCCATTTCTTCAGGAATAGTGATGGCTACGATCTTTCCACACATACGGAAAAAGGATTTTTCCACTCCTATGAGAAAGGTGCCGTCCTGCTCGAACCTGGCCCATGCATGCCGCGGCAGAGTGCAGACCCCGCCCGGCACCAGCTGTTCTTTCGTGATTTGCGGATGTTCGGCCGCTGTCAACGGTATGCTGCTCTCGTCTTCCGGCAGGGAAAGCGCCCGGTGCACGGGGCTGAGCAGTTCCTTGCGCGTGAACGGTTTGGCGATGTAGTCCACCGCCCCTAAACGCAGAGCCCGGACCGCCGTGCTGATTGTCGGATACCCCGTAACCATCAGAACCGGCAATCGGGAGTTTTTTTGTGTCAAGGCCTCCAGGAACTGGATGCCGTTCATTTCGGGCATCATCAGATCCACGATGATCAAATCGAATTGAGACTGGTCCAACCGTTCGAGGCCGTCTTTGGCGGTGAAAGCCGANNAGACATGTGACGCTCCTCCCTCTTCAATTGTCACTCCAATCGTGATAAGCAGGCGAGGTCGAATGGATACGACCATCCCCGCTTTTTTGGGCGCGATTGGCGGGTGGAAGGTAGATGCTGAATGTAGAGCCGGAACCGACCTGACTTTCCACCGCCACGGTGCCGCTGTGTTCCTGAATTATATTTCGGACCGCTGCCAGTCCCAGCCCGTTTCCACGGTCCCCTTTGGTTGAAAAAAACGGTTCGAAAATGTTTTTCAGGTCTTCCGCCTTGATGCCGCAGCCGTGGTCCAGAACCGAGATCTGGATATCTCCTCTGTCACGACACTGTTTACCGGAAATGGTAATGGTTCCCTTGCCGTCCATGGCATCCCTGGCATTGATAATAAGATTGAGGAGGACCTGCTGGAGCTGGTTTTGATCGGCATAAATAAACAGGGATGGATCGCTGAGGCGGACTTCGAATTGGATGTTGTGAAATGCCGCCTGTTTTCCCACGAATTTGATCGCCCGGTTGATGACGGATTCGATCGGGATAATTTTTCGATGGGTTTTTCCCTGTCTTGAAAAATCCAACAGATCGCGAACGATCTGGCGGCATCTGAGCGCTTCTCGCATAATGACCCGGATGTCTTCCCGTGCATCGGACGTTTCAGGCAACTCTTCGAGCAGGTCCTCGGAAAAGGAAAGTATCCCGGTAAGGGGATTGTTCAGCTCATGGGCTACTCCTGCGGCGAGTTTGCCGACGGCTGCGTGTTTTTCGGACTCCAGCAGTTCCCGCTGCAGTCGCCTCGGCTCGGTGACGTTCCGGGCCACACGGCAGATCGCTATCGGATCGTTTTTATAATCGAAAAGCAGAATCCGCTCGGTGATCAGGATCTGCTCACTGCCGTTAATCACCAGGACCTCTTCGTGGCTCAAATGACCGCCTTCCCGAACAATGGTCTGATCGTTCTGCCGGACAATTTTGGCGCTGTCCCCGGGCAGAAGGGAGTCGATGGTCCTGCCCACAGCCTTTTTGGCCGAGATCCCGAAAAAGGCTTCGGCACTGGGATTCATGAAAAGCAGGTGCCCGTTTAAATCGGTAATGGTAATAATTCCGTGGACCGTATTGAGTATCTGGTCCGCCCGCCGGGCCAACTCTTCGGTTTCCCTCGCCAGCCGTATCTGTTCCGTGACTTCCCTGGAGGTGATGACTATATTGAGTTCGCCGTCCCTGGATCGGATCGGATTGGCGATCGTCTGGTAATAGCACTCTTTGTCCGTATCCATGCCGATGATGCAGCTTTTTCGCTGGACCACCGTGATCGGTCTGCCGGTCTCGTAAACCCGGTCTTTGGGGCAGATCTCCCCCTCGATCTGGCAGGAGCCGGTCGCTTCGCACAAGTCCGTGCATTTCCGGCCCATCACGCTGAAGCTCTTGAGCCCGGTGATTTCTTCAAACCGCTGGTTGACCCGTTCCACACGGCCGGTTTCGTCGAGAACCATCACCGAATCGGGCAGGCTGTCCAACAGCTCCTGCAGGCTGCGCCGGTCTTCGCGCAATTCCGCTTCGAGCTCGGTTTTTATCTGGAGTTCCTGGCGAAGGTTCTGGGCCATTTCATCCAGGTCCCAGAAAACCCGGGCCATTTGGTGGTCCATGATACGGGCCCGCCCCCCGACCAGCCTGGA
>DKBB01000202.1 GCA_002451015.1 Acidobacteria bacterium UBA6911
CTGGAACCGACCGGCTGGCTGGCTTCGGCTGGCATTGTCGGTATTGCCGTTGGCTTTGCGGCCAAGGACACTCTGGCCAACCTGTTTGCGGGGGTATTCATCCTGGCCGATGCCCCCTACAAGGTCGGAGACTATATCGAACTGGATGGACAGCGCGGCCAGGTAACCAAAATCGGATTGCGCAGCACACGTNNCGCACATGGTCAATATCGGATCCGATATTGACCATGTGCGCAACGTCCTGGAAGAGGCTTCCCGTAATAATGATTACCTTTGCAGGTCTCCTGAACCGCGCGTTCGGTTTCGCAGTTTCGGAGATTCCTCTCTGAACTTCGAGGTGCTGGGCTGGATTGAGGACCCTTCGACGAGGGGGCGAGTCATGGATTCCCTGAATACGGCCATCTATAAGGCTCTCGGTAGTGCCGGCATCGAGATCCCGTTCCCTAAGAGAGACGTATATATCAGAAAAACTCCCGGTTCCACCGAAGATTGATTTCTCAAGCGGATTTGGTGCAATGGTGACAGGATAGGTTGACACCATTTGCTATACAAAAATTAAGGAACAAAAAGGGGCACGACATAACGTGCCCCTTTTATTGATTATTCCTGGTCGTAATTATTCTTCGGTTTATTCCTCGTGGACGCTTTGGATTTCTTCAGGCAGCTTGGGCATATCGGCCATTTCAGACTTGTAATAATCGGCCCTTACACGCTCAACGATTGCCTGTACCGGTTCATCCAGATATTTGGTAAAAAATGAAGGATAAATACCGATCCAGAATGCCAGGATAATTAACGGAACAAATGTCGCCAGTTCCCTTAGATTCAGATCCGGCAACGCCTTGTTTAAAGGATTTTCGATTTTTCCAAACATAACTCTCTGGTACAGCCATAGCATGTAGGCGGCGCCCAAAACGATCCCGATGACAGCCAGAGCGGCGTAGATCCAAAGGCCCGGTGCGGCAAAGGTGCCCTGCAAAATCAGAAACTCTCCGATGAATCCATTCAGTCCCGGCATGCCGATCGAGCTGAGCGTCATGATCAGAAAGACCGTCGCATACATGGGCATGATGTGGCTCAACCCTCCATAGTCCGCGATCAGGCGTGTATGCCGCCGTTCGTATACAATACCCACTATCAAGAAGAGTGCGCCGGTGGATATGCCATGATTGATCATCTGTAAAATGCCGCCCTGCAGAGCGACCGGGGTGGCTGCAAATACACCCAGCATTACAAATCCCAGGTGGCTGACCGACGAATAGGCTACGAGCGATTTCATATCCTTCTGCATCATGGCAACAAGCGCGCCATAGATGATACCGACCAGCGACAGAATCAACAGTGGTTCCATAAAGCGCATCGAAGCATCCGGAAACATAGGAAGAGAAAACCGGACGAATCCGTAGGTGCCCATTTTCAGCAATACGCCTGCCAGAATCACGGAACCGGCTGTGGGCGCCTGTACGTGTGCATCCGGAAGCCATGTGTGAAACGGGAACATCGGTACCTTGATGGCAAATCCAACAAAGAAGGCGAGGAAAACCCAAAATTGAAGATCGGTGTTGAAACCAAGCTGCTGAAAACCAATGATGTCAAAAGAGTAACGTCCGGTCTGCGCGTACTGATCAAAATACATTGCCAGAATACCCACCAGCATGAGAACAGAGCCGGTCAGGGTATAAAGGAAAAACTTAATGGCTGCGTACAGCTTTCTCGGGCCGCCCCAGACGCCGATGAGGAAATACATGGGAACCAGCATAATTTCCCAGAAAACGTAAAAAACCAGAAAATCCAATGCCATGAAAACGCCGAGCATGCCTGTCTGAAGAAGAAGCATGAAGGCGTAATACTCTTTAACGCGTTCTTTGATGGCAGTCCAGGAGGAAAGAATGGATATGAACCCGAGAAGAGTCGTCAGCAGTATCAGCAGCATACTGATGCCGTCAATGCCGAACTTGTAAGTGGCGCCGATCATTGGGATCCAAGAATGTTCGTATACGAAACGGAACCCATCAGGGCCGATATATTCCGGATTGTTGAACGCCGTTAAAAGCGGGATGGAAATGATGAAACCTAAAAATGCGGTGATATTGGCAATCCATTTGATAACCTGTTCACTCTCCCGCCTGATGAGCATAATCAATATCATTCCCATCAGCGGGAGGTAGCAGACTATATTCAGGATATTGTTCATGAAGAATTCCATCGAATCCAACTCCCTGTATTTGAATCAAGATTGAAACTTTAGGATCCCGCCAATCAGGCCATCCCGGGCATCCGCAGTCCGAATGACCGAAACCTGCCCGGAACAAAGTATTAAAAATCAAGCAGGCCGTTATAATAAACAAGTATCAAAACCACAATGCCGAAAACCGCTACCAGTGCATACCTTTGAACCAGGCCGGTCTGAAATGCCGTAAAAAGGCGATTCAGCTTCATGTTAATCCAACCGACCAGGTTGACCAGCCCATCGACAACATACGAGTCAAAAATGCTAGAAAACGATGAAATTCCACGGGTTGCGGCAGCACTACCGTTAACGCCAAGACCATCGATGAATTTTGAATCGAAAAAGAAACAGATATTTCCGAGATTCTTGACCCTGTTGACGAAAAGCGCGTCGTAGAGTTCGTCAACCATGTATTTACGGTAAACCAGCTGGTAGACACCCTTGATTTTAGCCGTAATCCTGTCCGCGGTACCGGGTTTGACGACATAAAAACGATAAGCGATGAAGATACCCAGAAGCGCGATTACCACGGACGCTCCAGTCAGCAGAAGCTCAAGGCTGGTCGAATGCGCCGCGTGCGCCTCATGCCCTGCAGCCTCCGGCAACCGCAGAACGGGTTCCAGGAAATGCTCGAATTTGTTGGCGATTCCGGTCCATGCAGGAAGCCCGATCCAACCGCCAACTACCGAAAGTCCGGCCAGCACGGCAAGCGGATAGACCACTCTCCTGGGCGATTCATGGATATTGTGTTTTGTATGCGCATCCATCCGTTCTTTTCCCCAGAACGTCAGGAACAGAAGTCTGAACATATAGAAAGATGTCATCCCGGCGCCGATCCATAGCAGAGCCCAAATGATGGGATGGCCGTTGCTATAAGCCTTCCAGAGAATTTCGTCCTTGCTGAAAAATCCGGCGAAAGGCGGGATGCCTGCTATCGCCACGGTACCTACGAACATTGTCGCGTACGTCCAGGGAAGATACTTTTTCAATCCCCCCATTTTCGTCATGTCCTGTTCGTGGTGCATGGCCATGATCACCGAGCCGGAGCCAAGAAAGAGCAGCGCCTTGAAGAATGCATGGGTCATAACGTGGAAGATGCCTCCCACGAAAGCGCCGACTCCCAGTGCCGCAAACATATATCCCAGTTGACTTACCGTCGAATAGGCCAGCACCCGCTTGATATCGGTCTGCGCAAAACCGATGGTGGCGGCGAAAATGGCCGTAAGCGTTCCCACAATAGCAACGATCATCAACGCCTCGTGCGACCGGCTGTAAAGCGCGTTGCTGCGGCACACCATGTAGACGCCGGCCGTCAC
>DKBB01000173.1 GCA_002451015.1 Acidobacteria bacterium UBA6911
TGTTCGTCATCGACTGGACCACGATCGGCGCGTCCCCACCGACCATAATTCCACCGACATTGACCGCAACGGATTGCCTCCTGGGCCGCATCATTGCCATTTTCCTTTCACGGGGAAATACGGGGACATAATACTTTTTTCGAAGTAATAAGTATTATGTCCCCGTATTTCCCAAAGAGTTAAAATACATTGGCTCATTAAAGACTTCAACCGCGGAGGATATTTTGGAAACACACGAAACCGATCTCTATCACAAATTGTTAGGCCCGGTTCTCCTGGATTCCTCCACTATACAAAAACGCGTCCATGAACTGGGAGCCCGAATCACATCCGATTATAAAGACAAGTCCCCGCTCGTGGTCGGAATACTCAAAGGCGCCAGCATTTTTCATGCAGACCTGGTCCGTTCCGTCCGGCTGGGCTTGTCTTATGACTTTATGGCGGTCGGCAGCTACGGGGATTCAACCGTCAACAGCGGAGAGGTCCGTATCCTGAAGGATCTGGACCAGAGCCTGGAGGGAAAAGACATTCTGCTGGTGGAGGACATCGTAGACACGGGATTGACCCTGCATTACCTGGTCCAGGCCCTGAAAGCCCGGGGGCCAAATTCGTTGAAGGTTGTCGCTTTGCTCAATAAGCCGTCCCGTCGTGAAATCGAGGTGGCACTGGATTATATCGGTTTCGATATCCCTGATAAATTCGTGGTCGGTTACGGCCTCGATTACGACCAGCATTACCGGAATCTTCCCGACATACACGTCATTCGGGAGAATGGCGCGGTTTGATCCTAAATAAGGTGCGGCACTGTGTTACGCTATGGATTCAGGGATTGTGTATGAGCATTAGAGTCCATCTTTATTCAAGCCTGCGGAAATATGCCGACAACAGGGATATGGTTGACGTTGCCGGTACGACCGTCGGGGAATGCCTGAATGACTTAACCCGGCAATTCCCTTCGATTTCACCGATACTTTTCGATGAAACCGGGAAACCTCTGGAAAAAGTGTTTGTTTCAATCAACCTTGAGAGCGCTTATCGGGAAAAAATGACGACACCGGTTAAAGAGAACGACGATCTTTATTTAATTCTCATTGTAGCCGGCGGATAACCCGGTCCGGACCGAGCATTTCCAAAAAGAGAGGATCCACTATGTATAAAGGCGGCTTTACAGGAAAAATATTGAGACTGGATTTAACCAATCAAAAGGCAACAGAGGAAGAGGTCTCCTACGATCTGGCAAAAGAATACATGGGCGGCGTCGGTTTCGCATTCAAATACCTCTATGACGAATTCAAACCCGGTACCGACGCGCTGGATGAAAACAACAAGTTGATTTTCGCCGTCGGGCCGCTCAACGCCACAGGCGCTCCCTGCGCAAACCGCATGGCCGTGGCTGCCAAATCCCCTCTTACAAACTCGATTGCCGCAGCTTTCAGCGGCGGGCATTTCCCGGACGAATTGAAAAATGCGGGCTACGACATGATCATCGTGGAAGGACGCGCTGCAAAACCCGCCTACGTTTCGATCGCCGACGGCCAGGTCCGGTTCCGCAACGCATCCAAGCTCATGGGCATGCAGACGACGGACACGCAGCTCTTCATCAAGGATGAACTCAAGGACCACAACTTTCGGGTCGCATGTATCGGGCCCGCCGGAGAAAAGCTGAGCCCAATAGCCTGTATCATCAATGAGAGAAGAGCCGCCGGCCGAAAAGGCATGGGGGCCGTCATGGGCTCGAAAAACCTGAAGGCGATCGCCGTCCGCGGGACCGGAAAAGTAAATATTGCAGATCCGGACATGTTCAAGGAAAAGCGGAAGGTGATGCTCAATGCCATGAAAAACAGCCCGGTGCTGTATCCCGAATTTTCCAAGGCCGGTACCCCCATGGTTGTCGATGTCACCACAGGACTGGGAATTCTCTCCATAAAGAACTGGGCCGAAACCGGGCAGAGGGACATGGTTCCGAAACTGGGAGGCGCCGAACAGGACAAGTATATTATCGACCGGGCATTCTGCGCCAACTGTTCCGTTGGCTGTTCCCAGGTGAAAATGGCCAAAGAAGGCCCCTATGCCGGATTCCTGTCCGAAGGCCCGGAGTTCGAAACGGTCTATGCGCTGGGAAGCAATTGCGGGATCGATTACATACCGGCCATTATCGCCGGGGACCGTTTGTGCGACGAATACGGAATCGACACCGTATCGGCCGGCGTTGCGATCGGTTTTGCCATGGAACTTTACGAAAAGGGTATCATCACCGACAAGGACACGGACGGGCTGGAACTGAAATTCGGCAACGACAAGGCCATGATCGAAATGCTGCACCGTATTACCTATCAGGTAGGCCTGGGAGCCATTCTGGCCAAAGGCACGAAGCTGGCAGCGAAACATTTCGGCCAGGGCACCGAGGAATTCGCCATAAACATAAAAGGCCTGGAATTGCCGGCCTATGACGTCCGCGGCGCCAAGGCTCACGGTCTGAACTACGCCACGGCGTATAATGGCGGCGACCATTGCCGCGGCTATGCGTTCCAGGAAATTTTCGATATCCCCGTCCCGGAAAAGGTGGATCGTTTTGCAACCAAAGGGAAAGGAATATTGACCAAGTGGAACCAGGACGTTCGCCTGGTCACATGTGATTGCGCGACCCTGTGCGGATTCGTGCTCGACATGGCCGTTCCCGATATCGCCTGCCAGAATACGGCGGATCTTTTCACGGCAGCCACCGGCATATCCGTAACTGCGGAAGAGGTCGAGCAGATCGGCGAGCGGGTCAACAATATCGCCCGCCTGTTCAATATCCGGGAGGGCTTTACCCGCAAGGACGATAGGTTCCCCCCGCGGCTGATGAAAGAAGAAATCAAGGGCGGCGCTTCGAAGGGACAGAAGATCAGTCAGACCGATCTGGATGAAATGCTGGATGAATATTACGATGCCCGCGGCTGGGACAAGACCGGCACGCCGACCGTAGCCAAGCTGAAGGAATTGGGAATTACGAAAGTTGATTAAAGATTCAAGATTAAGGGCGACCTAACGGTTGCCTTTTTTCACTTACACCGTAGCAGCGAACACAAGGTTCGCCCTTTTGTATATAATTACATTAGCGGAGATCTCCCAGAAATGAAGTTCCGAAAGAAAGACGACCGTTGAAATTCTCCGCCACGGTCTGACCGATATCGGCCAGCGTCGTCCGGGTTCCCAGGTCGACGCCTCCTTCCAGGCTTTCGCTGTACAAAAGAATCGGGACGTATTCGCGCGTATGATCCGTTCCATGCGCGGCAGGATCGCAGCCGTGGTCCGCGGTTAAAATCAGGCAATCGTCCGGTTGCAGGGTTTCCTTCAGTTCCGGTATTCGCGAGTCGAGATACTCCAGTCCTTTCGCATAGCCGTCCGTGTCTCTTCGGTGCCCCCACAATGTATCGAAATCTCCGAGATTGGTGAAAATGAAACCGGCTTGAAATTTCTTCATGGCCTGAACTGTCAGATCTATCGCTTCCGAGTTGCTGTGGGATACAAGGCTTTCGGATATCCCGGAATAGTTGAAAATGGATGCAATCTTACCGATCCCGACCGTTGTCAGGCCGGCTGCCTGCAGATGATCCAACAGTGTTTTCTTCGGGGGCGGGATGGAAAAGTCTTTTCGATTGCCCGTGCGGATAAATTTTCCGGATTCCCCGATAAAGGGTCGCGCTATGACACGACTTACTCTATCCTGTCCATCCAGAATCCCCCGTGCAATGGTGCAGATTTCGTACAGCTCCTCAACCGGTATGACTTTCTCATGGGCTGCGATTTGGAACACGGAATCTGCCGAGGTATAAACAATGGGTTTTCCTGTCCGCACATGCTCCGGACCCAACTCCCGAAGGATCTCTGTACCGGATGCGGAAATATTTCCAAGCACATCTCGCCCGATGGCTTTTTTAAAGGGCTCCAGGATCCTTTCAGGAAACCCGTCAGGATAAGTCGGGAAAGCCTGATCGGTGATTAAGCCTGCCAACTCCCAGTGTCCGACCGTCGTGTCCTTGCCGCGGGACACTGTGGCGGCACGACCGAAAGACCCTTCCGGTATTTCGACCGGAGGCAGATCTGCCGCTGCAATGACATTTCCCAGGCCCAGCTGTCGGAGAAAGGGCAATCCCGGTTTTTCCTCGGCCAGAACATGTCCGAGTGTGTTGGCGCCGGCGTCCCCGTAATCGGCAGCATCCGGCAGTGCGCCGATACCGACACTGTCCATCACCATCAATATAACGCGTTCAAATCTCTTCATAGATAATCCGTGTTGAACCGTTAGCTTGATGTTTAGCAGAAGGATAGTCGAAGGTCAAAGGTCCAAAGTCGAAAGTCCACGGAGATATTTTAGGCCTGCGACCTTTGACCTTCGACTACTTTTATAATTCCGGTGAGAAGACGATGGAATTTTTCTCTCGCTTTTTTCGTGGTTTTCAGCACTTCGGCATGTGTGAGTTTTCCGGTAGCCATCCCAGCTGCCATGTTTGTAATGCAGGATATTCCGAGAACCGGGATCCCCATATGCGCTGCAACGATTACATCCGGGACGGTGGACATGCCGACGGCATCGGCGCCCAGCAATCGATACATTCGAATTTCTGCCGGGGTTTCATAACTGGGACCCGTCACTCCCAGGTAGACACCCTGGCGAATCGGAATACCCAGATCCCTGGCGACATCCAGCGCGATCTGCCGCATACCGCTATCGTAGGCAGCGCTCATGTCCGGGAACCGGGGGCCCAGTTCATCAGGATTGGGTCCAATCAGCGGGTTGGATCCCATCAGATTAATATGATCGGAGATCAACATCAGGTCCCCTGGCTGGAATTCCGGATTTAATCCGCCCGAAGCATTGGTCACTATCAGGCGATGAATTCCCAGACAGCCGAGCACCCGTATCGGAAAGGTAATTTCCTGCATAGAATATCCTTCATAGAAATGGGTGCGCCCCTGAAGGGCGATACAGGGTATTCCCGCAACGAAACCGATGACCAGGTTGCCTGGATGACCCGTAACCGTGGAATAGGGAAAATTAGGAATATCGCTGAAGGGAAGGATTTTACAGTCTGAGAAGGTGTCCGTATACGATCCAAGGCCGGATCCCAGAATCAGACCCAGAACGGGCTGCTGCCGGAAATGAGAGTACAGGAAATCGACCGTCTCGGTGAGTTTTGGATTCACGGGCTGAAAATGAAAAGTGGACCGGGATTTTTTCTTCCGGTCCACTGTCATAAACCTTTATAGCCCTAAGAACGGGAACCGCGCATCTTTTTACGCAGACGCTTACGGGCCAGGGCCTGTTTTATCCGTTTCTTTTCACCCGGCTTCAGGTAGAAAGAATGCTTTTTAACATCCTTTATAATGTCTTCCTGCTGAACCTTGCGCTTGAAACGTCGAAGAGCGCTTTCCAGCGACTCTCCCTCATTCAGAATGACTTCCGCCAACTTTCACACACCTCCTTCTTGACGAGGGCATACATTACTCCCCGGATGGTCAACTGTCAAGACTAATCTATTCAATTATTTAGCAGAGCAGGGGTAGGAAACGGAGCCTTCAGGTTCGGAAACATGCGTCGCGACGGTCGTTCTACCGCCAAAGGCTTCAACCCTTAGGAAATATACCCGGTGGATATTTCCGGACTGCGGATCGCTGGTGGTTGAGATCCATCCGCCGATTCGATCCACGATCGATTTGTTAAATTCCATCCGTCTTTCCGGAAGAACATCACAACCATCGGCACCGATAGTCATCAGCACACAGGTTCCGGAAGGGATTCCTTCCGGATGATCGGAGGAGGCCGAAGCATCGATTTCAATGTTTTCGGTTTCAATGGAAATCGTACCTCCCAAGGGCAGGGTTTTCACGGAATTTACGACAAGATTCGATATTAACCGGATTGCCTCCTGGCGATCCACCGTAATCAAACTCGTCCCTTCCGTGAGCTTGATCTGCAGTTCAATATTTTCGCCTACCAAGCTGCGCAGTACTGCATCGTTATCCGAAAGGATTTCGTTCAAATTGGCAACTGTCGGTATCCGTTCGCTTTTCGAAGAAACTGAAAGAAACTGGCGCACCTGTTTCAAACCCCGATTCGCGTCTTTCAGAAGCGTTTCCGCAACCTGCTGCACCGTGCCGGTATCCTCATGGTTGTCCCTTAAAAGCCGGCTGCTCTCCGCCAAAGACTCGCAAATATTTTTAAGGTTTTTCACAGCGGCCGCCAGCAGGTCGCCCGTGGATTCCACCTTTCGTATGCGACGGATTTCTTCATTTAGCTGATAAATCCGGGTAATGTCGGTTAGAACCCTTTCAATACGAGAAGATTCTCCCGCGGGGGAATCTTCTGCAGGACCGTCAACCAGGAGTGCATTTTCCCGGAGCCGAATCATCCGGCCGTCCCGGCCCAGAGAAGACCATTCAATATTTTCCAATTCGCCTTCCCTTCGGAGGCGTTCTGCAAGGGTTCCCTGAAAAGAAAAAATTCTGAATCTATTTTCTTCATCCTTTTGAGAAAGCGCGTCTTCAGCCCCGGTATACCCGAACATGCGGGCGGCGAAATCATTGCATTCCAATACTTGTCCTTCTATTGTCGTCACAACAGTGCCGACCGAAGAAGTCCGGGATAATTTATGGTATTTTATTTTTTCATTGGATAGCGCCGTCTGTAGAATTTCAACTTCGGACTTCAGCTGTTCCATCCTTTTTTTGATTTCCTCAAGCCGCAACTCTTTTATCCGGCTCTCTTCGCAAATCAAGGTATACCGGGTTTCTGCTTCCTGGACCGCAGTTTGAATGCTTTCGGCCTGCTTTTCCTCAGCTTCCCGGAGTTTCTCGTCCAGTTCCTGGCGGGTCCGCTCC
>DKBB01000078.1 GCA_002451015.1 Acidobacteria bacterium UBA6911
AGCCGGATGGGTCCCCTGCACGATTGCCCGGTACGGATTCTTATATATTCCCGAACCGAGTCGATTAGGGGAACCGTGGAATCACCAAGATGGTCTTTACGGCAGAATGAAGCGGGAGAAAAGGGGAAATCGCTCAAGCCGATACCGCTTCTTAGAAGAGACGGCAATTGATCGAGGTCTAAATAAAGCATGTATAGCCGGTATTGGAAAATGTGCGGAACGGGTTTTATCCGTCGATGCCGGACATGTCCTTCATAAATGCAGCTCAACATGTTTCCAACCGCCTGTTGAAAAATTTACCGACAGCCAGTGCGCTTTTGACGCCGTCTTCGTGGAAACCGTATCCCCAGTAGGCGCCGCAGAAGTAAGTTCCGTTTTTGCCGTTGATCTCGTGCAGTCGTTTCTGGGCCGACAGGGCCGTCCGGCTATAAACAGGGTGGTGATAAATGATTTTCTGCAGAATTTTATCCGTCCGGATTCTCTGAGTTTCGTTAAGCGAGATACAGATGGGCGAGGGCGCTCGGTGCCCCTGTAGTCGATTCAGGTTGTAGGTCAGGGCTACCGGTCTGTTTTCCTCTTCGGGAATATAGTAATTCCATGAGGCCCAGGCACGTTTCCGAAGCGGCAGAAGAGCGGGATCGGTATGCAGCACGGTTTCGTTCCGTTGGTAAGGTATAGCGGATAGGATTTCTCTTTCCGCTTGGGTGGCGTCAGTGAGGATGGCCAGTGATTCGTTTGAATGCGTTGCAAGAACGACACAGTCGAATCGTTCCGACTCCCCGTTTTTCGTTCTAACAGTCACTCCATCCTTCCTTCGAATGGCCGAGACAACCGGGCAGTTCAGACGGATCCGATCTCTAAACGGAACGGTCAGGGCTTGAACGTATTGCCTTGCCCCTCCTTTTACGGTCTTCCATTCAGGGTGTCCGGTTACGGTAAGAAGCCCGTGGTTATTGAAAAAAGCGACAACAAAGCGAGCGGAGAATTGCAGGAATGCGTCCGGCTGTGCCGACCAGATAGCGGCCCCCATCGGGACGATATAATTCTCCACAAACGGACGGCTGTAGTGCCCTCTTTCAAGGTACTCATCCAGGGTGGTATCCTCGGTGGAAAGGTTCAGGAAATCCTTTGCGTCGCGGTTGAAGCGCAGTATGTCCAAAAGCATACGATAAAAAGTCGGGCGAATAAGATTCCGGCGTTGGGCGAACAACCCGTTAAGGGAACTGCCCTGATATTCCAGTCCGGATCGGCAGCATCGCACGCTGAAGCTCATGTCGCTTTTGCGAACTTCTGTTCCGAGATGATGCAGCATTTTCACGAAGTTCGGGTACGTGCGGTCGTTGAATACCATGAATCCGGTGTCCGCCGCGTAATGTTTACCGAATGCTTCCAGTTCAACGGTATTCGTGTGCCCCCCGATATAATGGTTGGATTCGAAAACATGTATGTCGTTTTCATTTAGGAGAAGGCGGGCTGCAAGCATTCCGCTGATGCCGCTTCCTACAATGGCGATCTTCATGTTGTGCACCTGTGTGTTCTAATGGATATCCCTTCGTGTCCGGTTATGAATCCTGCAGTGATTATATAGGAATTAAAGGGCATCCGATACCGGGATTCATTTTGAGATCATTAAATTTTCTTCGGATTCTCAATTATTCCCGATTTAGGGTATTATCTTGGATAGTACAGCTGAAATTTCCATTAAAAATCATGGAGATTCCATGAGGGGGAAGTATGGACATCACATTCCTTAAAGCGGTACGTATTTACCTTATCACAATTCCCATTTTCTTCATCATCGACCTGATCTGGCTGGGCGTCCTGGCTAAAGATTTTTACCAGCGGCGACTGGGGTATCTGATGCGCCCTCAGGTCAATTGGACGGCCGCTGTTCTTTTCTACCTGGTTTTTATTGTAGGAATTGTGTTTTTCGCCGTGAAACCGGCCCTTGAGGGCCAAAGCCCGACAAGAGCAATGCTGTACGGCGCATTATTCGGTTTCTTCACCTACGCCACTTACGATCTGACCAATCTCGCTACGGTCAGGGAGTGGCCGGTAGCCGTTACCGTAGTCGATCTGATCTGGGGAACAGTGCTTTGCGGCGCGGTGGCCTGGATCAGCTATCTCGTCAATCACAAGATTGCATAAAATTGAATGGGGGCGGGGAATACGGTCCCAATATTTCATGCTCAGGACGGTTCCCAAACCATTAGGATGCTTCCGGAGTGTGTTTTGCATGAATCAAAGGAGGAAATCTGGTGAGCGAAATGGATACCTACAACGGTCTTCTGGAACTCGTGCGGAAAAGGCGCACGAATCGTCGGTTCCTGCCGGATCCCGTTCCGGAGGAATACATCAAAAAAATCGTCGATGTGGCGCGATGGGCCCCTTCGGGTTTTCATACGCAGTCCTGGGAATTTGTCGTCGTCAGGAAAAAGGAAGTGAAGGATAAAATCGTGGATGTCCTGGAAAGGTACGGTCCGCCCATTAAAAACCCGGCTGGAGAAACATCCGGTGGTAGCTTCCGGGATGCGCCGGTATTCATATTTCTCTTCTGCGACTGGCGGGCCAGAGTGGGATTGCCGGCCGGCGCCCGGGAAAGAGATGCGCTGGTTGCGAATATATTCTGCTCCAGCATGGCCGGCGCGTTTCTGTACCTGCATCTCGCCGCTGCGTCCCTGGGACTGGCGTCGCAGTGGTATTCGGCAGCAGGTGGTCCGGATTCTGAAAGAGAGATAAAAAAGATCCTCGGTGTTCCGGAAGCCCTTAAAATTTACGATATGATGGCACTCGGCTATGCGTCCCAGCCTCCGATTCCCAAAGAGGTCCGTCCTCTTGAAGATATGATCCATTATGACGACTGTGGATTACAGGATTTCAGGAACGACGGGGAAGTGGCCGCCTTTGCTGAGAAAACCCACGCCTGGTGCCTTTCAGCCCATTAATTATATTCATTTTGAAATGACGGCACCCGTTACTGGAGTTTCTTCAACGCTGCTGCGGGACTCAAGTCTTTCAGAATGTTTTGAAAATCACGATCTAGAGGGAACATATTCGACTGTTATTTCGTTATTATGAAAAAAGGATGGAATAAAGATGGGTGAAAATGCGAAGAGACTATATAAGAGTCGAAAAAACTGTGTCATCGACGGTGTTTGCGGCGGTATCGGTGAGTACCTCGATGTGGATCCCGTTCTGGTCCGGATCGTAGCCGTTTTCTTTTTATTCGTAGGAGGCTCCGCGCTCATTGCCTACATAGTAGGGATGATTATTATTCCGAAAGCGCCTATTGAAACAGGCGAGACGGGAGAAGCCGATCAGAGCCGTGCCGTGTCCTATTCTGAAAGATCGGAAAGTTTCGGTAAGTCGGGAGGGCTTATTTTCGGCATAATTCTGATAGCTTTCGGTGTCCATTTCCTCCTTCGGAATATTCCGTTCTTTCACCCGTATTACCTGCGTTTCTGGAATTTTGGATGGCACGTTTTCTGGCCGGCCGTCCTGATCCTTGTCGGACTGCTGATCCTCTTCAAAGGTTCGCGAAAATAAAAGGGTAAAAATGGTACCTGGTTATTAGTTCACCAATTTCGGTTTAATCTTCTGAATCCATTCCTGTCTGTAAGAATTGGTGAATCAATAACCAGGTACCATTTTTTTCTTCCAGGGCAGGGCTAAAACAAAAAAAGTCAAAAGCGCAATACCCTCGAGGGACATCAGATACCATGGCCATGGTCCCAGCAGATCCAGCAGGGAGGGGACTGCCGGCTTCCAGCAGAGATAACCGTAATTCCAGCCCGTTAAGGCGTTTAATGCGCCGACCACAGCCGCGTACGTATTCAGTGCAATCATCATGCGAAGGACACTGCTTTTGCGTGGACGGAAGTTTTGCACTGCAAGGATAAAAACGATTCCGAATAGGATTGCTCCGTGGCTCCAGAAAAACAGGATGAAATCTAAAGAGGGAAATCCCGCACCGAGATCCGGTGTGATGAGCGCCTGCAGGGTGCCGCCTAATCCCCAGAAATAGGTGATTTCATCAAAAAATGGACCGCACCGGAATAAAGCAAGAATACATGCGATGAGGACCAGGCTGCAAAAATCCAGGGGTAGAGAATACTCCCAGCTTAATGCGTCGGCCATGCCCTGCTGGATATAAAAAAATACTCCGTAACAGGCTAAAAGCAATCCCAGAGACCGCCCCAGCCATTTTTTCCCCTCAGACGAAAGTTTTCGAGTGACCCATACCAACGTTATGCAGAGCCCGGCTATTAAAGCCAATACACCGAGATGTTGCATTCCAAAATTTTGAAACCCGGAGGATATCATATGGCTATATATTGGCTATCCGCTACATTCCTGGACCGATCTGTCGGACAGTGTTCGGTCGACCAATAATTGCAGTCGTTTTGTGCGAAAGGCATTCCGGTTTTTCTTTCCGCAATCGGAACAACTCCAGTCGCGGCATTCCTGAACGATTTTATTGCAGGAGGGGCAGCGGCTGTAGGGCACTGCGCATCCGTACAGGTCGTATCTGGATAGGATCTCCTCCAGTTGACGCCTTGGTTTTTTTTGCCGTACAAGGTGGATCCGCGTGATTAAAGGATCCTTTATCAGGGCGGCGTTGCTGGTCAGTAAAATTCTTCTGTCTTTCTCCGCCACCCGGATAATATTCTCTCGGCTGACGGCATCCGCATTCCATGTATCAAAACCGAACAATCGCAGATAAGCGGTCAGGCGATTCAGACCGGTGTCGACCAGAAAACGGTTCCGATGCAACTGCCTCAATGGTTTTTCCCTTAACCGTACAAGCGGTCCGACATCCAGGGATTCAAAAACAGGATATATGCTTACAGTATCCCCGTTTTTGAGGAGATGTGAGATTTTGACCGAATCGCCGTTTACCAGAACCATTTCGACCAGACCGAGAGGCACTTCAAAATCCTTCAACAGTTTTTCAGCTTGGATAACGCCTTCGAACAGATAGACAAAACGGCGTTTCCGCTTGTTCGGCGGAAGAAAATCGTTGAGTTCTTCGTAAAAGCGTAAATAGATTTCCGATGTCATAAAGCCTTTTAGACTCCCGGATTCCCGTTCCCGTGGGTGTTTTCAGGACGGAGACAACAAAAAGGTAAATCCGATACGCCCCTCCACGGGAAAACCTTCCATGACGACTGCTTTACAATAGATGATTGAAGACCCATATACCGGTAATTTCAGATGAAACCAGAATACGCCTGTTATCGGGATATTTGCGAGAAATACCTGTAAAAATGCCGATTATTTCACCGCCAGGAATATTATTTGGACGCACGGGGGGGCAGTGTTATGATCCGGTCCATGACGCGACAGGAATCGATCGAACTTCAACATCTGCATACATATTTTTTCTTCCCGTTTTCGATCGACAAGATTACGGTGGTACAGAATCACAAGGACCTCTGGGCCCAGTACGGACACTGGATTGACGGTTTGGACCAATGGATCGGCGTGCACCACGAGGGGCTCCGAAGCCCTCTCATAGACCATCTGGGCTGCTGGCGCCGCGATCCGTTCGGCCGTTTCGACATGGATTCCGCCGCTTACCAGGACATGGTGTTTTTCCACCCCTACGTACGAAGGGTGTTTTTCGATATCGGGGAAGTGACGAACCGGAACGAGGAGAGGGAGGCGCTGGTCTGCTGCTACACAATCCCGGCTCCCATGGGCAAGACAATCTGGTTTTTCGCCGAAGATATTAACGGGCGCTCTGCATCCGTTCAGATCACGGATCTTCGATTATTCATGTTTGCCAACGGTGTCGGTATTTTATCCATCGGCGTGGAAGCTTTTGAGCTGCCGGTATTCGACGCGCTCTGGATCAACGAGATGTTCCGTAAGGTATATCCCTCCAGCAGGCGTCAGATCCGGGAATCAAGGATTCCGGCCCGGATGCAGCTGATTGTCGAGCAGGAAGGGAACCGCGTGATCATTGCGGAGGAGGAGTTTAAAAGAGGCGGCATGGTCGGGTACCTGCCGCCGTTGGCAAGCACGATTAATTCTCTTCTCTATTTTTGCGATTATTCGCTGCAGGAATTCGAGCCCGTTCTCGACGAAAGAATGGTCGTCAACACGTATGCCTGCCTGAATCCGGACACCGTTCCTCCGGACTTTATTCAATCCGAAGAGTACCAGATTCTTTTGAGCCGGTTTTTATATGTAGATGTCGGGGGGGGCGACTACCGCTACAACATCGACTTCCTTCGAAAACAGCTTCCGCGACATCTTTACAAACGGTGGGCGCATACGGGTACGTATTACGGATTCACCAGCTACAGCAATGTGACAACTGCCGTCGGAACGTCCGATTGCGACATGCACACACTGCGGGAGGGCTTCCTTATCCATCGCATGTTCCGGACCCGTTATTACCTTATGGCTCTGATCGCCCTCTTCTACAGAGCGACGCTTCTGGAGTTTGCTGAACGTACGGCTCTGATTTCCAAGCGGATATACAGGGACTGGGAGGATGGCAAACTCAGCAAGGGGAATGTACGGTTCGCAAGCGACCTGCGCGCAGAGTTTCTGCACTTTTCCAACTACTGGTACTTCGACGAATTGTCCAACAAGGAGGAAGAGTTTGAACATTTCACCATGCATTGCCGCACCTTGCGGATTCAGTCGACGAAGAACGCTATCGATCAGCAGATAGAGAAGCTGGATACGTTGCTTCAAAGCTACGCCGCATCCAGGAACACGGAGGCGGTGAACCGGCTGGCCATTTTAAGTTTGATAATCGGTGCCGGAGCTATCCTGACCGGTTATTTCGGCATGAATTTCGGAAAAGGATTCCAGCGCTGGTTTTTCAATCCGGATTCCGAGACCATTGTTTTCCACTACTCCACTGTTTTGGTGATTTCGATTCTTGTGCTGGGAGTTCTTGCATTCGGGCTTTATATGGTTGTCAGCAACTGGTCCGATTATCGTGACGTCCTGATGCCGAAAAAGTGGCGGCGCGTAGAGCAGGGGGAAAGCAGCCTGAAGCGCAGTCCAACCAAATGGCCCAGCGACGAAGAATTCGAGTAGACAATCAAACAGCCGGCGATGGGCGGGAGAGCACCGAATCTGTGGAATCCCCTGGAACGGAGTGTTTTAATCTACAATTTTAGATTTCTTATTTTTTAAATCCTATGCGACGCGATCCGGAATTTTTCAAGGAACAGGAGCTCAGTCTCGTGTATATGGCAAGACGGCTCAAGGAGTCTCTCGCCGTAGAGAAAGTATTGGATGCGGGTGAAGTGGACTATGCCGTGGAGCCGGCATACTATCAGAGCGGCCTTTTGTTCCGTTCGACGAAGATAGGTGCGTATTTTTACGTCCTTCCCCAGGACGGGGATGGCGCACGTTCGCTCCTGCGCGAAGGCGGCTACAAACCCTATGAACCCTCTTCGGGTGTTTGAATTTTAGGGTCGGACCACGGCAAAGTACTGATAAAGAAGAAAATAGGCTGAAAATCCTTCCTGAAAACACCCCCTTGCACGAATAAAACCGGCCCTTTTTCTGCCTCTAACCCGATCTCGAAGAATTCTTTATAATTATTTTAGCCCTTGTCATGGAACATTGTAGCGGTTGCCCGCGTATAATATTTGAATTCAGATCCCTGGCGGACCGAAGAACGCTCGCATTGGCCGGGATCATTGCTTCGTTTTGTAGAAATCAGCCTTTTGCAGCCTTAAAAGCATGTCGTAGATGCCGTGACGCTATGTAGATCCGTTTCGGGATACGGTTTTATACAACCGGCGGCATGCATTGCCATAGAGCCATGCGGTGAATCGGTATTGAGACATGCCGGGAACAGTAAAACACTATTGAAGGAAATGTACCGAATGATGACTTTGACGAAACCGCTGTCCTATCCCAACGCCTGCAGGAAGCTCGTGTGCCTGGTTGTTTTTCTCATGATCGCATGCACTTTCCTTGTTCCGGAAACGGTAGGGCAGAATAAATATCCCCTGCTGGATTTCAAAATGGTCCAGGCGCGTTACGAGAAAGCAAAAGCGGATTATGAGAACAAGAAAAAAAGTTTTGATTTTGGAATCATATCCGAACAGGAGCTGAACCAGGCAAAGCTGGACCTGACGAACAGCGAGGTGGAATATCAAAAAGCACTGGTAAGCATGATCGTTGAGGAACAGTATATATCCATTATCGGCGGATTGCAGTACCAGGGACAGGACGGCCGCAAGCACGTTCGGATCACCCTGGAAAACACCTCGGGAAAGGGAGACGAGTACGCCAGCCTGCTGAACCTCGAAGAGGAATTGATGAAAGCCCTGCGGTCGGACGTCATAAACAACGTTTATGTCTCCCTCTCCGATGATGACGGGGCCATCATCAGCCACCCCTATGAGGAGAAAATCGAACAGCTGTATTACGGAAAGCCGGCCGAAATTGAATTTGCACTGCTGCGCGATCTCGACGCGGTGACCGTGAATATCACGTACGGCAACGGGACTAAAAGAAGCTCCAAAATATCTCTCCTGAAGGATGAAACGGTCAACAAGGTCATAATCCAGTCCGAGCAGTTCTCCCAGGAAGCCGAGTTGGGGGACTCCGCGGACTTCGACCTGACACTGGAACTATTCAGCGGGCAGAACGACACTTTCCAACTCGAAGTCGTCAACCTGCCTTCTCAACTGAACCGTTACTTCTACGATCCCGGTTCGGAGGCGCGTCTTTCACAATTCAAGTTCACCGAAGGAAACAAAACCCGGAAAGCCGCCCTGAAGGTTCTTCTTCCGGACCGCCCCGGGGAGGGGATTGAAATTGGCAGGCGCATTCTTTTCTACGCATTGGTCATTCCGCGCCAGAGGATGGAGAGCCTCGGCCCGATACGGGAACGCACCTGGACAGCCAAGGAGATCGAAACCCTGGATGTGGGCTTCGTCCGACTCGAACTTGTGCCGCGCGGCAAAGGGGAACTGGTGGTGCGCGTGCCGCAGCTCTATTTCTCCGTACTCAAGGGCGAAAGCGTCGAGATTGCGTTGAATATGAAAAACGAGGGAACCCGCTCGCTCGACAACGTTGAGGTGGAAGTCGACACGAACCTTCACTGGACGAAGCGGGTAGAGCCGCAGCTTTTGAGAACGCTTGACGTCAGCGAGGAGAAGCAGATCAAGGTATATGTTACGCCGCCCCCGGACATTGCCCCGGGCAAGTATGACGTCCGCATCAAGTCTTTCGGATTGTCCGATACGCAGCCGGTGGACGGCGAGGACAAGACCATCTCGGTGGAAATCAAGGAGGAGGCCAATGTGACCGGTATCGCCATTATCGTATCGGCCATTGTCGTCCTGGTCCTGGGCATCGTTATTTTCGGCATCCGGCTGTCCAGAAGGTAGATCTTTCATCGGGTGAAATGAATTTGGAGGAATGGAAACATAACATTTATAGACGGAGCAAAATCGGGTCGGGTGCAAATAATAAGATTCCTGATTTCCGGAAATCTTCAATCTTTAATTTTCAATTTTCAATCTTGAAATGGACACAATCATGGAAAACTCAAGCCAGCCGATGTTGGAATCGGATAATCTCACGAAGGTGTACGAGGACGGCGTGAAGGCTGTCGATAAAGTCTCGTTTCAGATCTACCCGGGGGAGGTCTATGCCATGCTGGGGGGAAACGGAGCGGGCAAGACGACGACGATCAACCTGTTTCTCAACCTGATCGATCCCAGCGAGGGAGAAGCCCGGGTAGACGGCATACCCACGCACCGCCGGCCGCTGGAGGCCAAAACCCGCATGGCGTTCGTTTCGGAAAACGTCATGCTGTACCCGGGATTCACGGCTATCCAGAACCTGGATTATTTCGCCCGCCTGGGAGGAAAGACCAGGTACACGCGCAAAGACTATAAAGAAGTTCTGTTGCGGGTGGGACTCCAGGAGGACGCCCACAACCGGCGGCTGAAAGGATTTTCCAAAGGGATGCGCCAGAAGAGCGGGATCGCTATTGCTATTCTCAAGGATGCTCCCGCAATCCTCCTGGACGAACCGACCTCGGGGCTGGATCCGAAGGCAGGGCGGGAATTCATGAACCTGCTGGAAAATCTGCGCAACGAAGGTAAGGCCATTCTGATGTCGACGCACGATATCTTTCGCGCCAAGGAGATTGCAGACACGGTGGGCATTATGGACGGCGGCCGGTTAATCATGCAGAAGAAGCGTGAGGAACTGCGGGACGCCGACCTGGAAGAGCTCTACGTGAAATACATGGGTGGATTGGCGGAGGAACAAATGAAATCGGATAATCCGTCTTAAACCGAATGGGAAAATGCTATGTTCAGAATAATCGTTGCCAAGGAACTCCGGGAGGTTATCGCCTCGACGAAATTCGCCGTCACGTTCCTGGTCTGTTCGCTGTTGATCATCCTGGCTTTCTACGTCGGCGCCAGGAACTATCAGCTCGCAAAGTCTCAGCATGAAATGGCTGTTGCCGAGAACCTGCAGCAGATGCAGAACCACACGGACTGGGGAAGTATCCGGCACCAGA
This sequence comes from Acidobacteria bacterium UBA6911, assembly GCA_002451015.1. Lineage (GTDB taxonomy): Bacteria > Acidobacteriota > UBA6911 > UBA6911 > UBA6911 > UBA6911. The sequence goes on from DKBB01000078.1 coordinate 10,523, forward strand.
TCTATCTTCCTCCCCAGCCCCTGACAACCCTTGTGACAGGGATTTCCAACGATATCGGACGGAACATCCGTGTCGTACAAAGGGGGGAATTGGCGGCGCAGGACAGCCGTTTTAACGATGATCCCGTCTTTGCGGTGTTTCGTTTTCTGGATCTTGATTTTATTTTCCAGGTAGTGCTGTCCCTTTTCGCCATTCTTTTTGTCTACAACGCCGTCAACGGAGAAAAAGAACAGGGAACCCTGCGCCTGACCTTTACCAATGCCATACCCAGGGACACTTACATCCTGGGAAAGGTGACGGGGGCGTTTCTGGCGATGAGCATACCGCTGCTGATACCGATTTTAATCGGCTGTCTTCTGCTGCCCCTGATGGGGATCCCGATGGCGACGGAGGAATGGATACGTCTGGCCCTTGTGGTCCTGACGGGCCTGCTTTTCCTGAGCGTGTTTTCGACACTGTCTCTTTTCGTTTCGTCCATTACGCACCGGTCGTCGTCCTCGTTTTTGATACTTCTGGTTGCCTGGATTTTTGCCCTGCTCATCATTCCCCGCGTTTCGGTTTTACTGGCGGGAAATATGGTGGATGTCATCTCCGTTGACGAAATCGCCCATCAGAAAATCCAACAGGATTACCAGAATGAGCAGGAAGAGATGGACCGTTTGAGCGAGTTCGAGATCGTAATCGACCCGAAGAATCCTCAGGAGTCGACCGGCAAATTAACGTCATTTGTAAAGGAGTTGACGGACCGTATCGAGGAAAAGCGAAGAGAACTTGCGGAACGCCTTGATGAACAGCGCCGCAATGAAGAGGCCGGACAGCAACGCCTGGCTTTCGGATTGGCGCGCATTTCACCGGCATCCGCTTTTTCGCTTGCCGTTACCAACCTGTCCGGTTCCTCCCTTGGGCTTAAAAGTCACTATCTGGAAGAAGCAAAACGCTACAGGGATACCTTTGCACGTTTCATAGAGGAAAAGTCCGGATCGCCCGAAGGGGCCATTATTATACGTGGACCCAACCAGCCGGAACCCGAACCGATTGATCCAAGGGAACTGCCAGAATTCCAGTACCGGCAGCCGCCGCTTAGGCAGGTAGTTAAAGCCTCCATACTGGATTTAGGGATTCTGGCGGTTTTCAATTTGATTTTCTTCGTGGGGGCTTTTGTGGCGTTCCTTCGGTATGACGTTCGCTAGGAAAATCAAGAACGGGCAAGGATACGTGTCTATTGAATGAGAGGAATTGACATGCTGAGTACGATCATCCTGAAGGAGTTAAAATCAATCATCTCCAGTCCGAAATTCGTCATAACCTTTGCCGCGTGCAGCATTATGATACTGCTCAGTGTCTGGGTCGGGATCCAGGATTATCGGGCAGGCGTTGCACGCACGGACGCGGCACAGGAGATCAATTACCAGGTATTGAAGACAACAACCTGGAATTCGGTCCATACCCGGGCTTTCCGTCATCCCGACCCCATGCAGATTTTCGTCTCCGGTGTGAATAACGACGTAGGGCGCCTGGCGGACATTCGGGGAAGCGAAGAAGTCCGTCTTAAAAACAGCGTGTATTCGGACGATTCCATCTTTGCCGTATTTCGCCTGGTGGATTTTGCCTTTATTGTGATGATAGTGCTTTCGCTGGTGGCCATCCTGTTTACTTACGACGCCATTAACGGGGAACGCGAAGGAGGAACGCTTCAGCTTACCTTCTCAAATCCGGTTCCCCGGGCAAAGTTTATACTGGGCAAGCTCATTGGATCCTGGCTGGGTCTGGTGGTTCCCCTGCTGATACCCATTCTGTTGTCGGTCCTCCTGGTCCTGTTCATGAGGATTCCCATGACGCCCCTGCACTGGCAGAAGCTCGGCACCCTGCTCGGTGTCGCACTGCTCTATTTCACCTTCTTCATTGCACTGGGGCTTTTGACCTCAGCCCTGGCGCGCCACTCGGCGACCTCATTCCTGATCTCGCTGGTGATCTGGGTTTTCTTCGTTTTCATCGTTCCGCGAGCCGGGGTTATGGCCGCGGGTCAGTTTGTGGATGTTCCCAGTGTTGCTGAAATGAAAAGCCGCCAGGCGGCGTTCACCAAAGAACAGCAGGATCAATTTCTCGCGAAATTAAAGGAAGTCGTCCAGGATCTCACCAAGCGCCAGGTAGGGATGATGTCGCCCAATATGTCCATGGAAGAGCGCAATGAAGTTCAAAAAAAACTTCGGGATGAACTGGACCAGGAAATGAACAAGAAGAGAAAGGAGATGGAGGCGGCGATCGCCGATTACGGATACAGGCTGAACGAGGAGCGAAGGAACCGGCAGGCGAACCAGGAAAAACTCGGATTCATGATTTCCCGTTTTTCGCCGGCCGCGTCCTTCCAGCTGGCGGTAATGAACCTGGCGGATACGGATGTTCTGTTGAAAGGGAGAGCCGAAAATTCAATGACCGACTTCCGTGCGAGGCTTCTTGAGTTGGGTGAAAGGAAAGCCAAGGAACAGGGTTCCGACAGCATGATGCAGGGGATTACGACAAGGATGATTCAGAAACCGGGCGGTACTATTGCAATCGGTTTCGACAGGAGAAGACCCCCTACGGTAAATCCGGAAGAAGTTCCGATCTTCGTGGAATCCCCCAGGAATTTCAATGAAACCATTTCGGGAACGCTGGTAGATATCGGATTACTTGCCATCTATTCCATCGTGGCCTTTTCCATGACCTTCGTGGCCTTCCTCCGCTACGACGTCCGTTAACAGAAAGACGCTAGGACGCGAAGACGCCAAGACGCGAAGAAAATCAATAATTACTCTGCGGACCTTTGAGTTCTCTGCGGTGAGGTATTTGTTATCGTATCTCCAGTTGGGCGCCGGCGCTGTAGGCAGCAAACTCCGGTGCATACATCGGCTGCGCGGTGGCAGGAGCCACTTTAAAGATTCCTGCAGTGGCCGCCCGGATCCGGTACTTGAATGTGTACTGCCCCTGCGGCAGATGTTCGAAGAAGAAGTTGGTGCCCGAATCCCGGATCTCTTCATACCAGGAAATCCCCAGATCCCATTTGTGTTTCGAAAGGTTTGAGGAGGGCTCGAATCCCGCACCCCGCGGATCGCGCAGATGGACATACTCCATCGGGTGCTTGCTCTCGATCGACAGGTGAACCTCGACTTCGTCTCCCGGTTGTAGGGAAGCGCCTTCCTTCAAAGACTGCAGCGTGTATTCATTCCCGTCGTGCACCCGCTTGAAGTAGCTTCGGGTTAGCCGCAGATAATCCCCCCTCGCTTCTTCTGGCAATTGCTCGGTGGAGTAGTGCCATGTCGCGGAGGCGAACATGTGTCCCCGGCTGGTTTTCTCGACCGTGATGGTTGAAGTCGTTTTCGGGTCGATCTTTTCTCCGGGGACAACAACCTGGTTTTTCTTGCCCGTGTACTGGTCAGGTTCAAAAACAAAAGACGTTTTCTGATTGCCCACTGTGACTGTTGCGTCTTCGCGAGTCCCCAGCTGACCGGTTTCCTTCAGGTAGTGCGCGAGGGAATAGATGACCTCCGCCGTGGCGCGTGTGGACTTCCAGTGATTCATTTTCTTGTTCAGGAAAAGCCACTGAACCAGCCCGTCCAGTTTCGGGTCATCCGGAATTAATTCCATTTCAGTACGCACGGCGAACGCATGCGTTTCAATCGTATCGTTATACCAGAGCCAGGCCCGGTCTTCGGGAGCCCAGAAGGTGCCCTGGTCTTCCGCGGTTTTGGCCGAATCCATCACGCTTTCCCAGACCAGCATGGCGTCGCGGGTCCGATCCATCCGCTTCAGCGTCAGGGCCAGGTAGCCTTTGAGATAGGGGCTGTGCAGCTTCCAATGTGTGTAACTGAAGTCGAGCATAGTCCGGCGCTCGTCTGTGGTGAAGGAGTTTTCGTACCAGGAAATGTCCGGATAGTTGGACAGGACATAGTTAATGAAGGTGACGAATTCCCAGCCTCTGTCGTGCTCGATCATGTCTTTGACGATATCGTCCAGGTAGTGCCGGTGGGTGTAATCCCAGGCGCGTTGGACTATGTCCTGCGGAACGTCAACACCGAACTCGAGCGCTTTCGAGAAGCCGTGCAGCAGGTAGAGCGTTATGTACGNNGTCTTCTTGCCCTCCCTGTGCCGTCTGAATCCAGGGGGTTTCCTCCAGGGCCATCTTCCGGTTCGGGTCGGAAGCGTCCCATTGTTCATACCGGGTTTCACGGGATGAAAACTCTTTCGCCATTTTTTCTATGGTGGGGTATTGCTCGTAGAGAGAAGAGAGGATGCCTGTGGAGACGAAGCGGTTGAGCGTCTGCTCGGTGCATTCGTAAGGGTAGTCGACGAGATAGGGAAGGGCGGAGAGCACGGAATAGAAAAGCTGTGCGTCGAGTGTGACCACCATCTGCTCGTCGATACGGGTCGGATCGTCATCGCGTGCCAGGTCGTCGAAACGAATAATACGCCGGTCCTGATCCTTGAGGGTGACAAACCGCGACTGCATCAGGTGCATGCGCCCGGGCAGGATGGGGATGGGACGCAGTTCACCGTCGGAGAAATCCCCGGAAACGGCTGTGACCTTGAACGCGATCTGTCCGACCCTGGATGGCGTTTGAATTAGGAATGTCAGGTTTGTCCCACCGTTTGCTTCGACGGTGAATGGTTTCCCGGT
>DKBB01000077.1 GCA_002451015.1 Acidobacteria bacterium UBA6911
GGATCGACAATGTCGAAGTTGAGGACGCCGTTCAGTTCTTGATCCGAAGCATTATTGACGACGACCTTGATTTCCGCACGGTCTCCTTCGCGCAGGAAGCGGGGCAGATAGGGCCGGACCATCAGGTCTTTGACGCTCTGGGCTTCTTTATGGACAGAACCGGACTTCAGATCCTGTGTGACGGCATGCACCCAGACGTTCCACGAAGTGACGGAGTCTGGTACCTCGAACTCGAAGGATAGGGATCCGTTTTCGTCTGTGAGTAAATGCGGTTCCCAGAAGGCGGTTTCACTGAAATTGCTGCGCAGTTCGATAGCTGGCGAAATACTCTTCTTAGCTTCCGATTTGTCATACATTGCTAAACCCGGCTCTGGTGGTGGAGCTTCAAGCGCTGCAATCCCAGCAACTTCCTCACTGCTTCGAATATCGTTTACCGTCACTCCATCTCTTCGCTCCATTATCCCCCCTACTACTCCCCCTGCCAATCCTCCGGGTACGCCTCCGGCAAATCTGGCTCTCCTTCCAACTCCGCCTATTCCATAACCGGTGTAATACAAAAGGCGGTCGCTGTTGAGAGACGGTGCAAGCGTTCCCCGATTGAAGCCGCGGCTGTTCAACCGGTTCTGACGCGCATACCCAAGATTTGAATATGCCTGGATTAATTGAGCCCGATAGGGATAGAGGCTTAAAGGACTAAGGGGAGAATGGGAGACAAAGGCGTCCAGGCTGCGGTCATACATATAGGCAAGCAGTTCGGCTGCCGGCACGGCCGTGTCTTTGCCTTCGGGACCGGTTACCTTCACGCTCCATTTTTCCCGGTTGCCAGGGCGCAGCCGGTCCCGGAAGGTGGAAAATTCCACTTTCAGTTCTTTATTGTTCCAGGGGACATAGACACTGCCGACTAACTGGATGAGCTGGTTATCCCGCACAAGTGTCAGACTGGCGCCCAACCCACCGCGGTCCTCTTCGGTGATGGGAATTTCCAACAGCGACGGGTCGGCACCGGACCGCATTTCTCTGCGCTCGATGCATTCCCCGTTTCGATAGATCTCGAAAACCATGAACTGATCTTCCAGTCCCGAATGCACCAGGAAGCGGGCCGTGTCTCCGACTTTCAGGGATCCTTTTTCCGACGTGAATATTGCCGGGAGTTTGAGTGTCATGGAGTCGGAGGCGACAGTGAACTCCTGTCGTGCTTCATACTTTTCCCCGAAATCGTCGACGGTTTCATAGAGCAGGCGGTAGGCTCCCTCGGGAAGACCGGGAACGGATACGGTTCCTTTTCCCTCATTGTCGTGGGATACGGATCCTGAAGACCGGATATTACCCTCTTCCCATTGCATCAGAACGGTATTTGGATCATAGCCGTGGTTCCAGCGTTCCCGCTTCTGATCGCCCGGCGTCCGGTATCCGGCGTTTTCCTGGAATTCTTCGGGTACAAACAGGGGTTGTTCCGCGGGAAGGAGGGTTTTCTCAGGTTGTTCAAGCGATACGATTTTCCAGGTACCTTCGCCGCTTTTCGGAATACCGTCCAGACTGGAGCGCAGGATTGAAATAGCTATCGGATTATTTTCAAGGAAAAAGGAATTGTCCAGGGACACCACGGCCTCGACGGATACGAAACCGAGCCGGTAGGAGCGTTCGTCCGAACGGGTTTCCCCGCCTTCATCGGTGACGTCCACGGTGACCCTGTATCGGTAGGTGATGCTTTTATCACTGCCCAGGCTCTCGTCAGCCTCCGGCGTGAAGGTGAAGGAGAAAGTGCCGTCCTGCTGCAGGGATTCCGTTCCGCCGGCAACATGCTGGGAGCGGGATACTGGACGATAGCTCGGGGAGTAAAAGCTCCACCATGGAGGGAATACCGGCTGCCGCTCAACACGCCAAACGACCCGGCCTTCCGTTACGGGAAGACCGAAATAGTACTTTGCCTCTCCTTTCAGTGTTGCCGTATGGTTCAGTCGCAGCGGCGCGACAGGATCCAGCAGTTCGGCTTGAAAAGTGGGCCGCTTGTATTCTTCCACCTGAATGCGCGTCCGGCCGTTCCGCGAGCTTTCCAGATACCATGGCCCCAGCGCCCGCCCTGCCGGAATAATGAACTCGCCCGAAGCGGTTCCATAATTGTTCGACGTCACGGTTCTAGAGTCCACTTCCTGGTCATTGACGTCTTTCAGGAAAACAACAAGATTTGTATTAGGGTATGTACTGAATGAGGGGTCGTCTGCATTATTGCGGTAGAGCACGGCCTTCCAGTGCAGTGTTTGTCCGGGACGATAGATGCTGCGGTCGGTATAGAGCAGCGTCGCCGAGCGACGGTCCGGTTTTTCCTGACGATAGTAATACTGTGGCGGGCCATAGGTAGTCTGATCCCCCTTTCGGGCAACCAGAAAGTAATTTTGATTATTTTCGGCGACAGAAAGAGAAACAATGCCACGTTTGTCGCTTCGCCCGGAATCGACCTTACGGTGACCATTTCTGTAGTTTGCCCGATAAAGGGTCACCTCTGCGTCCTCTACCGGTTTCCCGCTCGAACCTGCCAGGACCGTGACTTCCAGGTCGTTGATATTATTCCGGGTGACGATCGCCAGGTCGCCTATAGTCAAGTAAATACAATTGAGGAGATTGTCTTCTTTTGGAAAACCGGCACGGGCCGAGGCGACCACCAGGTAGGTTCCCGGGTCTGTCATGGCAGGCGTGACAAAGGTCTTGTGCATCCGGTAGTCCGGAGTTGCGGGCAGCTCTATATCCCACTTCTTAACAAAAGGATTCTCAGCTACAAATTCTTCCAGTTCTCTTCCGGATGGAAGCAGGTTGTAGTCGTTGGATGTTTCAATAGTTTTCAGCAGGTCGATGGCATAGGCCCTGAAGTAGATCTTCTCCAGGTTCTTATGGGCTATAAGCACGGATCTTTTATGAGGGTTGTCGTTTTGCATACCGCTCAGCGAATAATTTGGCCTCTCGATGTTTCCTATGATGGCATCGCAGTGTCCGCCCCCGACGGACTTCGGAAATGCCAGTTTTCCCAGCAGGGCTATCTGACGGGCGCGAAACAGGTTGTTCGGTTCATCTTCCGCTTGGACGAATTCGGCCAGCTGCGCCATGCCTTCGGACCACCACGGGACATCGGTCAGGGTTTCCAGATAGCCTGTGAGTCTGTTCTGCAGATATTCCCTGTTGTCGGCCTTGCTGAAATGCTGGTGCAGATACCGGTAGCGTTCAAGTCTCGCTTCCAGGGCGGCTTCGCGGTTCTCCTCCTGAATGTGCCAGTTTTCCAGGTCGGAGAGGATAAAGCTGATCTTTTCCAGGGGATGGATGTCGGGATCAACGATAGAAACAGCATCGGGAATGTCGCCGGCGAGTTTCCTAAAATCCAGCCGGTAGATTTCATTGAGCTCGGCCGGCTGCCAGCCGTTGGTGTCGGCCAGCATCTCGGCGCGCAGGTAGGAAACGACATCCCGCAGGGTTGGGCGTATGCCTTCAGGATACGTATTGGGAAGGATAAAGTCCTTCCACTCCTTGTTCGGCAATTTTCCCAGCCGGTCCCGGGTGTTCCAGACATTTTCGTAGGCTCTCTGGGCTTCCAGGTAGATTTGATCGCGGGTCCATGCCTTTAGATCGACCGTTTCTTCGGAGTCCGTCTTTTCGCGCTGGTTGATTTCCCAGGAATAGGCACGGGCGTACGTTACAAGCGACTGGGCGTAAAACAGGTTCAGTATAGACGATCCCTCAAGGCCATCTGGCCAGGGCTGATCTTTCAAATCGCGGACGGCCGTTTCATAGCCGTGCAGGGAAATCCGCAGGGCCGTATTGCGGACCAGGCAGCGCGTCCACTCGGCATTGTTTTTTTCTGCACGGGCTGAGGCGAGCATTTTCTCGACAAGGGCGGAAGCGGCTTCCACTTTCTGCTCTTCAAGCAGCCGATCGAACTGTTTCCAGCCCTCGTCGAATTCCCCACTCCATTGCAAAGAATCCGGTTGCGAATCTTTCGGCAACTGCATCCCAAAAAGAAGCCCCAGGCATAGAATAAGAAGAATGGAAAGAAGGAATACAATATGGTGTTTGTTCTGGATCATGTTCCGCTTCCCCCGTGGATCGGTGTGTGCGATTGCCTAAATGATACCGGCCTTTCCTCTATTAGACGCTGTTCTTCCCCATTTTCTTAGAAAAAAATTATCAGTTAAGTGACGGCATCGCCGTCCCTCGGAGCCGTGCCACACAAAGTTGCTGAAATATCATAATTTATATAAGATTTAATCTGCTAAAACAGGTCTTGCCGGGAGTATGCGGATTTTTTTCTGGGTCCGGCTTCCTCGAATTTTTATGAATTTTTCAACACAGGGTTTGAATGATGCCTGCCAACTTGCATATACTCTTAATCCGCATTTCTCACGAGGCCTCTGCTGTGGCGGCACAGGAGATCCTGTCTGCTGCGGTAGTAAGATATGATTTGCATGCATTGCATGTGCTCTCCAGGCTCCTCGACGTACTGTTCCAGTACGCAGCCGGGGTCTTCGGTGGCACGCCATGTATCCGCGCCTTCTGCAACGCCTCGGTTGATTTTCTTAGTGGAGGGCCGTGAGAAATAGGGGTCAGGAATCAAAAAAAGCTCTGAGAATAGGTTCTAACAGCCTGAGTTCGGAGGTAAGTGTTAATTAAGTTAATATATTGCAACAGTTGGGGCGGTCTTATCCCCAATCTAAGGAGAGAAGATGACGGAAGCACCCGGTACCAATTTTATTCAGGAAGCGGTTCGAGAAGATATTGCCAAAGGCCGTTATTCGAAAGTTGTTACCCGTTTCCCGCCCGA
>DKBB01000268.1 GCA_002451015.1 Acidobacteria bacterium UBA6911
CACCAACACGCCAGCCTGCGTCAGAGCGCTCATTTCGCTCGATCGCGCAAGGCCGAAATCCATAACGGCCACCCTGCCGTGCTTGTCCACCATTATGTTCTGAGGCTTGAGATCGCGGTGGATCACACCTTCCGCGTGCGCGGCATCCAGTCCCCGGCAAACCTGCCCGATAATTGCGGCGGCTTCTTCCGGCGGCAATTTCCCGCGCTCGGCCTGGATGCTACTGAGGTCACGGCCGTCTATATACTCCATGGAAATGAACTTCGTGCCTTCAGCTTCACCCAGGTCAAAGATGCGAATTACGTTCTTGTGGGTGACCTGTCGCGCCAGGATCAGCTCCTGTTTGAAGCGCCGCGTGATGTTTGTATGCCCGGTCAGATCGGGGCGAATGACTTTCAGCGCAACCTCCCGTTCAAGCTCACGGTCCCTTGCCCTGTAAACGGCACCCATCCCGCCATGACCGATCAATTGCAGGATCTCATAACGCCCGCTTAGAACATGACCCGCCTGCAACACTTGGCCGGGTCCAAACACTTCGCGCTCGGGGGTTGGTTGCCGGTGCAAATTATCTATATCGATACTGGCCGTGGTTTCTCTACTAAGGCTGAGAGGAGTGTTGCAGTTTTGACATCGAGTTGCCCCAGCTGGCGAGACAGCATGACACTGAGGGCATTTCATAATTCAGCGTCTCCACAGGAGTTTGTCCGTTTCGCATAGGATAAGTCCTCTTGCAACAGCAAATCAAGAAGCTTCGTTCAGGTCGACAGGCTGCCTTTTGATATGAGCGGATTTGATGAGATTAGATGTAATCAACCATTTGTTGGAAGAGGTAATGGAATTGAAGGTAACGAAGTAGCTTATTGTTCCCTTTTGAGCTTCCCGACAGCGGATAGGAAGAATAAGCCCATNNTCAAAAGAATGTTCCTGTACTACAAAAGATGGATTCCTCCCTGTCGAATCAGGCAGGTCTAGGTAACGAATCCAATATCCATGAAAGGTGTGTTGCTATGATTCAAAAAAGACCCGAACCTGGCGAACGCTTTAAGAGAAGAAATCCATGTTCTTTTACGTTAGCTGTTCTGATAGCCACAGTCATATTGATGCCCGCTTGTGCCCCTAACAGGAAACCCACAGGCAAAGAAAATACAAAAACACCCAAACTGGTTCTGCAGATCACCATCGATGCGCTGCGTGGCGATCTGGTGACCCGCTACTATGACCGGCTGGGGGAGAACGGCTTTCGCTATCTCTGGGATGGAGGTACGGTCTTTGTCGATGCCCACCACAGCCATGCAAACACCGAGACCATTGTCGGCCATGCGACTTTGGCGACAGGCGCACACCCTGCTGTCCACGGCATGATCGGCAACATCTGGTACGACAGAACAATAGGCCGGACGGTATACAATATTGAAGACGATAACTACAAATTGCTCACGGCAGGAGCCGGCGTGGACCAGGACGCCGAGATTGACTCTACACAGAAGGCCGCAAAAAGCGACGGCCGATCGCCTTCGGCTATAATGGTCACAACCTTTGGAGATGAACTGGCCATCCATACCGCCGGAAGGGCCAGGATTTTCGGGGTGTCCGTAAAAGATCGCGGAGCCGTCTCCATGGCCGGCCATGTCGGCAAGGCCTTCTGGTTTTCAAAGGCCGGCGGTGAGTTCGTTACCAGCAACTACTACTACGACAGCTACCCGGATTGGGTGGTTCAATGGAACGCAAAAAAACCGGCGGCATCCTACTCCGGTAAATCCTGGGATCTGTTGAATAAGCAGGGCAACTACCTTTTCGGTGATACCGACGACCGTCCATGGGAGACGGATCTTGCCGGTTTCGGCCGTACCTTTCCCCATTCATTCGGAAACGTTGACGGAAAATATTTTACGACACTGCTGACCCTCAGTCCGGCAGGAGACCGGTTAACCCTGGACTTTGCAAAGACCTTAATAGACGCCGAGCAGCTTGGTAAAGATGCCGTTCCCGATTATCTCGGAATAAGTTTCTCCTCCACCGATTATGTCGGCCACATATTCGGGCCGTCCAGCCTTGAAAGCGAAGATAATATCCTTCAGCTCGACCGGACGCTCGCTGATCTGTTTTCATATGTCGACGAAACTGTCGGCCTCGAGAATACGCTCATCGTTCTTTCCGCCGATCACGGCACTCCCGAGGTGCCGGGATATCTCAATGAAATGGGCATCCAGGCCGGATATGTCGAGCCCAAAAGCTGGGACAGGGAGCCGGCCCTGGCGGAATTGAAAAAGCAGTTCGGCATCGATAAGGAATTAATTGTCGGCTACGATCACCCCTACGTCTATCTCAACCATGAGGTGATCCAAAAGAAAAAACTCGGACTCGCCCGGGTTGAAAAGGCAGTTGCCGAACAGTTGATCCAATTCGAGGGTATCGCCCAGGCAATTTCCAGCAGTGCGCTGCGCGAGGGCAATCTGCCCGATACCGCTTTGAATCATGCGATTCTCAATAACTTCAATCCGAACCGGTCGGGAGATATTTATATTGTTTTTGAACCGCACTGGTTCATCAGGGATTTTGACGGACTGGAAGTTGCCGCCACCCACGGTTCGCCATGGAGTTACGATACTTTTGTGCCCATCGCATTCGGTGGTTTGGATATCCCGGCTCAGCACGTTGCACGCAGTGTGCAAACGGTCGACATAGCTGCAACTCTGGCCGCATATCTGGGAATCAAACCGCCATCCGGTTCGGCAGGAGTTCCTTTAGTGGAAGTGTTTGCGGATATTGATGATTAGGTGCTATCGGCAAATTGGTGCCGGTTGGGATTGCACCGATTATTTCCGGTGTATGTTGAGGATTTAATATTGCGTAATTCCCTGCTGACCGTTTTGTTTCTGACCGCGACAAACGAAGCATTACCACGCTATGGCCACAGGGGCGGTCTGCAGGCGCAGATAGTTCGATTGAGTATCGAAAAATATTTAAATGGTTATGGACTCAGGATCTTTCGATATATCATGATGGAACTGCCCGGAAACGGTCTCCGGGTTCTGTCTTAAGACAAAAACTAAAGGTCGTCATTTCTCGAGGTCCAGAATGAACCGGAAAATTTATACGCGTTGTTTTTCAATATTTCTGTTGGTCGGGACTTGCTTAGGGGCTGGTTTAGCGGTTTCTGAGCTTATCCATACATCAGCCAAAGCCGAAGATAAATCGGCCGGCATAATTTCCATCAAGGGCACCTGCGAATTCATGCGCCGGCCGGGTACGTGGTCGGCGACGCTCACGCCCACTGATACCCCCGGCGTCTACAACGCGCAATACGTAGCGGCATTCAGCATGGGGGGCGGGAGTGTAGGCGGCAACCAGATGACTTACGTGGGACAAATCAAGAGCGATTTCAAAACGGCCATCTCCGGCAACGGCCAATCCACCGGAGGCGGAGGCAACGGCAACTTCGAATTCTCCGGAAATTTCGGCGATGACGGCATCGCCAGGTGCAATTACATGGAAATCGGCGGCCAACGGAGCGGCACACTCACCGCAGAAAAACCCGAGTAAGGCGTTGAAGAGGAAAAACAAGCTACTCTTTTTCGGAACTCCTTCAGGATTGCGGGGACGATATTCAACGGCAGTATCGCAAACACAGAGGGCTCTATCCGGTAGCGGATAGGAAGAATAAGCCCATGTTTTTGGAAATCTCCCCCCTATCAGATCCATTCCTGATTCTGATAATTCCGTCTTATGTTAATTAATCACGATGAAACAGGAATGAAAGCGGGCTTTTCTCCTGAGATACTCGCTGAAGAATGGCCCCGGCAGGACGGCATCCCTTTTGAATCCCACTATCAATATATGGCGACAATGCATCGAGGAAAAGATAGCAACCGGCTCATTGTATATTTAAAAGGTTTCGTGGAAAGCTTAATCCCCCGTTGCAAGGATGAATTGGGCGTTCAGGGAGAAATAATGGAGTTGGACGCGGAGGCGGCCCACCACCAGGTGGAATCAATGACAAGTAAAGGTCTGCGCGTCCTGGCATTTGCGCAAAAGGAAATGACCGGGGATTCCTCATCGCTGAACTACGAGGATGTGTCGGCCGGCCTGACATTCATCGGATTGCAGGGCATGATGGACCCGCCCAGGCCGGAGGCTGTTGAAGCCGTGTCTGCATGTCATTCGGCAGGCATAAAGGTGAAGATGATTACCGGAGACCATGTCGGCACGGCACAGGCCGTCGCCCAAGAGCTGGGAATTCTGGGAGATCCTTTGCCGGTCGGGGATCGGCAGGTGCTGAGTGGGAGCCAGATAGAAGCGCTCAGCGATGAGGAGCTGATCGACAGCGCTGCAGGTACGGCCGTTTTTGCCCGGGTGGCCCCGGCCCAGAAACTGAGGCTCGTGGAAGCCATACAGGCAGAAAAACACATTGTCGCCATGACGGGGGACGGCGTAAATGATGCACCGGCACTCCGGCAAGCGGATATCGGCATTGCCATGGGAATTACCTGCACGGAAGTGGCCAAAGAGACCGCGGACATGGTTCTTACCGACGACAACTTTGCCACGATCGAGGCTGCTATTGAAGAAGGACGGGGCGTATATGACAACCTGATGAAGTTTGTCACATGGACACTGCCCACAAATCTGGGTGAAGGTCTGGTGATTTTGGTCGCGGTTTTTGCCGGCCTGACCCTGCCCATACTCCCGTTGCAGATTCTGTGGATAAACATGGCGACGGCCGTATTCCTGGGAGCGACGCTGGCGTTCGAAGCGGGAGAACCGGGGATAATGACACGCCTTCCCAGGCCCCCCGGCACCCAGATGCTGTCGAAGCCTTTAGTCTGGCGGGTCCTGTGGGTGGGATTTCTTATAATGGTCGGCAGTTATGTAGCGTTCGAACTGGCACTGATGCGAGGGCTGAGCGAAGAGACTGCTCGGACATCCGCCGTCAATCTGATCGTCTTCTGTGAAATATTCTACCTTTTCAGCTGTCGTTCTCTGAAACATTCCATTTTCAAACTGGGCTTCTTTTCAAATTCCTGGCTAATATTGGGAGTATTGATTATGGTCCTGCTGCAGCTAGCGTTTGCCTATGTCCCTTTCATGAACACAATTTTCGAAAGTGCGCCCATAGATGCCACCGAATGGATGGTCATTATTGCTTCAGGATTTATTGTTTACCTGCTTGCTGAAATAGACAAATGGCGATATCGTCGGACGAAACCAGACGGATAGCCTCTTCCAGTTACCCCTGATGTTCCTGGACCTGGAGTTCTTTAATCTTACTGAAGTCGAAATCGGCTCAAGCGACTAATATCCGGGATCTCGGTAGCTTGATGATTGAGACGAGAGCAAGTCTGCGTTGGAGTCTCTTGCGATAATAACAGTCGATAAGAATTATAAACTACTCTTCTTCGAAACTCCTTCAGTATGGAAGCCGTTCCGGTTTCTTATAAGAGATTATGCGTAAACTGTTCTTGGGTTTATCGGTGGGTTTTTACACAGTTACGAAGAGATTTTACCTCAATATCTCTTGAATTTGCACAAGTCCATTTTTCAATAAAAACCGTTCTTGAATTGTGCCTGGAATTCCGCGCAAACTCACCTTTTCAGCTGTTTTTGAGCCGACTCTTTCACTGCAAAGAGGGCCCCTCTTGCGTTAGCGGGGAAGTTCTCCGAATCTTTTTTGCATTTCCTCCACGTGTTTTTCCGCATCGCGGACATGGGCCAGGTCGTATATCCACCAGGGATCGTCCTCCCTGGCATTCCCGAGAGGCAATTCAAAGAGGCGCCGCATGGCTGCGATTGCCCCTTCGATATCATCGTTGCTTCTCGCCAGATGGCTCCTTGCCAGCAAGGGGGATTGCGCCGCCGGATACAGCGCAGCTGCCTGTTCGTACAGTTGCCGGGCTTCATCGAAGAGCGAAAGTCTCTCGAGTGCCCGTCCGAGGTACAGCGAATTATAATAGGAGATCTGCGGATCCTCGATCATCGCCGCCGCTTTATGCAATTCCACATAAGCTTGGTCAACATCGCCCAGAAGCAGCATAACCCTTCCAAGCCTCATATGCGCGTCGGCAAAGTAAGGATTCGCCTCAATGGTTTTGCGGTAAAATTTCCGTGCCTGCTTAAGCTCCGATTTCGCCGAACCGTAGGAGACACTTAATTCCGGAGGCAGCAGAGTATCCTGGCTCGTAGGTAACGCCCATATCTCGTGCAGCGCCCCTGCATAAAACAGTATTTTTTCGTCAGCCGGGAAAAGTTTCAGCGCCTCCTTGATGTTTTCTTGCGCATACGCCAACAGGCGGTGACTTTGCATGTAAGCGGTTGTGGCAACATACCACTGCCGGACCATGGCATCCTGCGACGGCGAAGGAGCGACCAGGTCGATCAGACTTCGCGCATATTTCCAGTGAATTTTTTTGGGTTGGACAAGAAGGCGGCCATCAACATGTATCCCTATCGTGTCGCCGAAAGGCAGGTGCTCGCCCGTTTCAAGTCCGAGCATAGCAATGTCCGTGTGCAGCAGCGCGCCCTGTTTCAGTACACGATTCAGGTTCCCCTGCTGCACCTCCTGGGCCGTCAGATGAAGTCTGTTCCTTATAGGGGCTCTGGCGATTGTTTTCTTTATGGATTTGACAGACTGTGATGCTAGCTTTGATATGAAGTCCAAAACAATATCCAGGTCTTCCTGGTGCCAGCCGCCGATTTCCGTGGCCGCCTGGTCCGCTTCGCCCGGGTTGTGCAGCAAAGTCGCTTCACGCCATTCCTCTAATTTCTGGAGTATATAGGCAGGATCCTTCTTTTTCTCGATCCTGTCCTCCGGTGGTGATGCGACGAAAGCAATTTGAAAGACGGAAACACCGTTTATTCCTGAAACAAGCGCGGATCCGATCGAAGCGGTTTTAGGATTGGTTATTGCCGGACGATTCTGCCGATCCACAGCTTGTTTCTGGACAATGAATAACTTGACGACGCATGGTTCTCCAGTCAACCCCGTTGATATCAAGATCATAAAACTCAGAGCGCCGAAAATTTGCGTGGACATGCTCTTTCACCGATTGGTCCAAAGTTGCATCGCTAAAATATGAACTTTTGATCGCCATTGAGCTTCTATTAAATGTCCTATAAAATAAGTGCTTGTTCAATCAAAAATGTGTGCATAGCATTGGATAGCATTTAAAAGCGATAAGGGAATATGCCATGAATCGATGCCTGGCATGTTTTACCGCCTCCTTTTTATTGTTCTGCGCGACCGGTTTTGCCCCCCAGCAGGACACGATTCCTCCGGAGAAACCTGCAGAGACTGAGAAATCCAGGCTCAGGGTTAAAACGGATCTTGTTGAAATCCAGACCGTTGTTACGGATTCCGACGGCAGGATTGTCGAGAACCTGAAGGAAGAGGATTTCGAGCTGCTGGAAAACGATCAGCCGCAGAACATCAGTTTTTTCAACGTTTCGAAGGTTGAAGGCACGCAATTCGGTTCCGCTCCATCGGCAACGAAAACACCTTCCGAAGAACCATCTGAATTGAAGCAGGTACAGGATCGGCTTCGAGAACCGCCCGTGAGGACGACATTGCTTTTTGTCGATAACCTGCACCTTTCCTTCTCGAATCTCAACTGGGTCAAGCAGGCGCTGCACCGTTTCATAAAGGAACAGATGACCGACCAGGATGTTGTCGCCCTAGCAACCAGTTACTCACTCGGCGTCGCGCAGCAGTACACGCGGGACAGGCAGCTTCTGCACTACGCGGTCGAGCAGATGCGGTTCGGGGCTCAAACCAGCTACAAATACTTCACTCCCAATATCGCCGCCGGCGTTCTGGACGATCGCAAGGACGCGGTCGGTCTTGCCATAAGTATCGTACGGTCTGAAGAAAAAATCGAATGTCCCTGCAACCTGCTGTTGACGCTTGCCAGAAACAGAGCCCGGCAGGTACTTTCACAAACAGAGTATTCCAGGAGAAACACTCTCGCAATCCTGGGGGATTATGCACAACAGATGGCCGATTTGCCCGGCAAGCGGATGATCGTGGTATTTTCCGACGGCTTCACCATGCGGGACAATATGGGGGGGATAAACCAGGATTCGCTACATTCCGCCATTAACCAGGCCGTCCGTTCGGGGGTCGTAATCTACTCCATCGATGCCGCCGGAGTGCGCCCTCCACCCACGATAGATGCCACCAGGAGTTATCCTTTAACGGATTTCAATGACGGGGGATTGCTGAACTGTATTGCGGCATGCATAAAGGGAACATCCCCGTTTATAGAGGAGTGCAGGCAGGGGGGAGCACGCGATGAGGTGCTTTTTCAATGTTGCATAATCAAGTGCAACGAAAAATTCCCCGGTATTTCCTGTCCCGAGGACATTATGTCTCCGAATCCGGATTGTTCTGCTCCCGCTTCGGGAATACTGGAGGTATATATAAGTGAAAATGAGCAGGAGCAGTTGAACGGCCTTCATATGATTGCGGAGGAAACCGGCGGCAAAATGTACGGCAATACCAACAATCTTAACGACCTGCTCGGTCGCGCTTTTGACGCCAACCGGTACTATTACGTCCTTTCCTATTATCCTTCCACCGACATAGCCCCGGACCGTTTCAGGAAAATCGAGGTGCGCGTCCGCAACCATCCCGAATACAAAGTCCGGGCGCCAAAAAGATACCGTCTGACCGATTCAAAAATTGAGTTTCCGGACGATGAATGGGAAACCCCGCAGCAAAAGCTGCTCACAACCATGAACCGGCCCATCCCGGTCACCGACCTCGGAGTGTCGGCAACGGCGGAGTATCTGGAGACCGGAACCGACGACAAAAAAGTATCCCTGACAGTCAACTTTGAGGGAGACCGGTTTCAATACCGCCAGGAGGACCGGCGCAACATCGTCGAACTGGAAATACTGTCCCTTGTCTACGATTCTTCGGGAAAGCAGGTGGACGGAATTTCAGCACAGGTTGAGGGCAAACTGACACCGGAAGGCATGAATCGCGCAAAGAACAAGGGCTACCGGTTTTCCCGTCGCCTGACGCTCGATCCCGGAGTGTATCAGGTGCGTGTCGGCGTCCGCGAGGAAGGCTCCGACCGTGTCGGTACGGCGGCAACGTGGGTTGAAGTGCCAAAAATAAAACCGGACAAGCTTGAAATGAGCAGCCTTATTCTGAGCAATCCCCTCGAGACGGGATTTTCTGATGCTCCGAACATCCGTGTAAACGAGCTGGAACAGGTCAAAATGGTGCAGGGCGTGCCGATATTCAATCCCCGCGATATCTTCTACTACACCTTTCGCGTACACGCCGGGGTAGAAGATCCCGACCGGTCGGATATATTCTGGATGCGTGAGGTGCTGCAGGGGGGAGTCCCGATTACGGAGGGGACCTGGCAGCAGATTTCTGAGGAAATGCAGACCACCGACAGTGAGGATTGGTTCGACCTCGACGATGAGCTGTTTATACGCGATTATTCCGCCGGTGTTTACGAACTGCGGGTCAGCGTCAAAAACTCCTCATCCGGTGAAATTGCAAAGCGAACAATCGCGTTCGGCATAGAGTAGGAATTATATTGAATTCATTTTCAAGGGATTTTACCGAAATTGTTGTAAAGAATAGTAAAATCAAAAACTGAAATTTGCTTTAACCATATATCTAACCTGAAGCGGAATTGGCCTTATGGTTAAAGAACGCAGTAAGATCATTATTCATATATATTAATCGGGCCCCGTTTAAAAAAGATAAGGGAATGTGCCATGAATCGATGCCTGGCATGTTTTACCGCCTCCTTTTTATTGTTCTGCGCGACCGGTTTTGCCCCCCAGCAGGACACGCTTCCTCCGGAGAAACCTGCAGAGACTGCGGATAGGAAGAATAAGCCCATGTTTTTGGAAATCTCCCCCCTATCAGATCCATTCCTGATTCT
>DKBB01000101.1 GCA_002451015.1 Acidobacteria bacterium UBA6911
TTGATGTCGCGGTGAACGATCCCTTTTGCATGGGCAGCATCCAAGGCATCGGCAACTTGAATCGCGATATCGAGCAGTTCGTCGATTCCGGCAGGCGTCGTTCTGCCGGCGAGAGTCCGGCCCTCGAGCAGTTCCATCGCAATGAAGGTTTTGCCGCTGAACTCATCTATATCGTAAATAGTGCATATATTGGGGTGATTGAGGGCCGAAGCAGCCCGCGCCTCCCGCTTGAAACGTTCCAAAGCCTGGCCGTCGTTAGCCAGTGTTTCGGACAGGAATTTCAGAGCTACATGGCGTCCCAGTCGTATGTCTTCAGCTTTATAGACGACACCCATCCCTCCACCGCCAATTTTCTCGACGATTGTATAGTGTGAAATCGTCTGACCGATCTCTGGCATGCAAGCCTCCGAAGGGACTTATGACCTGCCGCTAGGCATTGCTTGATAAAACGGTGACCCTATTATAGGTCTTGGCCATAAATGTCTAAAGGAAAAAGAAGGTTCTTACTCAGCGAAGTTTAGCCTGTGATTCAAGGCTTAAGTCAGGAAAATAGGCGAAATTGTGATTTTTACCCGATTTTGTAAATCCCGTTCAATATTGAACTTTTCCACATGCATGAATTGTGGGCATTGCGGAAACTGACCCAGGTTTAAGCCACATGCCAATCAAGTTTCCGGTAAGGGTCAGGACTTGGAAGGCAACACTTCACTAAAAGTCACCAGGAATCCGGTCAAATAAATCAATCTATGGACACCTTTTCCTTGAGTTCTTCAAACCAGCCTAATCGAAAGGACACACGGTGAAGCAGCTTAGGCGGCGGTCGATGCGGTATACGGAAAGGAAAATTCTCCTGTGCTGCTATTTGACAGGACTCGAGGCCGGTTCCCGATTAGCTTCCATATACAGGGCAGAATGTCTACAATAAGGCTGCAACCCAGATCCGGAGAAAGACCAATGGCAAAAATCTCCCATGGATTTCAGATATTCGTCAAACCTGCGGGAGCCACGTGCAACCTCGATTGCCATTACTGCTACTACCGGGACAAGAGCAGCCTCTATCCAGACTCCGGCACTTTCCATATGACGGAAAGTCTGCTCGAGAAATACATCCTGCAGCACTTTGAATCCGCGCCGGGACCGGACGTGGATTTCTCATGGCACGGCGGTGAGCCCACGATGCTGGGTCTGCCTTTCTTTAAAAAGATTGTATCCCTTCAGCGTAATCATAAACCTGCCGGCTGGCGGGTTCGCAACGGGATACAAACTAACGGTCTATTGCTGGACGAAGACTGGGGACGCTTTTTGGCGAGCGAGGGATTCAGAGTTGGTCTCAGCCTCGATGGTCCGGCGGAACTGCATGATTCCTATAGGATAACGCGAGGTGGCAAACCGACGCACGCGCAGGTGATGCACGCTTATGAACTCCTGCGCAAAATGGAAATCCACACCGATCTACTCTGCGTTGTACACAGCAGAAATGTGGATGCGCCACTCTCCGTCTATCGTTTCTTCCGGGAAATCAGAGGCACATATCTGGGCTTTCTGCCTGCCGTTGAGCGGTCACAGGAAACCGCGCAGGGCGTCAGTCCCTATACACCCTCTTCGGAAGCATACGGCACTTTCCTGTGCAGGATCTTCGATGAATGGCTACAGCGCGATGTTGGCCGCATTGCGATTCAGACATTCGAGGAGGCGGCCCGACCGGTGCTTGGCCAGGAACATTCGTTGTGTGTATTCCGCGAAACATGCGGCCAGATTCCTGTGCTCGAGCACAATGGCGATTTCTTTCCGTGTGATCACTTCGTCGACCGCGATCATCGGCTGGGCAACATTCTTGAAACGCCTCTCGATCAACTGCTGGATAGTGAGGAGCAACGAAGTTTCGGAGAAGCAAAGCGCAGCGCCCTTCCTCGGTATTGCCGGGAATGTGAAGTGCTGGCTATGTGCAATGGAGGCTGTCCCAAATACCGCTTCATTGAAACACCGGATGGCGAGCCGGGCCTCAACTATCTCTGTGCCGGGCTGAAGCGATTCTTCATGCACGCGCGGGAGCCGCTTGCGAAATTGGCTTCCCGGAATCGGGAATCTGCGCCAGCATTCCAGAAGACAGCGATAAGAGCAGGACGCAATGATCCTTGCCCTTGTGGTAGCGGCAGAAAGTTTAAGAAGTGCTGCGGGGCAAAGTAGCTCCTATAAAAATTCCTTAGTCGGTCTTTTTCTCTTGTGCTTGCGGCATGACACGATGGAAAATCCCAATACGGGGATTCCGGGATTGAGACATTATCTTGTCCTGACTTAACCTCTCAAAGGACATTCTTAAGGAGTATAGTCAACATGCAAAAATTTACGAGAAGAAGGTTTCTGGAAAACACTACAAGCGGTGTAGCAGCGTTGAGCCTGGGAGTATCCTCTCTATCCGCGCAGGATTGGGCGCGAAAAGCGGTGGACCAATCGCCGCGGCGGCGCGAATGGATCTCAATAAAGCAAGGCAGCCGGTCTGTTGAATCCATGGTCGCCTATCCGCAGACGCAGGGCAAGGCGCCCGCGATGGTTGTCATCCACGAAATATTCGGCATGACCGACTGGGTTGAAAACGTCACTGATGAATTTGCAGAAGCGGGCTACATCGCAGTCGGGCCAGATCTTTTATCCGGCATGGCGCCGAATGGCGGGCGCACAAAGGATTTTCCTGCATCCGAAGGGGCTGGATTTGGCGCGGCAGGCCAGGCAATCATGAAGCTGCCGCCCGATCAGGTTACAGCGGATCTCAAAGCCGTCGTCGATTACTGCAAGAGTCTCGCTAACTGCAATGGAAAGGTATGCGTGGTTGGATTCTCATGGGGCGGCAGCCAATCCTTTCGACTGGCAACCAACTGCAAAGATCTGTCTGCGGCATTTGTATTTTATGGAGGGGGGCCCGAAGCGGAAGCCATCGCATCCATTCAGGCGCCGGTCTATGGTTTCTATGGCGGGGCCGATGCGCGCGTCAACGCATCTATTCCCCAAACGCAGGAGCAGATGAAGGCGGCCGGCAAGTTCTTTGAGCCAATAATTTACGAGAGTGCAACGCACGGCTTTATGCGGAGCGGGGAACAACCGAACGCGCCCGAAGCCGACAAGAAGGCTCGCGATGCCGCTTGGGCCAGGATAAAAGGGCTTACGCCTCAATTCGAGTAAAGGGTCAGAGGCAGGAAAGGAAATTCCATCCTTGAAGCAGCAATCTTTTCAAGTCAAGTAAGTCACTTTTCCGGTTTGGGTGTTTAGCAGGAACCTAGAGGTCTAAGCTTTTCTGAGAAAGACAGTTTGGTTCAAAAATCTTTTAATATTTGCGTGTAAAGCTCGACCAATATTTTTGGGGTCAGGATATTTACAATCCATCTAGTCTGCAATTATGTTAATATTTGAACGTTAAATCCTTTGTCTCCCCCCCAACTCATTCTTAAAGAGCAGTATGCTAAGCCCTCCCCCTGTGAATGAACATTAGGATATTTTAAAACTACAGAAATATAAATGCAGAGCAGCTTAAAGATGCAGAGACAGATATGATTCTTAGTGAATTTGTAAAATATTTCGAGATGAGGCTTGATATTCCACATCTCCACAAACTGGCTAACAATCCTGAAACAATTTCCTACCTGAATAATGATTCTGAAAAGATTTATCATGGCAGTAGTTCCAGTGAATTAAAAAAGTGGCTTTTATGGTCCAGCCGCACAAGGACATATGCACCCAGGCGATAAATTGCGGATACGACACCCTATTTTCTCATCATAGATGGCGCCCGAAAAACGCCAACGCACCCGTACTAAGAGAGCTCGACTCGCACCTAAAAACGCAGGGCGTTTGCATGCTTTCTTATCACCTTTACTGGGACATTGCTCACAATGGCATAGCTGAAAGCATCATGAATAATGTATTTGGAATTCCTACTCACGAAACCTTGGATTTAACCTACAGGGGATGCAATATTCCAGCCCTTGCTAGATGGACGAAGATATTTTTGAGTTTTGAAAAGCTAAGTATGATTTTTGAAGCACATTACATTCGTACTGAAAGATATTTGGGGCATCTGGATTGGAAGTATGACCATTTGATCGTGATTCCTGGAGGCGGGCTTGAAAACAAAATCCTAGAGTCGCTTGATTCACGAATGTCCTATGCCGATTCTGAGAAGATTGTGATTATTTCATCAGGATCCAGGCAGGATTCGGGAGATATTTATTTGGAATTTTTCCATAAACATGAAAAGAATTATTCAATTCTCGATGCCAATCAGTATGATCTTGAAGCTATTGGCGTAAATTGATGGGCACAGACGCTTAGCAACGAACTACAAGAAGTGACCTGTAACATGTTTTATGCGGATGATTATATAAACTATTCCATTTGATACTGTATTTGATCTGGCTTTGAAGTAACGTCCATCGCCTACCAATGGTAGTATGAAGTTTAGTCAGAACGGCGAGAAAACCGATTTCCAGTTCACCGGCCCAATCACGGTTCAAAAGACGGAATCCCTTCTTCGTTTTATCGACCTGCAAGCCGCCTGTATTATTGCCCGGCGGCGCTCCGTTCTCACTACGGACAAAGTCGAGAGTAAATTCTGCCAGCGAACTATCCTTTTTAGAAAAGATCCGGAAGTATCGGTCCACCGTTTCTTTGAGCAGGGCGTATTAAAAATGGATCAGTGATTCCGGCCCAAAAATGACAATTATTTTACTGGCAGATAAGTCCAATGGGAATATACGCTATTTTCAGGACTTAGAAAAATCCNNGCCGGTTCAGGACGTTGATTTTGCAGTGATCTTCTGTCCCAAAACCTTCATTGCGCATATTGGCTACCCTACTTCCCAATAGCAGACCAAGGAATCGATCACTCCTTAGGTGCGTATCGTTCTTCCCGGGCGTGAATATTTAATAGAGGTAATTTCGGAGGCTTTTCTAGCTTTATCTTAATTTTTCGCGATGTTCCATCATGTTTATTGTTGGTAGGCACGTAGCATAATAGGTATTGAGACCTTAACACGGTGTGAATAAGATCTATGTAGTAATCGAGTTCATTAAAGCTGTTGGGAAAAAAGGCGCGGCCCCCGGTGATGTCAACGATATTCCGAATTCTACTTAGGAACGATTCCTGTTTCGCTTGGTCATTTTTCATTATGGTATAGATCCGAAAATCGGATTCCCTCGCATATTCATCGATCTCACTTTTGTTATGCAATCCGTCGGTTTCTACACCATCAGAAATCACTATTAATACCCTTAGGTCGTGCTTGCTTTGATGAAGTCGATATAGTCCTATATAAATTGAATCAAACAAAGGAATACGCTTGTTACCTTTGTCGATTAAAACCTCAATTGGCAGCATTTCATGGCTAATTCGCTGAATTGGGGCAGACTCGCTAAAATTGATCAAAAAGTATTCGTTTTCCGCTCGCTCGAATTCCAGGTTGGGCGCTCTTGGGAACAGCAGTTTCGAAACTGTAGCCTTCGCAATTTCAAAATTTCCACCTCCATTCCCGTTCCGGCTGACATCCCAAATTATTCCTATACTCATTGGGGCAGGTTTCTGACTAATGCTGGCGATGGTTTGCTCGGTGTTATCTTCGTAAATTCTGAAGTGCTCTATTGTAAGTCCCGTGACGATCCGATTCAGTGGATCGCTAACAGAAACCCCAACACATACAGTTTCGGGCGGATTTTTTAAATTTTGATTCTGAGTGCCCAAAGCGAAGGAACAACATAATGAAAATGCGAAAAAACAACAGAAGGATATCCTGATATAGGCACTCATATAAAATCACCTCCTGCGTCCTATTTTATCTAGACTTAGGCCCTGAATGAGAAATTACTGCTTCTCAACATGATGACGCAGAATCTCTCGTTTCGTTCTTTTCACATTGGGAATGCCAAATCCCGCGCTATTGATAGCAACGATTTCTCAATCGACAGATTACTTTTCCTGTTACCGCGTATTTCGGAAGTTGGAAATCAGTACGACTTAAAATTGTAGCCAAGTTTCTACTATCCATCCGATCTATCTTATTTTTCCGCTCTTGAAGATCTATTCTTTGCCGGGCCAACAACAACTTCCTATCGTTCATGCTCTTCATGAATTGATCCCAGAACCGCGGGATTTCTGTAAATTTCTTTTCGCTAGCTTCGGCGAATTTTCTAGACTTTCCGATGATATCAAAAGCTGGTTTCTAAACAATCCGGCAGTCCATGTTTTTACCTCCCCCAGACACTGAATCTGGCTTCATAATATGCCGTCTTGCCCTTGCCGAACTTAAATATGGAACCGGC
>DKBB01000287.1:0-26689 GCA_002451015.1 Acidobacteria bacterium UBA6911
ACTTGCCCGGAAACCTCCTGACCTGCTCGCGGTGTGCGGAGGGGACGGGACCGTCAACGAAGTCGCTTCCTTTATTCCTTCGCCTCCCTACCCGGTAGCCGTGCTTCCCGCAGGTACCGCCAACGTCATTGCCAGAGAATTAAAGCTGCCGTTAAATCCTGTTCGAGCTCTCGATATAGGACTCAACCGATCCGTCCGCAAAGTCGATTTGGGTGAGTTGGGACCGGGAGCCAGACGCCGGTTCGTCTTTGTGGCTGGAATCGGATTTGATGCCTATGTGGCGGCCGGGGTGAAGCCTGCATTGAAAGCTAGGTTCGGAATGGGAGCCTACGCTTTGGAGATTATCCGCTGCCTTAAGACCTACCCATTCAGGGAATTTCAAGTTCGTGTCGAGGATTGTTCCTATACGGCAACGAGTTGCCTTGTGGCCAATGCAAAGAGCTACGGAGGGGGATTGCTTTTCTGTCCTCGGGCCGATATGCAGGACGGTCTTCTTGATATTCTCATAATTCAGGGGAAAAGCCGGATCAGGCTCGCCCGTTTTCTCCTTCGCGCCTGGTTGGGCCATCCGAAAGAGAATGACTGGACACGACGGATTCGGGCCGGCAAGTTGACCGTTGAGGGACCGGCCGGTATACCGGTTCAGGCTGATGGAGAATCAGCCGGGGAGCTGCCGTTGGAAATCAGCCTTTTGCCGTCGACCTTTCCCCTGGTTATTCCCTGAACCTGAAGCTTGCCAATATAGCACTCTGGAGGTTTGAGCGGAGTCGTGGCGGGAGAAGAAGTTGCAGCGTTTCCGGGTTTCCCGTCTCCTGCTTTCCCTCTTCCCTAAGAGGAAAGGGGTTTTATCCTGAACGGGGGATTCAAATCGGGAAAAATAATTTCCATAAACCCCGGGCCGGTAACAGAGGCTTGGGAAATCTCTCTTCAGGGCGTAAAATGTACCGTTCATACTAATACCGTTTACAGTCTCGTGTTTGCAGGCGGGGCTCAAATTCAGGATTCTTAGCGGGATATGTTTAAAATCGCAATCGTCGGCCGGCCGAATGTTGGCAAATCCACCCTGTTTAACCGCCTGTGTCGTGTCCGCAAATCGATCGTCGGAGACGAGCCGGGCATTACGAGGGACCGTATCTACGGCTCCATTCGCGGGGAACATTTTTCCGCCGAGGTCCTGGATACCGGGGGAATGATACCGGATACCCACGATATCATCCCCAGGGGAATTCTGAACCAGGTCGAAAAGGCCGTAGCCGAATCCCACCTGATTTTAATGGTCGTGGACGGGCGCGCCGGGATCACACCTCTGGACGAACAGCTTCTTCCAATGTTGCGCAGGACCGGCAAGCCGGTCTGGACGGTTGTCAACAAGATCGACGCTGCGGGATTGGAAATACACGCGGCCCCATTTTATGCATTCGGAATGGATGAGGTATATCCCGTTTCGGCCGAACATGGCCTCGGCACGTCGGAACTTGTTGACGCAATCGCCGAAAAAGCGGAAGTGCATTCCCCCGAAACGGAAGAACAGGGGATGGAGGCGGATAAGGATGAAATACGGATTGCCGTTGTCGGCCGGCCGAATGTTGGCAAATCCTCCCTGGTAAACCGCTTGCTAGGCTTTGAGCGCTCCATTGTCACCGACATACCCGGGACAACGCGCGATTCGGTGGATACGCTCCTGGTTCGCGAGGGACACCGGTATCGCATCATCGATACAGCCGGGATCCGTAGGAAGGGAAAGGTTGCGTTGGACCGTACAGAAAAGGTCAGCGTTATCATGGCCCAGAAAAGCCTGGAAAGAGCCGATATAGCTCTTCTGGTGCTTGATGCGGAAGAAGGTGTTACAAAGCTGGATGCCGGCATCGGGGGACAGGCCAACGAATCAGGCTGTTCGGTTATTGTTGTTTACAACAAGTGGGACAAGGTTGATAAGAATTTGGCCACGCTTGAGGAATACACGGAAAGAGTACACCGGCGGATGAAGTACCTGGCCTATGCACCGATAATAACCGTTTCGGCATTGACCGGGCAGCGCGTATCCAAGCTGTTTGCAATGATCCGCGATGCAAAGGACGCCCGAAATGTGCGTATCCCGACCGGCACCCTCAATAATCTTTTTGTTCCGGACCTGGCGGAGAAATTCAAGGCGCATGATCCCAATCATATGCTGGGAATACGCTATATTACCCAGGCAAAAATCAATCCCCCGACCTTTGTGGTTTTCACGTCGGGGCGGGATCGTCTGCATTTTTCCACGGAAAGATATCTGCTAAACCGCCTTCGGGAGCAGTTTGGATTTTATGCGACGCCGATAAGAATCCATCAGCGCCGGAAGGCGAAATAAAAATAGTGTCATACGGAGCGTAATAATAATTAAAAATCCATTATGCAGGATCGAAAAATCGGGGTATAAAAAAGATTATATATTGAAAATTGAGAATTAAAGATTAAGATTAAGAACGGACGGAAACTCCTTTATTGTTATGAATAAAGATGAGATCAGCAGAAGGGTGTACGAAGCGCACGGTGGTTTGGCATTTTCGGATGCCCGGAAGATTGTGGATTTGGTCCTGAACTTAATAAAGAAAAGGTTGGTAAATGGAGAGAGAGTTCTGCTCAGTGGATTCGGCAGCTTCACCGTGCAGCGACGGAAGGACAAAAAGGGAGTGAATCCCCAAACGGGAGAATCCATTATCATTGCAGGCAGAAATACCGTAAAATTCAAACCGTCAAAATCTTTGAAATCCATTTAGAGCGGCCTATGCAGTTTGTACCGAAAAAACTCTACTATAAAATCCGGGAAGTGTGCGAAATAGTTGGCGTTGAGGCGCATGTTCTACGTTTCTGGGAGACGGAATTTCCTTCTCTTTCCCCGCCCAAGAGCAAAACCGGCCAGCGAACCTACCGACCCAAGGATATAGAACTGCTGCTACGGATCCGGAATCTCCTATACGAAGAGGGGTACACCATTGCCGGTGCACGGAAGCGTTTGAGTTCGGGAACCCCGGCTAGCGATCCGAAGGTCGAGGCTCCCGAAGTTCGTTCCCGCGGTGATGGTAAGCAATCGAAGCCGACAACAACAACCAATCTAAGGTCGGATCGTCTGAATAAAGTAAAGTCGGAGCTGGAGAACATATTGACTTTGCTGGATCGTGAATGATACCGTTGAATCTACGGTCGGGACGTAGCGCAGCCTGGTAGCGCACACGCTTGGGGTGCGTGTGGTCGGTGGTTCAAATCCACTCGTCCCGACCATTTATTTTTTTATCGTGACCGTAATTCTACTTACCAATGATGACGGGATTGAGGCCGAAGGGCTCAAGACCTTGGAAAAGGTCCTGGGAAATATTGCGCAACTTATCATCGTGGCTCCCGATCAGGAACGCAGCGCCGTAAGTCACGGCCTGACGATTCACTCCTCCCTTGAAGTCAAGGAACTCAAACAGGACCGGTACGTTCTGAACGGCACCCCGGCCGACTGTATCATATACGCGCTCCAGCACCTGTTTAATGTGTTCCCCGACATGGTTATTTCGGGCATTAATCACGGCGCGAACCTCGGGGACGATATTATGTATTCCGGAACCGTCGCAGCCGCACGTGAAGCGTCCCGCCACGGCATTCCCTCGCTTGCCTTGTCTCAGGCATATGACGACCGTCCCATCCAGTTCAAGGAGAGCTCTGCGTTTGCCCGGGAACTGGTTTCCACCCTTTTGCAGGACGGACTCAGAGGCGAGTTCTGCCTGAACGTGAATTTTCCCGTACGGAAAATTCGGGGGACGAAAATTACCCGGCAGGGGTGCGCGCAACACATTCCCCACTTCAATTCTCTGGACAAGAATGCGGACTACAACCTGTTGCCCCAAAGCCAGGAAGAACCGCAGGAGCCTGACTTATGGTCCGACCGGAAGGCTATCCTCAATCAATTTGTATCGATAACTCCACTGCAGCGCGACCAGACAGACTATCCTGCTGCCCGGTCTCTGCGGGTTCGGTTGAAAAGTTGACGGTTAAGATTTAATTCCGGCCTTCCCCGAAATTTCCGCTCCTGCACTTGATATTATTAGCGATAATTGTCTGAAAGTGCCTTGATTGGCGCCCTGAATTGCGCTAGCATTTCCGTTTCCAGCCCGATTCCGCTGCGGCATCTATCTGCCGTTGGGAAATACGGGCAGGGCGGGGCGTGGCGCAGCTTGGTAGCGCGTACGGTTCGGGACCGTAAGGTCGGAGGTTCAAATCCTCTCGCCCCGACCACCTCTCCTTTGTAGTAATTCCCCAAGCTTTTTATTATCAACAAACATGAGTGGTCTCTTGATTTTAAGCTATTCCTGCCAGTTGACAATTTGGCTATTTCTGTTCCCAGTTTTCGGATCGATTCTATGATTCAGCCAATTCACCAATTTCCAATATTATCAGAGTAAGGTCGTCTTCATAGCCCTTGTCGGATTTATTCCCCGACCAACGAGCGAGTTCGTAAAGGAGTGAATCGGCAAAATGATCTAGCGGTATATGACTGTGTGATTTGATGAATGCTTTGAACCGCTCCTGGCCAAATAATTCTCCCGATGGATCCATGACTTCAATGATCCCATCGGTATAAAGAAAGATACGATCACCGGAATTTACTCTCAATCGGATGTTTGTGTATTTCTCTTCCGGACGGAATCCCAGCAACAGACCGTTTTCCTCATGCTCCGTGACTGTCTTTTCCGCTGCTCGCCACAATAGAAGGGGCGGATGCGCTGCACCTGAATAAATAGCAGTCTTTGCAATCGGATCGATCAAAAGGTATCCTGCTGTAACAAATTTGCCTGTCGGCTGATTGCAAAGAATTTGATTCAGCCCTGTCAGTACCGCAGCTGGATCAAACCGAGATGAAGCTTTCGACAAGAGAGCGACTTTCAGCATGGAGGCAACAAGCGCGGCGGGAATTCCATGCCCGGTGACATCTGCTATCAAGATACCTGTTCGGGAGTTATCTGCTGAAATAAAGTCGTAGAAATCTCCTGCAACAGAGGTCATGGGGACATACTTTACGGCCATATTGCAGCATTCTAGAGTCGGCACTTCGCGAGGCAGAATGGATGTTTGTATTTGCCGGGCAGCCTCCATCTCTTGTTGAATCGCAATGAGCTTCTGCTCATTCTTTAAAAACCGGCGTACAGCAATGTAGCCAAGAAGAATTACAAAAAGAAGGAAGCATAAAGCTTCCAGGCGTAGGGCCCAAGGCACCAGCGAAAAGGTGACCAGGTGCTCGTTGACAACTGAAAGAATAAACAAGGAAAGTCCAATTTTTATTGCACGACTTTCCTCCAGCAAAGGTGGCTGGTAATCATGAAATCTACCCAATAACAGTGCAGCCGTTAAGCCAATGAAAAACAGGTATACAGGGTCAGGCAAGCTTTCGGGAATTTGAAGAAGGATATCTACCAGAATGGCCACAACGGCATAGAGGATTTGGATCCAAAACAATACGCGAAGCGACGATCTCCATCCCTTGCCATAAATTTCTATCAGGAACAGCACAAACGGTATCAAGATCGCATAGTTAATGAAGGAAACCGAATATCGCCAAGCTTCCTCGGATAGTCCGATGAGAAGCTGAATTTCAGGATTTGAAGCAAGAAGGCGCACTCCGTAAAGAAGTGCAATCATGCCAAACCATAAAATCAAACCGGCTTTTGGTTTCCACCTAATGAAATAGACCGAAAGGGCGAATAGACCTGCAACTAATATAATCGATCCTAGAGCAAGGGACCCGGCATCAACCAGCAGAATCTCGTGAGTCCTCTGTTGGGCGTAGGTCCAATCAATGTTGTCTGATAAATTGCCCTGATTCATGATTTACATCCAAAAGAATCCTGACGCTTTATTTAAAGAAATAATGAATAGCCTCTTGCTCGCAATTATCTATGCAGGTGGCACAGCGTGCACACTCCGGATTTTCCATGTTAATCGTTTGGGCCATGGCTTCTACAGGAAGGCTCATTGGGCAGCCCTCGGTGCACGTTTGGCAGTTTTTGCATGAACGAGGATCCGCTCTTAGCCTAAGCGAAGGCCATTGGATTATATTTCTAAAGCTTCTCCCAAAGATCATACAAGGAGCCATCCAACAAATATGATGGCAAAAGGACCTCCTGCCAATGAAAAAAGCCGGCATTACAATGAGGAGTAAGACAAAAAAATACGTCATCGACGAATAGAAATCCTTGATGGAAACACCCTATTTCGTTTGCCAAAAGAACTCGAGTTTTTCATAGCAAACATAGCCTTCTTCGTCAACCGTCACAGACAGTATTTCCTTCCATGATAAGTGCTTGGTCTTTGCGCCTTCGGGGGTATACGGATTGATTTTACGGATTAGCTTTGATTACGGGAAAAAGCCAGAATGCCCAGCCTTTGGCTGGAACCCCAGCCAAAGGCTGGGTATGAATGGCAGTTGGGAGTTTGGGNNACCTACGGTCGGAGCTTCTTCACTGGATTTTTTCGGGGATCTCAATTGGATTGCGCTTTCCACTCGGAGGTGATGGGGGAGGTGAGATTGTAGCTAGTGGGGGAAGTGAGATATTCCATGAGTATGCCACGCGCTAATTTGAAATGAGTATCCACGAGCCGGAGTATGTGCATCCTGTCTATTTATCATTGCTTTGCCATCGTTTCTTCTTGATCCCGATTTGTCGTAATTAAGGAGTTCCCAAGCTCAGGAGTGAGAAAAATTACCAATTGTTGTTTGGGGTCACATTTTTGTGTTCAAAAGGAGATTTTTTGTCGATGAAAGCATTACGGGGTGTATAAATGAGAGAGAAAAAAAGTCTAGGCAGTGTATTGATGGAACGCGGCTCCCTGACTGCCGAAAATCTTGAAAAAGCGATCGAGCTGCAGAGAATTGTTGCCATGCATCTTGGCGAGTTGTTGCTTTCTCGCCAAGTGGTTCGTAAAGAGGAACTTATACCTGCGCTTGAGGAAGTAACCACCTGCGAATACTTCGACTGTAAAACGGTTGAAGCGGATCCCGAAATTTTAAAACACATACCTGTTGATATTGCACGTCGCAATTGTGCTTTCCCGATTAGTATTACAAACGGCAAGCTTATGGTCGTCATGTCCGTGCCTCAGAAACTGAACGCAATCGATGAGCTATCCTTTGTATCTGGGAAGACAATTATTCCACGCCTGGGTTTCGAAAATGAAATATCCGACGCCATAGATAAATGGTACGGGAAGGCGGAAGCGCTGGAAATTGAAAATGAAAATCACAAATACCTGGAACTTGAAGAAAGCAATATGGGCAATGTGGAATTCTTATCTTCCTCTTCGCGCAAAGTCCAGATTGAAGCTTATCGGGAATATGAATCGGAACAGTGTCTGGTAAAAACCGAGGCTACGCAAATGGTTTCTTCTTTGCTTGTGGCGGCAATTAAGAAGAAAGCGAGTGATATCCATTTGGATCCTCAGGTCAAAGGCCTCATGGTTCGATACCGAATCGACGGCATTCTGCATGATATTAATATGATATCGGAAGAGCACCGAGCCAAGGTCACTTCGCGCATCAAAATATTGGCCGATATGGATATTTCCGAACGTCGTGTTCCTCAGGACGGACGGATCCTTGTGAAACTCCATGAAATGAAGCTGGACCTCCGTGTTGCCACATTGCCTACTCAATACGGAGAAAAGATCGTTATCCGCATTCTCGATACGACAAATACGGCGATAGACTTTTCAGAACTCGGCTTTTCTTCGCAGGATAAGGAACGCATCCTCAGTTGCCTTAATAAACCGCAGGGTATGCTTCTCGTATGCGGACCGACAGGATCGGGAAAGACCACGACACTGTATGCTGCCATCAATAACCTCCGCAAACAGCCTCTGAATATTATTACTATTGAAGATCCGGTAGAATACGTCATTGAGGGAATCAACCAGGTGCAGGTTAACCAAAAGTCGGGACGAACCTTTTCGGGTTGCCTGCGGTCTATCCTGAGGCAGGATCCCAATGTCATTATGGTTGGGGAGATTCGCGATACGGAAACGGCGGAACTCGCACTGACGGCATCACAGACAGGACATCTGCTTCTTTCTACAGTCCGTACCAATGACAGTATTTCTGCGGTGACCCGGCTAATGGAGCTGAAGATAGCGCCATTTTTAATAGCATCGTCGTTAACCGGTGTAATTTCCCAAAGACTGGTGCGTAAATTATGCACTTGCCGACGGGAAAGCTCGATTCCGCCCCAATATGCCAACCGGCTGAGGGCTGCGGGGATTTTCGATCTGAGCGAACCGGTTTACGAACCAGGCGGGTGTATTGAGTGCGACAACACCGGATACCGCGGGCGATTATGCACGGCTGAAATCTTGATCATTGATGAGGATATTCAGAGCCTGATCCGCAAGGATGCCTATAACGATCTAATTCGCGAAAGTGCCAGAAAAAACGGTTTCACGACGCTGCAGGAAGCGGCATGGGAAAAAGTCAAACTTGGGCTGACCAGCGTTGATGAGATATTCCGATTAATTCCGTTCAACGACGAGTCGGCTCAGCGGTGTCATCATTGCTCCCGCACTCTTTCGCCTGAATTCATGGTTTGTCCGTTTTGCGGGACTGCCAGGACTGACGCGCAGTCCGGAACATCGAGCAGCCACCTTTTAAAAATAGTCCCGGATGGTTATATCTTCAACTGCGACTGGTAGAAAGGTGCTCCCGTCAGATTGCCAGGGAAGTTTTTTAAAAATTCAAGAGCCTTATGGGATCAACGGGCTAAAGTGCAAGATCAGAGGCACTACTCCCCCCCAACAAGATTTAGTAGACACCTAATGCGCCAATAACAGGTGGATACATTTGAAAGACAGCCGCCGCATGGCAGCGTGATTTGTCTGTCGCAATGGAGGCGTATTTAAAGCCTTTTCATAGGACAGAACCGACCTTCATAATCGGGACACCCAAAACCCTCTCTCAGAAAACATATTTTAGAATGAGCTGGGAAAATAGGCTACAGGACTCGATATTTTCCTAGAACTGGAAGTTGACAAGTGATCTCAAAAAAGATGGTTGTTTTTTCTTCCTGCTTCATTTCCTAAGCTTTGTCATTGCATCGGCCTGCCCCCTTTGGAACGGTCCAGAAGTTATGTTGGATTTCTGGCTTCTACTGATGGGAGGTTTCCCGTAAAAAGATGAATTTAGGCGGAAGCGGTGGTGTGGGTCGGGACAAGTTCGTAGTGTTTCGAAACGTACTGAATAAATCCTTCAGCCGGAAGCGGGGGACTGAAGAAAAATCCCTGAGCATGATCGCACCCCATTTCCAAAAGGAATTTCAGATGCGCTATTTCTTCAACACCCTCTGCGATAACCTTTAATCCAAGAGTTCGAGCCAGAGCAATAATTGCCGTGGTAATCGCCCTGTCGTCGGGATCCGTGCGCAGATCTTTGATAAAGGAGCGGTCGATTTTTAGAGCGTCCAGGGTGAACCTTTTCAAATAGTAGAGTGACGAATATCCGGTACCAAAATCGTCGATAGAGATGGAGATTCCCAAATCCTTCAAGCGCATCAGTACTCTTCCGGCATCTTCTTCATTCTGCATGATGGTGCTTTCGGTTATTTCCATTTCGATCAGTTTTGGATCCATTTTTGTTTCTAACAATATCCGGATAATTTTATCGGTCAGGTCTCTCTGCTGAAATTGAACTGCGGAAAGGTTGACCGATATCGGGATTGGCGGCAAACCTCTTTTCTGCCATTTCACGCTTTGTTTGCAAACGGCATGGAAACCCCATAGCCCCATCGGCTTAATGAGCCCGGTTTCTTCTGCAATCGGTATGAATTTGGAGGGCGTTATCAAACCCTTCGTCGGATGATTCCAGCGAAGCAGCGCTTCTGCGCCTACCAGCTTCCCGGTTTTTATTTCCACCTTTGGTTGGTAATAAATCGTAAACTCATCCCGCTTTATGGCTTTGCGCAAATGGTTCTCCAGCGTGAGTTTATCGAAAGTTTTCTTATTCATCGTCTCATTAAAGAAGTGGTAACCGCTCCGTCCCTTGTCCTTGGCGGCATACATGGCCACATCCGCATTTTTGAGCAGAGATTCCGCGGTTTTGCCATCGTGAGGATAAATACTTATACCGATACTCGGGGTAACAAATATTTCCTGTCTGTCCAGTTCAAACTGCTCTGAAATGGTTTCCATAATCCTCTTGGCGATTTTGGCGACAGCTCGCGCATTTGGAATATCCGGAATCAGGATGGTGAATTCGTCTCCGCCAAACCGACCGACCGACGGTTCCGTTTCCCCTAATTCCAACCGCGAGATGCAGTCACTACGCCTCAGGCAGGATCTCAGTCTTTCGGCGATGCCCTTGAGAAGAAGGTCCCCGAGGCTATGGCCAAACGTATCGTTGATTTGTTTGAAACGGTCCAAATCTACAAACATTACGGCCATCAGGCGCTCATGGCGCTCCGAATAAGCCAGTGCCTGATTGAGATGCTCTTTAAAAAGAACCCTATTAGGAAGGTTGGTCAATCCATCGTAGTAAGCGAGAAACTGTATTCTTTCTTCTGCCTCCTGGCGTTCGGAAATATCGATGCCGGTTGATATGATATATTCGATAACATTGTCGCGGCCCTGGAGCGCACTGTTCGACCAGGCAATCAACCGTTGGGTTCCCGACTTTGTGAGCAGGGGAGCCTCGAATTTATTGGAAGGTTTGCCCATCATCAATTCCCGGAACACAAATTTCTCTTTGATGGTGTCCTCAGGTTTCAACAGAAAATCCCACACCAGCTTTTTTTCGACTTCATCGGCGCTGTATCCGGTTATCTTCTCACAAGCCCGATTGAAGCGAACGATCCGGCCGACACGGTCGCGGACGACAACCAGGGCGCTTGTGGTATCCAGGATGGTTGCAACAAAATCCTTATCTCTCTCCAGAGCCCGGGCGGACTCTTTCTGCTTGGTAATATCGCGGACGATAGTCAGCACATGGTCTTTCCCTTTGGGAATGGCCCTGGTTTCAAACTCTCTGACATCGCCGTGGTAATCGATCGGGTATTCAAAGACCTGCGTTTCTTTCGTTTCCAGAGCTCTGCCCACATGAAACAGGCATTTCTCGGCGACTTCCCTGGGCAGGATCTCATCGACAGGTTTGTTCAGGAAATTATCGGGCAGGGTGATCGTGTTAAATTCATTCGAAGGCTTGCAATCGATAAACCTGCCCTTCCTGTCAAGCGTTAGTATCAGATCCGGGATGGCCGCAAGCAGGGCTTTGTTTTTTTCCTCGCTCTGACGCATTGCCTCAATAAGGTCTTTTGAGCGGAGCATGTAGCGGATGCGCTGCGACAGAACGGTCCAGTCGACGGGTTTGGTTTGAAAGTCGGTCGCGCCTGCATCGTATGCGCACTTAATGGATTCTACATCGTCCGGGTCGATGAGCATAAGAATAGGCGTGCTTTCTCCGCCCGGAATCTTCCTGATCTCGGAGCAGACTGCAAATCCGTCCATTTTGGGCATGATCACATCGATAAGTACGAGGTCGGGATTCAGATTCCGAAATTCAGCTACGGCAAGTTCTCCGTTTTCCACAACATTGACTGTAAATCCACTCTCCTGAAGGGATTCTTCGGCCATGGTGCGTATCAGAGAATCGTCGTCGGCAACAAGCACTTTCGGTTTCTTTGCATCATCGTGCAAATCCATGATTCCCGCTCCTGTTCTGCTGCTCTTGCCACTACTCGAGAAGGTCTACTTCCGCTCGTAAAACTTTGCTGCGCCCGTTGTTCTCCAGAGCCACGGAAACTGCTTTAGAAGGATCCAGTCGAAAATGAAATCCTTTGTCTACTTTGAATCCGAAAAATGCTCAGGCTCCTGTCCGAATCAATGCGTCGTCGTTACAAAGAATGCTTAAAAAAGTACCGGGATTAAAGCTGTGCCTCAAACCCTCTTCAATAATGAATCATCTGTTTGAACCCAGTAAGATGATTCGTCTATAGGTAATAACTCCTGACTCGACAGGGCACGCAACAACGGATCAAGCTACTCGAAATATTATTCGGCAAAAAGCAAAAAAGTCTTTATGTACATTTTATTTACAGCGATATCATTGGCCTTGAACCGGTCCGGGATTTTCGGAGGCTCTATTCTCTGAGAGCTTGGAGTCACGATAATAAGTTCAAAATACGCACTGCAAGTTATCCCCTGCCGCTATTTATGAAAGCCATTTTCATTTTTGAACAGAAATGGGAACAATCGGGAACAGGTTGCTTGGAATTTCCTGCTCCAGGATCTCTGAGTTAATAATCATGACCACAATGTTTTCGGATTAATACCCTTCACCCGGGTAAGACATTTCCAAACAGAACAGTTGTGTATCTGGCCCGCACTTCGGTTTATTCATTCACCACCTGTTCATCATAAAATCAAGAAATTTTCTGGCCGGCACTTGAACCTGGTGTGACTGAATAGATCTCAGATATTTTAATAACAATCGCCCCTTTGGACTTAAGGGGATGGCCTATTTTCTTGCTCAGCTCACGAATCCATTCCACCGTGTTTTCGTATATCTCTCCTTCGGTTTGAATTGAAGCATCCCCTTTGATCTGATACCCCTCACCATTATCGGTCTCCCAGAATGAAATCGCCACTCTCGGATTCTGCCGGAGATTGTTCAAAGTCTTAAAGAAAAATTGGTCAGATATCAGAATCGTTTCATTATCCAGGATTTTCACTGCTCCGACCGGAACTACGTTTGGAATGCCGTTCAAGTCTGCAGTACCCAAGACAAAGATGCCCTGATTGGAAAATATCTCCTTCATTCTTTCATTGAGCAAAGCCATGATTTTCTCCCTGTGAGATGAAGCAAATTACATTTCTTGAATGGTTCTCAATTTCTTTGGTAATTTCTAAAAATTTTAAAAGATCCGAATAATCCGTATAAAGGTGATTTTATTATAGGAAATCAACTTGGGATCGAAAGAAAATTCATGGCTGGTGATTTAAGCAAAATAGGCTTAATTCGAGGCAATGTTGTTTGCCAGAACTTATAAATCGTCGCTCTTCAAAATGCTGCCCGGAACCCGGATAATCAATCAACCGGCACTCATCGTCTCCGTTCTTCAAACCAGTGAATGAGTCATTATTGCTTCCTTTTGGGTTCGCGCCCGGATTCACTCTCCTTCATATACTCCTGAACGGACGATGAGTATGAAAAGGAAGAGTCCAATAAGGATAGCGACACCGGTGCGTTGAGAGATGAATGTATTGGCAAGACGGCCTGCAGGGAATGGCCCGAGAATCCCAATGAATTATGCGGAGAACGCAAAGAAGCTTGGGCTTGGTATATGCGGATGAGGAGGAGGGAGAAAGGGAAATCCTGGACAATAAAAAGACTGCCCCAAAGAGGTCGTATCTCAGGGAATTTAATTGTTTTAGTGAGCCTGAATCCGATTCTACAATTACAGAAAAACCTGGAGCCCTTTGCTCTGAAGGTATTCCTTGACTTCACGGATACTGAAGGTGCGGAAGTGGAAAACCGATGCCGCGAGAACAACGCTTGCTCCGCCCTTTACCACGGCTTCATAGAAGTGCTCCAGGGTCCCGGCCCCGCCGGAAGCGACAACCGGAACGGTGACCGCATCGGCGATAGCCCGGGTAAATTCGAGATCATACCCTGCCAATGTTCCATCCCCGTCCATACTGGTCGGCAGGATCACGCCCGCACCCAGGGACTGGCACTGCTTCGCCCAGTCGACGGCATCCTTGCCGACGGGAGTTGTGCCTCCCGCAACGACGAGCTCAAAACCCGAGGTCATGGCCTGGTTGCGCCGGGCGTCAATAGCAATTGTTATTTTGTCGGAACCGTATTGGCCTGCCGCTTCATTGATTAGTTCCGGTCTATTTACAGCGGCGCTGTTCATGGAGATTTTGTCTGCTCCAGCCTCGAGAACCTGCTCGATATCTTCCAGGCTGTTGATTCCGCCTCCAACGGTCAGAGGAATTCTGATAACGGCTGAGACCTGCCGAACCCACTCCAGTCGGGTCTTTCGATTCTCCACCGTAGCTGCGATATCCAGCATTGCCAGTTCGTCAGCCCCTTCTTCCTGATAGAATCGGGCATTTTCTACGGGATCGCCGGCATCCCGGATGTCCACAAAATGCACGCCCTTAACAACGCGACCGTTTTTCATGTCCAGGCAAGGCATGACCTTAATTGCTTCCATTGGTATCTCCTTTTGGCGAATATGCAGAATCTTTTCTTTTCATAAGATGATTCACTTTACCGTTAGTTCCAGAGAAGCGCTGTTGACGACCTTCGACTCGTAGGCGTACGAGGGAAGCTTCATTAATTCTCCCACCGAACTGGGCACCAAACTATAATAGAGAGTAGCCTTAATATTCGCCGTTTGAGACGGGAACGCATCCGGGACTATCCAGGTATAGGTTTCCTGTTTCGTTTCGCGGGGACCGATCCGATAGTCGATATCGGTATTCTTTTCCGTGTACCACTGGCAGATAGTCATCCGGCCTTTTGGATCGAAGAAGGGCCGGCGGAATATTCTGGAGCCGTCCGGCAGGTTGCCGTCCCGTGATATGCCTTTGAATCCGGGAATCTCCATGATTTCCCCCATGGCCTGGTACGCGAAGGATTGCGAGTCCGCGATCGTGAATTCCTCGCCGGTGAACCCCTTTTTGTCCACGGGAATGCAAATCGCATTGCCTTTGCCGTCAACTGCCTGAACCTCCAGCCAGAGCATCCTCTCTTCCGAGGATCCGGAAGGAATATAGTGGCCGACCTTGCCGTTGTGGAGCACCGCTCGAATTACAACCTTGGATCCGCGTTTTGCTTCCGGATTATCCGCATAGAGTGCGAGATCGACGCTGCCTTTCAGTTTTTGGTCGAAATGAGGGCCATGGAAAACATGGTGAGCGATATCGTCTCTTTCTTTTCCCATGCTGGTCGATTTGCCCGGGGTGTAGTGCATATGGCAGTCCTGGCACCGAACTCCCTGCCGGCCGTAGGGACCGGCTTTCCACTCCCGGTATGTTTCCTTTACCCAGGCGCCGTATGGGCTCTGCTCGTCATGGCAGTTGGCACACAACTCCGGGCTGCCGATAAAGGCCGAGTATTCAGCCTCGTGGAACTGTGATTCGCTATCCTTGCGGCTGCCGAATTTCACTTTNNTCGTCCCATGGATGGGTGAACGACTGAGACATCAGGCTCTGCTGCCACTCCCGGTGTATTTCACTGTGGCATATGCTGCATTGTTGCGGTTTATTGAAATCATCGTAAGCAAATTTATTCGCTTCTTCAGCCCGCCAGTTGGGTACGAGTCCCAGGCTCACGAGGACGATCGAACCAAGATACAAGCACGCGCGTTTCATAAGCAACTTCCCCTGATTTGTTGTTCAGCCGAATAATATCTCCTTCATTCATGCGAAGCAATTTTATAAGTAAGTGTACCAGCCGGTTTTCGTCCGGATCACCGAATTCGTATTCTATCCGCAGGCTTAGGCATGTTACGGTCCTTGTGGGAAATGATCAGGAACGACGGGATGTGCTTCGTCCTGATTATATCCTGAAAGTTGCTGCCGTATACCCCGGGTGTTATTAATGAGCGCCTGATGTTTAACAGCATTAAACAACAATATATCTGGAATAAAATTGAGAGCTCTTTTTATTCAAGCAGTGCGCACGGGCATGGCGTGGCCGGCGCCTGGGAAGCTCAGTATGCCTTAAGCGCCAGAATCAGCATTTATGGAGATATCGGTGTAAGATACATTCGCAACACAACATCCCAGTCGGTCCAGAAGGGTGTTGCCCCCGAAATATCCTGGGGATTAATCCTGTATCTCAGGTAATTCGGACTGTTTGATCGTTGACCTAAAACGTGGTGCGAAGTACGGCTCGGCGTGGTATAGTTCTGTCTCCAATCCCGCGTTAAATAAGAGAAACATCCGATTCCGATCCCGGATGCCGGCAATTCAAGCGGTATTGGAAGGGGTAAGAATCTCAATGAAGGCAAAACAGATTATCGTTCACGGGAAAGTGCAGGGCGTCGGATTCCGGTATTTTGTACAGCACGGTGCCAAGAAACTGGGATTGACCGGAAACGTGCGCAACTGCCCGGATTCAACCGTTGAGATTCTGGTGGAAGGGAATGCCGCGGATATCGAGAGATTCATTGAAGAAGTCAGGCAGGGTCCGCCGTTGAGCTGGGTGCATAGGGTCGATGTTATTGATATTCCGGTAAAGAGGACATACAGCTCGTTTTTAATCGAAGGATGGTGACATGGACGCAAAGAATATAGAAGATCTTAAGGGGGCGATTAGAGAAGTTCCGGACTGGCCTAAGGAAGGCATCCTTTTCTATGATGTGACGACACTGCTGAAGCAGGGACACTACTTCGAGAAGACTATCGACGCCCTGATAGAACCATACAGGGAAAGCCGGATCGAATTGGTATTGGGAATTGAAGCGCGTGGTTTTATTTTCGCTCCAACCGTTGCCTATGCACTCAAAGCCGGTTTCATCCCGGTGCGCAAACCCGGGAAGCTTCCTGCCGCCACATTTGATGAAAGCTACGAACTGGAGTATGGAATCGACAAACTGGAAATTCACCGGGATGCGATCCGGCCCGGACAGCGTGTATTGATAGTCGACGATTTGATTGCAACGGGCGGTACCGCAAGGGCGACAGTGGCACTGGCGGAAAAGATGGGCGCGGAAGTTATGGGATTGTCGTTTGCAGTCGAACTTACAGCCCTGAACGGTCGGGAAAAACTACAGAAATACAACGTGCACAGTATCCTGAAGTATTAACCCGCATGATTTATTAAGCTTTTACGGGAAAATGCCGGAATGCCCCAGCCTTTGGTCGGGGCCCCAGTCTCTGGCTGGGGATGCATGGCAGTNNTGGGGGCAGAAGCCCCCATGGCTTCTTCACTACGGCTGCAAATCTGGGCATGTCTACTGCGTTTCGCTCCCTCGGCTCCTCGCCGTACTGTCAAGTACGCCTGCGGTGTCCATCGGTCGCGCGCCTATTCGTAGTGCAGGGCGCGAACAGGGTCCAGCCGGGAGGCGCGTATGGCCGGGATCATGCCTGCAATAATGCCTACAAGGAAAAGAATGCTCAGGGAAACGGCCACGGAATCCACGGTGATGTTAAAGTATATGCGGCCGTGTGTTTTGGAGAGCTCCTCGCCCAGCATGGCGCCGAATGCGGGCAACGAACCTACGGATGCGGCGGCCAGGTAGGCGAGCAGCACTCCGATTATGCCGCCCACCATGACAATCAGTACCGCTTCCAGCAGAAACTGGTGCCGGATGTCGCGCCGTCTGGCGCCCACGGCCTTCATTATTCCTATTTCGTGGGTTCGTTCGATAACCGATGTGAACATGATGTTTGCCAACCCGATCGCGCCGATGGCCAGGGTGATCGTTCCAATGAAGAACATCAGTGCGTTGAATGCGATGGAAACACCGTCGATAATACTGACGTACTGGTTGAAGGCAATCATACCCACGGCCTTTTCATCGGTGGGAGAGAAGCGGTGGATTCCGGCCATAACGGTCCGGACCTGGCGCATGGCTTCCTCCCGCACCGAGGGCGCAAGCGGGGACCAGACAATGTAGTTCGGGTAACGGGTGTTCCGGAACAGACGTAATGTATCGTATGGAACGAAGATGCATTCGTTGTCGGGTGTGTTGTAGTTGGCGATCTGCACCTTGGCTTGCAGTTGCCCTATGACCGTGAAGCGGATTCCATGGATCAGTATCTCTTCTCCCGACACTGAGCGTTTTCCGAACAGTTCTTTTGCAACCGAGGCTCCCAGGACGACGACCCGTCGAGCGTTGCGGCCGTCTTCCGCGTTGATCCAGCGTCCGGATGTTATGTGGATGTTGCGGATGCGGTGATATTCGGGTTTCACCGCCCGGGCAGTGTAATCCTTCTCCTTGCTGCCGTAGACCACGGTAACGGTTTCCATGATTTCCGGGGATATCGTGCCCACCATCGATACCGCTTCCCGGATTTTTTCGACATCCCTCTCCTCGATGACGATGTTGCGACCGGCTCTCATTCCCCCTTTCTGTTCGCTGGTCTGCCCGCCGTACATTAAAATGAGATCCTGTCCGACTGCGTGAAACGCGTCCCGAAGGGCGGCATCGAATCCCTGGCTGGAGCTCATCAGTAGTAGAAAGCAGGCTACCGCCCAGGCGAGGCTGATTATTGTGATTATGCTGCGCCTCTTCTGCCGCATCAGGGATGAAAACGCATTGCCGAACAGGAAAATGATTCTCATTGTCACTTCTCGTAGTTCATTGCCACCACCGGATCCATCCGTGATGCCCGCCAGGCCGGAGGCATGGACGCGATGATCGCCACCGCACCCAGGATCAGGGTCAGCCTGAGTACCAGGAAGAAATCTATCGGGAGACCGGTAAAGTAGTTCGGCATCGGGAAAGAGTTGACGAATGTCGCCAGTCCCAGGGCGAAGAGTATGCCCGCGCCTCCGCTCAGTGCCGCCAGAATAAATCCTTCCAGGAAGAATTCGCACAGGATGCGGGATTGTCTGGCTCCCAGGGCTTTTTTCAAACCGATTTCGCCGGTGCGTTCGGCCACGGTAGTAAACATCGTATTCATGACACTCATTCCGCCAAGGCTCAGGGTGAGTAGCGCAACCGCTCCCAGGAAGATACCGATGGACTGAAACATACCTTCGAAAGTGGACGAATTTTCAATCGTATCCCAGAAACTGAGAGCCGTTTCATCATTGGGATCGAACCCATGGATATTTCCCAGAGTGCGGCGAACCTGCTTCTGAGCCTCTTCCCACAGATCATCCGATTTCGCCTTGTAAACGATCAGGTTCAGATGGCCTTCGGACGCCATGGCATGATTCTGGGGACAATCCTTTATTAGGCAAGTGCTCGGGATAAGGATCTTGTCGTTGTCCCAGCCGTCATAGGAGCTGTCCTGGTTCTTCTTGCCCATGAGACCGATTACCCTGTAATGAAAACCGTTG
This sequence comes from Acidobacteria bacterium UBA6911, assembly GCA_002451015.1. Taxonomy (GTDB): domain Bacteria; phylum Acidobacteriota; class UBA6911; order UBA6911; family UBA6911; genus UBA6911. Next base: position 19,019 of record DKBB01000287.1, read on the forward strand.
ATCCGGACGTTCTTCCCGATAATATCCGTCCTATTTTCGAACAACTGTTCCTTGACGGAGTCTCCCAGCACGCACACCCGGTTGTTTTGCTCAACATCGTTCCGACGGATATTTCTCCCTGTCGAGACGGGAAGGGTACGGATCTTCAGGTATTCGGGATCTACTCCCATTGTCAGGAAACGGCCGGCATTGAAATCGCTTTCGGCTGGAACATTCCAGGTTTTGACTTCGCCTGCGACGGTCTCGATCGCGGGGCACTGTTCGCGGATCGCCTGGACATTATCTCTATGCAGCTGGATGTAGCGGCCGGCGCGCTGGCCTCCGGCTTGGCTGGCAGTTCTGCCGCCCCACATAATAACGATGGCATCCCCGATCTGCTTCATATTTTCGCGCTGACCCTGGTTGAAACCTTCCCCCGAGGCTGTGAGCAGGGCCAGAGCAATAATTCCCCAGCTTATCCCGAACATTGTGAGAAAGCTGCGCAGCTTGTGTCTCCAGAGTTCGGTGATAGCCTGTTGGAATATGCCAGCAATCTGGCTCCAATATGTCATAGCGATTGATTTAGGATTAAAAAATTATGGATGAAGGTTCTTATGCCAACTGTCTACTGTAGTATGACCTGCATTCCTTCTTCCAATCCCGAAAGAACTTCCGCTTTTATCCCCGTGCTGATCCCCATGTCGAACGCCACACGGCGCCGGCCGATCTCGGCGGTCGCATCGGGGACTTCCACGTACGTTTTCTTGTCCAGGTCGAATATCACGGCGCCTTCCGGGATCGTCAATATATCTTGATGCTCTTCAAGAATGATTTCGGAGTTGGCGGACATATTGGCCAGCAGGAGCCCTGCCGGATTTTCAACCGAAACCCGGACCTCAAAGGAAGTGACGTTGTTCCATTCCACTCCCAACGGAGCGATTTTATACACCTCTCCGTGAAAAACCTTGTCCTTGTAAGTTTCCACTGTGATGCGTGCCGGAAGCCCGATGTGTATTTTGCCTATATCGATTTCGTTCACCTTGCCGCGAACATAGACATCGTTCATGTCGCCTAAAACCATGACCCTGGTCGCCCCGGCGCCCATGGTTAGAATGGAGGAAACTGCGCTCCCGGTTTCGATGTCTCGGGAGAGCACGATGCCCTTGATGGGAGATCGTATGGAGGTGTATTTCAGTTCTTCACTGATGCGGTCCACGATCGCCTGAATCTGAGAAACCCGGGCTTCCCTTTGAACGATCGAAGCTTCAGCAACCCCGATGGCTGCTGCTGCCGCCCGCTGACGGTTCAGCGCTTCTTCCAGCCTCCCTTGGGTTATATCGAAATCGGAACGGGGCAGGAGGTTCTGCTCGTATAGTTCTGTGCTTCTCTTATGATTGGTCCTGGCTAGCCGCACATCGTGCTCTTCCGCAAGAATCCGGCTGCGTTCCAGTTCCGCCTGCATGGTGACGACGTCCGCCCTGGCTGCCTGCAGGTTTGCTTCCGCTTCCCTGAATTGAGCCAGCAGTTGATCCCGATCCAGTTCCACCAGAACCTGGCCCGGGATGACGCGGTCTCCCACGTCTACATTTATCTGTTTAACGATACCGCTGGCTTTGCTGCGAATTTCTATGCGATTCGAAATCGGCTCTATGACGCCGGTCGCGACAACAGACCGTGCAATATCTCCCCTTTCAACTTTCCTGAGATTCTCAGAATCGACGGTCGGCGGTGCCGAATCCATTTGTGCAAAAATGCCGATGCCCGCAAGAATGATGATGATGATGATGAGCGGGATCAGCCATCTTTTGGAGTTTTTCTTCTTTGCCATATCGATTACTCCGTCTTTGTATGCCGGTATTATTGCGCTCGAAAATCTGAGGTTAAATTTTTTTTATTTGGAATCAGAAAAGAATATCTGTCTTTCTGGCGTATTTCAAGATGCTTCCACCTCCGTTGGACTATGGGATTAAATGTGATTACACGGATATCTACGATCGGTCTTTTATAAAAGTTCGATAAAAATGATTCCTTCAAATATTCCTGAGATATTGAAGCAGAAAAACGGAATGTGGATAAACACGGCTACATCCAAACGCCAGTCTGTAATCATGTATGACGATTTTGTTCATGCATTTAATCGCCATGGTGAAGAGTTTAAAACGAAACCGAAATTGCAGAGGACGACCGATGGCTTGGAATAGACGGGAAATAAAAGCGAAACAGAAATTTAACGCTACTTCCGGGTGCGTCAGTTGTTACCGAAGAGAGGACGGCTTTTGAGGGAGGTGAAGAAGGCATTGCGTACGATAGTGCCACTATGGTGAACGGCCTGCATATACCCTATCGCTGACTGGGAATTCTGTCAGGCGTGGCTGGCCGGAGGGTTCCATTACTATGTTTCATTGCGACTGATTTTTGCTGGCATGCCAAACATTATGGATTGGAATTTCCCGCTAAATCCTGTATCTTCAAGGCAGTGCGCCTGTAGCTCAGGTGGATAGAGCAACGGTTTCCTAANNGTTCAAGTCCTGCCAGGCGTACCAGCTAAACCCTTTATGTATTATGACTTATCCGCTAACGCTTTAACAAATTGTTTACTGCACTCGACGCAGAATCCAACTCCATTGCCATTATAGTGAAGCACTTATCCGGAAACATGCGCTCTCGATGGACGGAATTTTTAACTTCCGACGGAGAAAAACCCGATCGTAATCGTGATACGGAATTTGAGGAACCACCAAAGACACGCGCCGAGTTATTAGAATTGTGGGAGGGCGGTTGGAAATACCTTTTCGATTCGCTGAAACCTCTAACAGATGATGATATGACGCGAACGGTGATTATTCGAACTGAGCCACACTCGGTTATGCAGGCAATCAACCGGCAACTCGCACATTACGCTCATCATGTAGGACAAATTCTTTTTTTGTCAAAACACCTAAGTACGAAAGCCACCGGGAAATGGAATTCTCTGAGTGTTCCACGCGGCCAGTCGAAACAGTTTACTGCTGATGTTGCTGCGGGTAGAAAATCTCAGCGCTAATCTTTTGAAAGTGCTTTTTTCATCCTACGCTATAATTGCGCATAACCGACAATTATGACTAATTCGCAAATTGCAATCACAATCATACACGCCCTCATCGGTTGGGCACTCTGTGGCGCGACCATGGGTATTGGCATGGCCAAGACTACGCTTAAACGGGCGCTCATCATTCATGCAATAGCCGCCCCCATCATCTTCGGGGTAATCTCCTACATCTTTTTCACGCGCTTCGCCTACACAACACCTTTGATCACAGCCCTGATATTTATCGGCATGGTTATAGCGCTTGATTTTTTCCTCGTAGCCCTGCTCATCCAGCGTAAACTAGACATGTTCAAAAGCGTGGCCGGAACCTGGCTCCCATTCGCACTGATATTTGCCGCCACCTACATTGTCGGATGGCTCGTAAGTAATTGAATCCAGCACTCCTTCACAAAACAAAATGATCGCCCTAAAGAGACGGCCATTTATTTCAGAATCCCCAAATTTCACTCTTGATATTCCAAGATATCACCGGGTTGACACTCCAACGATCTAAAGATCGCTTCCAGTGTAGATAGCCGGATCGCCCTTGCTTTGCCGTACTTTAAGATGGAAATATTGGCCATCGTGATGCCGACCTTCTCGGCAAGCTCGGTAACGCTCATCTTTCGCTTCGCCAACATAACGTCGATGTTGATGATGATTGGCATATTGGTCTCGTCATACCGTTAGGTCGTTCTCGGACTTTATATCTACGGTACTTTGCAAGAGTTTTTCAAACACAGCCGCAGCGGTAGCGACTACGGCAGAGACAAAGATCAGAAAAAGACCCATCATAACACCGCCCGCAATGTCATCCTGGCCGCGCCGAACTATAAAGAAGTAGGCCTCTGCACCCAAAATAAAAGCGATAAGGGTCAATGCGCAGTATTTTATGATCCGCAAAGTTCTTACAGAACGTTTTGAAAATACTTCATTTCGTCCTATATGTCCCAGCAGCTTGAATGTCTGATAGAGCGCAGTGAAAAAGGCAATAGATGCTGTATATGCATATGCCAGGAACGGATCTTTGAAGTAGATCTCAAAGAGCGTAGCGTGGACATTCCTACCCTCAATGTGGGGTTCCCAAAGCATAAAGGCAAGAGCGCCGATACCGATGAGCACGATCACTGTCTGAAGAAATATCGTTGAGCTTCGTTTCATGGGATGTGGTGATTTTTTAAGGTTCGTCATAATCCCAGACTAATTGAGTGCTTATTGATTATCAATATACCGAAATCCAAAGTTCCACAAAAAATCCGCTTCCAAGGTGGTCACGAATTTCGCCAAACCCGGAGTCGAAATCCCGAAGAAGTGATACAATCTCCCGAAACGGCCACAGCCAGGAGGCGACAGAATGAGTTTTAAACTATCAGGGATGAGTGAAGTAATGAGAAACATGGAACAACTGAAGCAGGCTCTCCATGGCGCAGTCTCTAAGGCATCTTTTGATCCCCACGACCCCCAGGATGTGGAAAGGGCAGTCCGGATGATAGAGCAGGAAGTTGATTTAAAGATGGCACCCTATTTCTTAAGTCCGGGAGTACAAGAGATCGCAGCGGAACTAAAACAGGAGTACCGAAAAGCCCTATTGCAGAAGGCAGAGGACGCAAAAAAGGGCCCCTCGACCTAAACCCAAAAAACCCCATAAAAAGAAAACAAACCACCGCAAAACCCGATGAAATCCGTGGCCTCCTTCTACGCTAAAATTCGCACCATGGCAAAACAAAAAACCACACTCCTGACGATCAAATCCAAAACCGTCTACTTGCGTGGCGCTGGAGACCCTTAGATAGAGAAAGCATTGTTTCATCGGCATTTCTCCAATGCCAATATGACGATTTTGGTGATGTCCCGGCATTTTTTAAAAGAAATGCCCTCGTAAACACGGCCATTTCCGATCCACCAGGAATTGCTCGATTCCATAAGATCGGAGCGGATGAATTCACGATATCCAGGCGCCGAGCTTTGCACCTCAGACCAGCCATTTTTAAGGAAAAATTGGATGATTTTCTGCTGATTATTCATGTCCTTTTGTCTCCCTTATATACCCCTAACCTCTAGTATATAAAGGACTAAATCAACAGATAATGTACGATATCTTTAGAAAAATGAAAATTTTAGGGCGATTAATTAGCAAGAGAAATTGGGGCTAACCCTCAACGGGAGGTCCCCCGGCTGTGCCGGGGAGGCANNCACGATGGACGATGCAGAAAGCCTAAGTCATACAAGATGGGAGTGCAAGTATCATGTAGTGTTCATACCGAAGTACCGGAGGAAGGCTATATATTTTGGATTACGCCCATATCTGGGTGAAGTATTCAAAAAGTTGGCCGAGAGGAAAGAGAGTTGCATAGAAGAAGGCCATCTTCAGCCTGATCATGTACACATGTTGATATCAATTCCGCCCAAATATCCGGTATCCCAGGTAATAGGGTTTATAAAAGGGAAGAGTGCAATTCATCTGGCACGGGTATACGGGGAGCGGAAAAGGAATTTTGCGGGGCAGCATTTCTGGTCCCGTGGATATTTCGTATCTACCGTGGGTCGGGATGAGCAAGTCATCCGAGAGTATATAAAAAGGCAAGAGGCAGAAGATAAACGGCTGGATCAATTGAATCTTTGGAGATAGCCACCTTTAGGTGGCTCAACATTTGTGGGGCCGCGTTAGCGACCCCGAATAGCCGCTTCGAGCGGCTCACGACTTAAAGCCCCCGGCTCTGCCGGGGGATACTATTACTTCCTGTATTGTGGGGCATACCGGAAGTTAGAAATTATTGAGGATTTGGCTGGTCCGTCTTAATTTTCAAATGGACGGTTTCTCTGTCATACGTTTACTTGAAATCGATGTTTCTCAAAATGCTGCCAGAAATCCAGGGGCCAAATAAACAGATTCCGTGCCTTCAATTCCTAAAACCGATCTTGGATGAGTATGAATTTGTGGGGGCTTTTGATATTTTCAGTTTTTCAGGATTTTTTTAAATAATCGCGCAGCGATATTTACAGAATTCTTAAACAGTATTAATCAAAATAATCTGCCAGGGAGACGGGCGGAAACATCATCGGCACGCCGAGACAATCGAGGATTTTTCCTATCGCTTCAGGGGGATTGATCGCACATAGGATTCGCATGTGACTGCCGCATTTCGGACATTCCAATACATCGATCTCAAACAGCCCCCCCCGGACATTGAGTGAAGTTTCCGAGGGGGGTCACTCTGCTCACCATTACTACTACTTGTCGCGCTGCCGTATCCATGAGTCTGTCATGACTGTAATCGCATTGAGTCCGCCGGGCATCCTTGGGTCGGGCACCGTCGGGCCGACCATGGTAAAGCGTAACTGTTTTCCTTCATCGCAGATTACCCCAAACGCCACGTGTTTGGCAGTCTGCCCGAGAACTGTAAACGTGGACGTCCAGTCGACGAGCCTTCATACAGGCTACCGGGAAGCCGGAGTAAGGACCTGACCATCGATTGCTCCAATCCAGAAGAACCCGAGCGGCGTTGGAATAGTAGCAACCTCCGTAAATCGCAGTTGCATGCCATCTATGTTGCCGCCCGTTCCACGACAGACAACGCGAATGCGCAAAATCCACGCCTCCGCATTCTCCACTTTACTTTTTTCTCCGGTCCAGCTTCCCTCCCAAACACCGCCGTCGTCCAGCTCGATACGTAAGCTACCCCCCATTCTGCCAGAATAATCGGCATCCAGGTTGAAATTGCCTTCGGAGAAGAAATCCCCTCGGAGTAACGGGTCTTCCGATTCAAGTCTTGATTTCCAGGCGAGATTACGAAAGTGGATGCGGCTGCCTGCCGAACAGGGCTTCCATATTATTCCGGTCGGCTGCCCGCCGGGACACATCAGGTCGCCAGGGTCTGTGAATTCACCTACGAAGCCGTCGCCCATAAAATTCATCGGATCGAAATAGTCCGTGGCGGTGACTTGGGTAGTTACGGCTTGAGCCGCGGCAAAGGCGGGCAACATCAATGCCAGCAACGTAAAAGCAAATGCAAGAATTGTGCGTTTCAAGATATTTTCTCCTTTCAGTTTGGAATCGAACCAGCTGAGGCCAGGCTATCCTTCGGGATTGCCCGGCGATGTCTAGAATTCAGCATTTCACTGATTGGCTCAATGGACGGCAACTTACGAGCATCTTGAATGTTGGTTGAGCAGCAAATGTCCATTGAGGAATGACTTGCGGCAACGCATTACATACCGGCGATGGATTGAAGCGGAGTGGATTTTCCATTAAGATGCTATCATCCAGAGGAGGAAGCCGTTGGCGAACCCCAGGATCTCATCGCTCTTGAGTTTTGGCACATTCGAACTTGACCTGCAGACAAGCGAGTTGCGCAAGAAAGGGGTCAAGATCAAGCTGCAGGACCAACCGTTTCAGATCCTGGTCTTGTTGCTGGAGCATCCGGGCAACCTCGTTTCTCGTGAGGAGATACAGAAGAAACTGTGGCCCGCCGATACCTTCGTAGATTTTGATCTGGGTTTGAATACTGCCATCAGCCGACTGAGAGCGGCTTTGGGTGATTCCGCTGAAAATCCGCGCTTCATCGAGACCCTTCCCCGGCGCGGATACCGTTTTATAGGGCCTTCTCCAGAGCCAAGGGAGGCAA
>DKBB01000287.1:26785-26907 GCA_002451015.1 Acidobacteria bacterium UBA6911
TACCACCTCTGGACGGAACGATACGATCGCGAGATAAAGGATGTGTTTGCCATCCAGGATGAGGTGACCTCGGCTATCATTGAGCATCTCATGATTACCTTGCTGCCGGAAGAACGGTCCGG
>DKBB01000241.1 GCA_002451015.1 Acidobacteria bacterium UBA6911
GCCGCCTGAACCTTGGCGGGCGCGCGATTGATCTCGTCCGCCAGGATAAGGTTTCCGAAAATCGGGCCCGGCTGGAACTGAAAACTGCCCTTCCCCCCCTCTTCGTAATAGACCTCGGTTCCCGTAATGTCGGAGGGAAGGAGGTCCGGCGTAAACTGGATGCGCCGGAACACACTCTCCAGATTCTGGGCCAGGCTCTTGATCGCCCGGGTTTTAGCCAGTCCCGGAAGCCCCTCGAGCAGAAGATTGCCGTTGCAGAGCAGTGTGAGCAGCAGACGTTGCACGACGGTTTCCTGACCGATAATCGACTGGCCTATCAGGCGTTGAAGTTCCAAAATTGAATCGCTTGTGGACATAACACGTCTCCCAAAACTACGGCGTTCCTTAGGATGGTTTCCTTCAATTCGAATTTGCAGAACAAAAAGTCCCTGTTTCCGTAGCTGGACATTTCATCCCTCCACCCGCCGGGGAGCGGAATATAACCCTTTCAGGCGAGGCAGACAACATGGGGTTTGTCGGTTATTCATTCGAAAAAACAAGGAAATCATACACTGCGTTTTACCCGAACGTCCAGATTAAACGGATCGGCGGTTGTTTCTCAATCCGCATTACAGTATGTAAGTATCCTACACCGCACAGCCTTGTCTTTAGTTGAGAATTGCTGGCCCATCCTGTATCATGGCTCCCTTTTTCAACTACTTGTCATGGGTCCATTTCGAATGTGCTCAATCGTTATATCGGATATAGATACGGACCAGGTTCTTGTGACGGCTGCCATTGACGATGAAACGGGTCCGGCAACCAGAACAGCAGGAGATCTATACAGGGAATTGGCAGCTATTCTCCATTCCCGCGGCATGCGGATTCTGCATGAACGGGTATTCGGCACGCTGGATTTCTACGAGCAGTTCGTCGGAATCCGGAGTCAATGCCTCGACATCGAAAACGGGCCCTTTTCCTATATTGAAGGCCGACCCTGCAGGGGTGACGGGCTGGCCGGTATTCAGGTGCATGCCGTACAGCCGGCCCCAGGTGAAGACTTCTGGATTATCCACGACGGGAACCGGCCCTGCGGGCGAGGCTGGAAACAGCGGGATGCAACCTATGTGTACCTCGCCGGTATTACGGGATCCGGACAGGTTGGCGGCAGACATGATTGGACCCGGAACCAGTTTGAAAAAATAAATCGCCTGCTGGCGGCACAGAATCTCGATTTCGGCTGTGTCGTTCGCACGTGGATCTACCTGGAGGATATTCTCGATTGGTATGACACTTTCAATCTGGTCCGAACGAATACGTTCGTAGAGCTTGGCTTGATTCCCGGCGAGATGGAGGATCCCGGAATAGATGGAATATACCTGCCGGCCAGCACGGGAATCAGCGGTAAAAATCCCGCCGGGGCACCCGGGCTCTGCGACGTACTGGCAATTTCAGGAGGTCTTAAGACAAAGGTCCTTCCAGGGGTGAGTCAGCGTTCCGCCTTCCGATACGGCTCCGCGTTCTCCCGCGGGATCAGTGTCCAGGGGAAGGGGTTTCGCCAGCTATTCGTTTCCGGCACCGCTGCCATCGACGATCGTGGAAACAGCCTGCATCCCGGAAACGTGGAAGCGCAGATCGCGCGGACCATCGAAAACGTCCAGACCCTGATCGCGGAAGAAGGGGCAAATCTGAACGATATCCGATGCGCGACGGTTTTCTTGAAACGGCCGGAAGATAAAAATATTTTTGAAACGGTTGCCGGGCGGTTTCACATGCACCATCTTCCTGCAGTCTACGTTGCAGCCGACATCTGCCGACCTGAACTGCTATTTGAGATGGACGCACTTGCCGTTGTACATTAATTAAGGAATACGGTCGATGCGCAAAGTCAAGGCTGGAAGCATCTCTCTCCTGTGGGGCGACCGTGCCGAGGACAGCAGGTTCAGCAGCCCGTGGTAAAAGTACAACAGGTCGCGCGCAGCCGGCAACGGACCGTTCTTCCCGATTCATGTATTCCGGGGGTAATATAGAAATGGCGAAACCGGTATGGCCGGAAATGACAGGAGAAACCTGAAATGACATCAAATCGAACCATCGTCGGACTGTGTGCCATGGTGTTCCTTGCCGGCCTTGTTTGGGTCGCATGCAGCCGCAATGACCGTGCCGGATCCGATCCTTCTGGATACAGCGGAACGCAATCCTGCCGGGAATGCCACGAAAAATTCTATCAGCTTTGGGCGCCGTCTCATCACGGCCTGGCCATGCAGCCTTTCACGGCGGCCCTGTTCCGGGAAAAACTCAGCCCCCACGATGAAGCCCTTGAAATCGGGGCTGCTCGCTACCGGGTGGAGTTCGACGGCAAGAAAGCATGGATCAAAGAGAGTACGAAGGATTCCACGAAACAATTTCCCCTGGCTCACGCCATGGGCGGCAAGAACGTTTATTATTTTCTGACCCCCATGGACCGGGGACGGCTGCAGGTCCTGCCCCTCGCCTACGATGTGCGGAAAGAGGCCTGGTTCGATACCGCCGCGAGCGGCATTCGCCATTTCAGGGATATCGAAGAAGATGTCGTGGACTGGACGGCGCCGGAATACACCTTCAACACATCCTGCTATATGTGTCATGTCAGCCAGTTCAGGCGCAATTACGATCTCGCAACCGATACGTACAATACCGTATGGGCCGAGCCGGGCATCAACTGCGAAGCCTGCCACGGATCGGCTTCCGAACACGTGCGTGTCTGCAAGGAAGCGAAGGACGGTGAAATTCCCCCAGACCTTAAGATCGACGTCATCCGGCCTCCCGAATTCAGCCATGAACGCGCCAGCGACGCCTGCGCTCCGTGCCATGCCAAAGCGTCGCCCCTGAGCGCTTCCTTCCCCCCGGGAGACAGTTTCCACGATCATTTCCACCTTGGGGGGTTCGAGCTTCCCGACTACTACCCGGACGGGCGAGACCTGGGAGAAAATTATACCTACACCCAGTGGCTGATGAGCCCCTGCGCAAGGTCGGGACAAATCAACTGTCTGTATTGCCACACGTCGAGCGGGCGGTATCGTTTTGCGGAGGAAACCAATAAAGCCTGTCTGCCCTGCCATGCTGAAAATGTCGCAAATGCGGCGGAACACTCGCATCACCCTGAAGGCAGCCCGGGCAGCCTTTGCGTGTCCTGTCACATGCCGATGACTGAATTCGCCCGGATGCGCAGAAGCGATCATTCGATGCTGCCGCCGACGCCCGCGACAACCATTGCCTACAATTCTCCAAACGCCTGCAATATCTGCCACCAGGACCAGGATCCCGCCTGGGCCGACCAATGGGTCCGGCAATGGCGAAAACGGGATTACCAGGCGCCCGTCCTGCACCGGGCTTCGCTCATCGATTCCGCCCGGAAAGAGGACTGGTCCAGGCTCCCGGCGATGCTCGAATACGTGGCCGACGAAAACCACGATGCGGTATTTGCGGCCTCGCTCATCCGCCTGCTTCGCGGCTGCAATGACGCGCGAAAATGGCCGTCCATGTTCGAGGCGTTGAAGGATCCCTCGCCTTTGGTTCGGGCTGCTTCGGTGGAGTCTCTGGGGGACCGTCTCGACAGTCAAACCCTGAAGGTGCTGATTGAAGCGACGCGGGATGAAACACGGCTGGTGCGCATCCGGGCGGCGGTTGCGCTTGCGCCCATTCCCCTCAACGCGATGGATGCGGATGACGCCGCGTCCGTAAGGACGGCTGCAGAGGAGTTTACGGGATCGCTCGATGCCCGCCCCGACTTCTGGGCCACCTACTACAATCTGGGCAACTACCAGATGGCGGAACGCCAATACGAGGCTGCCGTAAAATCCTTCGAAACAGCCATTCGACTTGGACCGGACTTTTCCATGCCTTATGTAAACGTCTCCCTGGCCTACAACACTCTGGGACGGAACGATCAGGCCGAATTCAGCCTGCGTAAAGCCTATGAAATAGATCCGGACAGCCCGGAAGTGAATCTGAACCTTGGCTTGCTGCTGGCTGAAGTGGAAAAAACAGAGGAAGCCAAGACCTATCTCCAGGCGGCCCTGAAGCAGGATCCTGAATTGGCCGTGGCTGCCTACAATCTCGGCATCATTTTTGCGGGAGAAGGTTCTCTGCGGGATGCGGTGCACTATCTCCAGGAGGCTCTCCGGCTGCATCCGGACGACCCCAAGTACGGCTATTCCCTGGCCTTTTACCTTCACCGGAGAGGCGACATTCCGGAAGCCGTCAAAATACTGGAGAGGATGGCCCGGAGCAAGGCACCCTATCTTGATGTCTATCTTTTTCTGGGTGACATATACCGCCAGCAGGGGAAGAGTAAGGACGCGGTTCAACTTTTAAAGACAGCCGTCGGGATTCCCGGTTTTTCCGCCGAAGAACGGGAGGTCCTGGAAAGGAGTGTTTCCGCCCTGTCGGATTGATCCGCGAACAGTTGGGGGGCACAACGAAGCGCCCCGTAAAAGGGCATCGTCTTGCTTCTCTATGCTTTGATAGCCCCGAGAAGCGTATTCCGTGCCGGATCTTTGAGTGCTGGTGCTCCGGAGCATACCTCCCGTCCGGGCACAATTCTTCGGCATCTCTTACGGAAAGGAAGGGATTATTGTGTCACGTCTATTTGCAGCTACGCGCTATTTCATCATCATTCCGATCGTAGGTCTGAGCCTTGCCGCCTCTGCATTCTTTGTCGTTGGCGGCTATCGTCTGTTGCAGCTATTGATCAAGGGGATCGGCGCTAATATCGGATTGATCGAAATTGAAGTTCATGGCATCGTGATGGTGGAAATCCTGGACAATGTACACGTGTTTCTCGTCGGCACGGTGCTCTACATAACCGCCATCGGCTTCTACCAGTTATTTATCAAGGAAATCACAATGCCCCGTTGGCTCAGGGTGCGCAGCACGGAAGAGCTGGAAACAAGTCTGATCGGGGTGGTAGTAGTCGTGCTTGCTGTGGATTTCCTCAGCACTGTTTATATCTCGGATGCTAATTATGATCTTCTCGGCCACGGCGCCGGCATCGCACTTCCCATAGCCGCCCTGGGTATATTTGTCGGCCTTCGATCCTGGGCTGCCAACCTGCACCCGAAAGGAAATCAGGGGATAGGAAATGAAGGCACGAATTCGGAACGGGAAGAAGCCTGAAATTTCGTGGTTACACTGTCGGATGCGAAAGAACACAGGATAAATTCGGCACGCCCGGTCTGGGAATCATTCCGTTGACAGTCACCGAAATTATCCGGACTTTTCTGTTCATAAATCAATCCTTTAGTTGCCTTGGATGATCTCCTAAATTATCTCAGGGAAGCTGATGTTCTTAAAGTCTTCGCTTCAAATGCAAACTCTAAAATATTGGCATGCATCAAAATAGGAGAACAGAACCCTTCCGCTGCTTTGCCGTATTCGAAGGAGGTTCCCGTGTTTTCATTATTCCATTATACTGATTGAAGTGAGAGAATCAGGGACCATGAGACTTCTGAAAAATCCCATCGCCCGGGTACTTCTTTTCGGATTCCTGCTCGCTGCCGTCTGGCTCGTTATCTTCGGTCTGCCTTCAGGAGGAGAGGGATCAAAGCAGGTCCTCATAGACGACAGCGACATTGAGCAGTTGATCATCACCTTTATGCGCCAATGGCAGAGGGAACCTTCTCCCTCAGAGTTGCGCGGACTGCTCCAATCGTTTGTCAGAGAAGAAGTCCTTTACAGGGAAGCTCTGTCGCGAGGGTACGACAAGGATGATCCAGTTGTCCGCCGCGCCATGCTCCAAAAAATGGAATTCCTGGGTCAATCGCAAGCGGAAAATGTCAATCCGAGCGAATCGGAAATAGAATCTTATTTTGCTTTCCGTCGCGAGAAATACAGGATACCGGCAGCGTTCAGCTTCACCCATATATTCTTCAGCGAGGACAAACGGGGGGCGAAGGTTGTCGACGATGCGCAGGCAACCCTGATGAAGTTGAGAGGGAAAGGTCCCGATCAGGAAATTATATCGCGCTACGGAGACCGGTTCCTTTCACGGTACAACTACGCCGGAGTATCCGAGCGTGACATACGATCCGAATTCGGAGAAGAGTTCGCGGGAGAGATTCTGAAACTGGAGCCCGATTCCTGGACGGGACCGGTCCGATCAGGATACGGATACCATCTTGTATATATTTACGGCCGGAAGGAATCATATATTCCGCAATGGCGGGCAATCCGGCTCACGATTGAACAGGATATGATCTTCGAAGCCAAAAAAACGGCTCGCGAACTTTTCTATACTGAAATTCTCAGGAATTACCAGATAGTTTTCCGCGGTGAAGTCCAGGAAATACTGGAAGAGGAGACAGTAGAGTGAGGTGCCGTGGACTCTTTATTCTCCTGCTGATACAAATCATCCAACCCCTTCAATCGAGGGCCGACGTAGTCTATCCCGCCAGGCTGGAAATCAAAGAAGAGAAGCCTGCCGAATTTTCCGTCCGGTTCACCCTGCCGATGATCAATAACCGGCGTCTGCGCGCTGAACCTGTACTTCCCTCCGCGTGCGCGGATATGACTGAAAAGGAAATCCGTGTTACCCCCAACGATTATGCTGAGATTCGGCGTATCCGTTGCTCGCCCGACCTTCTTTTCGGGGAAAGCATTGCGGTACGAGGATTAATCGGCACGCAGGTCGATGTCATACTTTTCCTCGACATGCTTGACGGCCGTTCTTATACGGCGACGCTGAAACCTGCGAAAGCTGTTTACGTCATACCACACCCGCCCTCGCTTTCAGATTTAATCCATAGTACGGGTTTAACGGGTGTCCGCAGGATCGTCGCCCGGCCCGAGATCTTTCTGTTCCTATTTCTGATAGCATTTCTCAAAATTCGTTGGAAGAATATCGTTCTTTTAGGCTGTGGTTTTCTCGCCGGCTACGCAGCGGGCCAATATCTTTACCAACAGAAATGGCTTCAATTTTCGTCTCAGCTTTCGCTCTATGCAATCCCGGTAGCTGCCCTGCTGCCAGCGATCGAATTTCTGAAGAAAGGTGCGAACCCGCTGAAGTGGCTCCGGCCGTTGCCTGTTCTCGGTCTCATTTGCGGACTGTTGTTCGGCGGATCTATTTCGGAATCTTTCCTTTCTACCGGACTCTCGACAATTGAAAGAAGCCTGGCATATGTCATTCACACGACGGGCATAGCCGTGGGTTTGATCCTCGGATATCTCCTGGTAGCTGAGTTTCATCGCATACTGGGTGCATCCCCCATACGGGAAGAAAAGCGCGAAAGGCTTCTGGGATATTTAATCGGCATACTGGCCCTGTCCCTTGTTCTTTATCGCCTCTGTACCCTATTAATTGTTCCCTCAATCATTCCCGGAGCGCCGTCTGAATTTTATTTACTGGCAGCAGCCCTGGGATTGTGGCTGGGTCTTCCCAATTCCCTGACGGAAGGATGGATGTGGATATTCGCAGTCCCTGTCGCGGCAGGCATGTTCCTGGGCTATTCTGCAATCCCACTGCCGTCAGTCCCAGTCATGGTAAGCGGAACATTGTTTCTATCCGGTATAGCGATCCTCACGGAAAGATTTAAGGGTTTTGGTTTCTCAGTCGCGGTTCTAGGAATGGCCCTTCTCTACCATGGCTGGAATTCTGCGGCTTTCATTGAGGAAAATCTGTCCATGCCGATAGCGGTTATTGTCGGATCCGCTGTAATTGGTATTCTCATTTTCCTGTTGGTCCGAAATGCCGTGATGATGCAGCACTGGGAGCGAGGCGCGCCGGTTTTTCGCATTGCCGGTGGAGCGATCATAATTCTTGCCGTTGCGCTGCGCATTGGCGACTATGCCGAATGGTACGAGAAGGTCGTATCGGGCGAAATGATTTTGGGTTACGTTCGGATACCGTTGCTGGGGTTGCTGCTATTGACGGCGTCTTTATTTGCATGGCCGCGGCGGCGCAGGATACGGGAAATCCTCAAAATCCAAACACAAAAGCCTATTTTGCATTGGGTGCTGCTGATTTTGTGCTTTTTCCTGTTTCCATACGGTACGGTTCAAGTGAGAAATTTTTTACACGAGCCTTCGGCCCCTACAGGGGATACCGCCCGCCGTATTCTGACCCGGATTCTTTCGAACACCTATCAGGCCTTTAATTTTAAAGATGAAGAACAGCTCTACAATCGCTTGTTGGAGACTGTCAGCGGGGATTTGGTTGAGAGCGTCTATCTGGACAGTCGCCGAAAACTCACCAGCGGTGTCAGGAAGGGCGCCGAAGTGACGGTACAGGAAGTTCGTGTCATTTCGGTTGGCGGCAAAGTCCGAGGATCCAACGCCGTCGAGGGGTATACTTACGAATGCAAGTGGAGCGTCACCGCGCGTGTCCGCCATTTGCAGCACGTGCATCATCGCCAGAATATATACACCGGACTTTTAAGGGTTCAGGCGGTCGGTGACTCGTGGAAAATCGGGGATATTGCCTTGATCAGCGAGGACAGGGTGATAATACCGTGGAGTTCAGGATGATTTCCGTACACGATCTGACTTTTTCTTACAAAGAAGACGGCTTCAGCCTGCATGTTCCGAATTTAACTGTCGGAGCGGGAGAAAAAGTTGCGGTTGTCGGGCCGAGCGGATGCGGCAAGACCACCTTGATCAACCTGTTATGCGGGATTCTGGTACCGGCGACGGGAACGATAAAATTCAACGATATCGATATCTCAAAGCTCGACTATGAAGATCGTCAGGACCTTCGAGCTGTCAAGATGGGGCTCGTTTTCCAGGAATTTGAACTGCTAGAATATCTCAATGTCCTGGAGAATATCCTGCTCCCTTTTCGCGTCAACCAGATTCTTACCCTGGATAGTGCCGTCTCGGATCGGGCACGGAGTCTCGCAGAGGAGGTCGGCCTCGGCGGCAAGATTTTCAGATATCCGGAGCATTTATCTCAAGGCGAGCGCCAGCGTACGGCAGTCTGCCGCGCCATGGTTTCCCGGCCTGCAGTAATATACGGCGACGAGCCGACAGGCAATCTGGATCCTCGCAACCGCGATCAGGTCATGGAAATACTTTTCCATTATTCCGAAACGGATCGCGTCCCGCTTATCGTCGTGACACACGATCCCGAACTGCAGGCATCCTTCGACCGAACGATCAATATTCTGGAATTCTCGTCATGAACCATGTGCTCTTTCTAGCCTGGCGATACCTGAAATATTACTGGGTGAAGACGGTTATTCTGATTATCTCGATCAGCCTGATCGCTTTCATCCCCTTCGGATTGAAGGTTGTAGTCGGACAAGCCTCCGCGATGCTGACTTCCCGGGCCGAAACAACCCCGTTGCTGATCGGAGCGAAAGGAAGCGCCCTGGATCTGACTCTCAGTTCCCTTTATTTCAGGACGCCCAATTTCGATCCGTTGCCCTACCGTGAAATTGCCTGGATAAACAGTACAGGCCTGGCCACGGCTGTGCCGTTGCACCTCAGATATACGGCTTCCGGTTTTCGGATCATCGGAACGACGACTGAGTATTTCGAATACCGGAATTTAACAATGGAACGCGGCCGATTCATGGCCCTTCTCGGCGAATGTATCCTGGGAACAGCAGTTGCCGATCGGCTTAAACTGTCGGTCGACGACACCCTGCTTTCCTCGCCGGCGGGCGCCTTTGACGTCGCCGGCAGTTATCCTCTCAAGATGAAAGTTGTGGGTGTTTTGTCTCCGGCCGGAACACCGGATGACGAGGCCGTTTTTGTTGACTTGAAAACTGCATGGGTGATTTCGGGACTGGCGCACGGACACATGGACATGAACACTCCCGCGGCGGAGAGCGGCATTCTGGAACGGAAGGAAGGCAATATCGTCGCCAATGCTTCGATCCTCTCCTATACTGAAATCACACCGGAAAACATCCGCTCCTTTCATTTTCACGGTGATCCGGATGAATTTCCAATCGATGCCGTCATTGCAATCCCGAAAAACAGGCGCTCGGCAGTTATGCTGCGGGGCCGCTATGAGGAGCGCACCGACGCCGTACAAATTCTGGTACCCAGCCGCGTTATATCGGAACTCGTCGATACGGTACTGTCGGTGCGCAATTTCGTTATCATGGGAAGTGTCGGAGTAGCGATCGTCACACTTGCCGTTGTCGTACTTGTTTTCACGCTTTCGATTCGGCTGCGGAAGCGAGAGATTGAAACCATTCGAAAAATCGGGGGAACCAGCCGGAAATTGAAGGCTGTGCTGGCGTCGGAAATTTTGATTGTGATCTGTTTCAGTGCAATCATGTCCGCCGTCATGGTTTCGATCTTAAGTCGGTTTGGTCCCTCAATTGCCAATTTTTTTCTTGGATGACAACACAGGAGGTCGCCATTATGTTCAAGCGATGGACTTTGCTCTTGTTTCTTTTTACTCTATACAGTTGCGGTTCTTCCGATACGGACCGGCAGCGAAATGCCACAGAAGGATCCGGCCGATTACCCGTCGTTTACGTTGCAAATTATCCCCTTCAGTACTTTGCGGAACGTATTGCCGGGCCGGTTGTCGAAATTAAATTCCCGGCAGGCGACACCGGCGATCCGGCATACTGGCAGCCGACGCCGGAAGACATCACTGGGATGCAGGCGTCCGGGTTAATCGTTTTGAATGGTGCTTCGTATGAACAGTGGATCGAGAATGTATCCCTGCCTGCATCAAAAATTGTGGAAACCGCAAAGGGATTCGAAGAACGCTGGATTCCGCTCGAGGGATCCATGACCCACAGTCATGGTCTTGAGGGAGAACACGAACATGGCGGCACAGCGTTTACAACCTGGCTTGATTTCAATCTGGCAGCCGAACAGGCACGCACACTGCGTGACGGATTGATTTCCCGATTCCCCGATCACGCATCCTTTTTCGAAGACAATTATGCAAGGCTGGAAAAAGAGCTGATGGAAATGGATGCCGCTTTCGAAACTGTCATAAACCAGTTCCCGGATACTCCGGTAGTTTTTTCTCATCCGGTATACCAGTATTTCCAAAGGCGATACGGAGTCCATGGGAAAAGCGTCCATTGGGAGCCGGATGCCATTCCGGACGAAAACATGTGGAAAGAGTGTGATATTATGCTATCGGAGCACCGAGCCCGATGGATGCTCTGGGAACAAGAGCCGGTTCCTGAAACGGCACGCCGTCTGGATGACCGGGGCATCCTGTGCGCCGTGCTTGATCCTTGCGGAAACAGGCCCGAAACGGGCGATTTTATGGAAGTGATGAACAGAAACCTGTCAACACTAAAACAAGTCTACTCAAGGTAAAAGATCCTATTACAAAATCAACGGGTTCGCGGATCGAATCCGTTGATTTCCCTGCCGGCGGTCATCAGACTGAATTTGTGGTTTCGCATTGCAACCAAAACATTGAGAAGACATATCCCTCCGTGTCGCAACAGCCCGATTCACATCAACTTTTTTGGACTTTGTTCTGTTTCTATGTTAGGTTTTGGGAAAGACGGAAGTAATTATCCGGAACCGCTATCAGGATTACCTGCCGGCAATATTCAATGCAAGTTTTTCATTTTTTAGGGGACAGAAACATGAAGAAAGCCGCGATGCTCCTTTTAATGCTATCTCTTGGCAGCTTCCTTTGCGCCCAGGAACAGGTGGGTGAAATGACGATGGACCGGGAAGAGGGCAAAAATATTTTCAAAGAACCGAGCTATTCACCCTATGCCGGACGAAATTTCCCTACCCGCGTCTACTGGGGTGATACCCATCTGCACACCAGCAACTCGCTGGACGCAAGAGCTTTCGGAGTCATACTCGGCCCTGAAGAAGCTTTCCGATTTGCGCGCGGAGAGGAAGTCACTTCTTCGCACGGCATGGCCGTGAAGCTTTCGCGTCCTCTCGATTGGCTTGTGGTGGCGGACCATTCCGATGGGATGGGCGCCATGAACGAAATCATTGCCGGGAATCCCGATCTGCTCAGAGATCCCACTGTCAGGGATTGGCACAACAGAATCGTCCAGGGCGGGGAAACCGCGCTGATGGCGACCATGGATGTCATCAANNGTACGTTCACTGCGATTATCGGCTACGAGTGGACCTCGACAGAGGACGGAAACAATCTTCACAGAAATGTGCTTTACAGGGACGGCGGAAACAAGGCCGGGCAGATGCTTCCCTTCACTACAATGGAAAGTTTCAATCCCGAAGATTTGTGGAACTGGATGGCCAACTACGAAGAAAAGACCGGCGGCAAGGTGCTTGCCCTGGCTCACAACGGGAATTTAAGTAATGGGATCATGTTCCCGGTTGAAATCAATCCGGCAACCGGAAAACCCTTGACGAGTCAATATGCAAGAATCCGGGCTCAATGGGAGCCGATGTACGAGGTAACGCAAATCAAAGGCGATGGCGAAGCCCACTCCTTCCTCTCCCCGAACGATGAATTCGCCGGCTACGAGCTTTGGGAAAAAGGCAATCTGAATCTAAGCGTACCCAAGGAAGACGGGATGCTGCAGTACGAGTATGCAAGGGAAGCGTTGAAGAACGGGCTTAAATTGAAACGATCCCTGGGAACGAATCCCTATAAGTTCGGCATGGTGGGATCGACCGATTCCCACACGGCTTTGACAACGGCGGAGGAAGAAAATTTCTTCGGGAAACATGCCGGTACGGAACCGGATCCCCATCGCGCGGAAGGCGTTGTCGGAAAGTTTGAAGACAGGGTTTACTGGGACTGGGAAATGGTTTCTTCCGGTTATGCCGGAGTCTGGGCGACGGAAAATACCCGCGAGGCGCTTTTTGATGCGATGAGAAGGAAGGAAGTGTACGCCACCACCGGCCCGCGCATGCTGGTCCGTTTTTTCGGCGGATGGGAGTTTAAAAAGGAAGATGCCCTGAACCGACTTCCGGCTGAAATCGGTTATACGAAGGGAGTGCCCATGGGAGGTGATCTTTACCGGGCATCCGAAGGCAAAGCACCGACTTTCCTGGTCGGTGCGCTCAAAGATCCTTTAAGCGGAAACCTGGATCGCATTCAAATTGTTAAGGGTTGGCTTGACAAGAACGGAACCACGCACGAAAAGGTTTTTAACGTTGCCTGGGGCGATTCCGATAAACGGGCGTTGGATAAAGAAGGAAAGCTGCCCTCAGTGGGGAATACGGTGGATGTTGCGAATGCGACCTGGTCCAACACGATCGGCGATCCGGAATTGATCACCGTATGGCAAGATCCGGAATTCGATCCTGACCTTCCGGCATTTTACTATGCACGCGTCATTGAGATTCCGACCCCCCGGTGGACGGCCTACGATGCGAAACGATTCGGAGTGAAAATGCCAGAAGAAGCTCCGATGACGACACAGGAGAGAGCCTACACAACCCCGATCTGGTACAACCCGGAATAGGCGACTATGCAACCGGCGTGCATCCATCGGGCGAAGAGGCCGGGATAAAGGCTGGATCTTGTGAAAAAGCGGGCTGGAACTATCGGCTTATTGTCGACAGGTCTAATGGCAATTCCTACAATTCTTTGATTATCAAGGTTTTTCACTCAAGTTCTAATGAGGGGTTCAATGTAACGCCTTTCCCTTTTCATTCTTTTCAGACATTTACAAATTGCACGCATCGAAATCGGTTTGTCAGGCACACGTGAAATTTTAAGAATTTATTTTGTTATCCGATATGGAATGAGGTATTATTCTCCGTCTAGACAGGTTTTTGTAAGATTTCGTTATTTTAATAGGCTGCAGACTCCTGAAGGAGTACGCAGCTTTTTTTGTGCCCAATGAATTGCGGATGATTGCTGAAGCCAATAAAATTACAAACAGCCCCCAAGTAGGGCTAAACAAGTTAGGAAAATCAATGAGAGAACAAGGATCCGTAAAGTGGTTTAACAACGAAAAAGGTTATGGTTTCATCAGCCGCGATTCTGGAGATGACGTTTTTGTCCATCACAGCGCTATTCAGGGTGATGGTTTCAAATCACTCGAAGAGGGTGACAATATTGAGTTTGATGTTACGAGCGGTCCCAAAGGATTACAGGCTCAGAATGTAGTCAAGATATAAGTTTGTGGATCATGCAATGAAGGCTCCCGTTGGTCGGAGCCTTCACCTTTTCATAAATCAATAAGTTGCTCCAGCAGAAAAAAATCCCACCTGGTTATTAAATTAAGGATTATCCGATTTTCTCCGACGCCGGCCGAGTTCCGGATTCAGCAACTGTAAGGTTGTAACCTCAACGGAAGAGCGATTCCCTTCCACCACAACGACTCCACATTCGGAGATATAATAAGATTTTGGGTCCTTTTCAAGATCGTAGCCGATCGTATCGCCCTCCCGAACGGTCACGTTCGTATCGAGTATCGCCTTGCGCACCTTTGCATTTGGACCGATATCGCAGTTGTCGAATACGACAGAATCTTCCACAACCGCGCCTGAATGCACGCGTACGGATCTGCCCAGGACGGAATTTTTCACCAGGGCGCCGGAAATTATACATCCACTCGAAATGATGGAATCGAGCGCATGCCCTCTCCTGTTGTCCTGATCGAAAACAAATTTGGCCGGCGGATTCAATTCCCGGATCGAGCCCAGGGGCCACTGCCTGTTGTAGAGATTCAAATCCGGCGTCACCGCCCTTAAATCCATGTTGGCATCATAGAAAGCATCGATGGTCCCTACATCGCGCCAGTAAGGACGCGTATCCGGCGGATCTCCCGGGATCCGGTTCTGTCTAAAATCGTATGCAAATACGTTCGCGCGTTCCAGAAGGCCCGGAAGGATGTCCTTGCCAAAATCGTGGCTGCTATTTTCTTTGGCGGCATCCGCATAAAGTTCTTGCTCCAGAATTTCGGGAGAAAAAATGTAATTACCCATTGATGCAAAAACCATATCGGGATTATCCGGTAAAGTGGGTGCATTCGGATTTTTTTCATGGAACCGTACAATCCTGCCTTCTGCCGTTGTTTCGATCACACCGAATTCGGATGCCAGACTCCCATCCATTGGAAACGCGGCAACCGTCACATCCGCTTCCTTTTGATTGTGAAATTCGATCATTTCCCGGACGTTCATTCGATACACATGGTCTGCGCTGAACACCAGCACCAGATCGGGAGCGGCCTGCTCGATCAATTCTAGATTTTGGAAAATGGCATCCGCCGTCCCCTGGTACCAGGTTTCTCCCGGCGAGCGCATCTGGGCCGGTACGGGAACAATAAACTGTGATGGAAGAAGACTTCCGAATTGCCAGGCATCGCGCAGGTGCTGCAATAATGACTGACTTTTAAACTGGGTCAACACGTAAGTGGAATATACACCAGAGTTTACAAGGTTGCTCAGAACGAAGTCGACAATTCGATATTTGCCTGCGAATGCAACCGCCGGTTTCGACTGATCCTTTGTCAAAGGAAAAAGGCGTGTTCCTTTCCCTCCCGCCAGAACCATCGCAAGGACCCGACGATTCATTCTTTGTACTTGCCCGGATTCCACCATGCTTTAAACCAATACTCCGAATAACTTTTATCAGCGTTACCAGCGATACTTCCCAAAACACTTATCGGATGGTTACTTATAAGTCCGTACCGAAGACAGAAAAGATAAATTTTTCTTTTTCGCGACTCTTGCACCGAACCGACTGCGGGACTGTCGGAGACTCTACAATTTGAGAGGATAGAGTCGCGACAATGAGTAAACAAATACTCAACCGAAGTATGGGAACAGGCGGTTCGGACTGAAGGTTTCAGTCTTTTGGGGATATCGAAACTTCAGCCGATTCCATCACGATGTCGGGATCGCTCCAGCCCTTGAGATCCATAAGTTTCTTGTAGGCTCTCCGGTATAGAAGGACTGCTTCGATTCTTATATCTCCCGAATTAGGTGCGACAAACAGGAATTCACCGACATCGGATTCAAACGCCCCCAGCCGAGTATCCATCACCACCCGGGTCGGATTCCAATAGGCTGCCGTAGGGGAAACGCCCGTCCCCAATTCCTCGAGCAGCTTGACAAACACTTTTCCTGGTAGCCCGGCATAGCAGCCGTCCCCCGGATCTCCGGAACCGCACCACTCCGGAAGAACGGGTCCTTTTTTAAGCGGGAGTTCAGAATCGTCACCGCCGTAAGCCCGGACTACAAGAATTAAATGCCGAAGAGGCGTGTCCGTTGGAACGTGATGCCCGGTGCGGTCGTTTACGACCTCTGTTCTGACCCGGATTCCTTCCGGCGATCGCTCCGCTTCAAGAGTCAAGGATACCGCGTTTTCGAGAAGATCCGCGTCTGCAGCTCCCGGCATCCTGTGGCTGACAATAGTATCGGGATCGCGTTTAAGCCCGCCCTTTTCAGGGTGGGCGAAGAGCTCCGCCCCGGAACTCGGCATATGGCAATCCTGGCACGTCTTTCCCGTCCCTTCCCTGCTGTAGGGGCTTCTCAGCCACTCCCCGAAGGAATCGTAAACAACCGTGTCCCAAAAAACTCCAAAATGGCATGGGGCGCAAAACCGGCTGTCCTTCTGAAGCTCGGAATACGTGTCCTCCCCCGGGGCAATGTCGTCCAGGGGACCGGCAAAGAACTGATGCCCCTCAAAAGGCCTCCGGAATTCATAGGAAAGCACTCCGGGTTTGTCCGGAAAAGGAAGCCCGGTGTCGGGATCGAGACGGACAGCCCAGATTTTGTGGCAGAAGTCGCAGGTAACGCCTTCGGCGCCGACTCCCCGGACCGACACGGGATCCGTGTTATAGGGCGCGTCGACCGCCGCCACGGGCAGATGACAGGCACCGCATTCGCCGGTATGGTCCGGATTATCGAGCCTGTATCCCGGTCCGTAATAGGGCGCCTCAGGATCTGGAGGAAGCGGAACAAGTCCGTGTTCCTGCACGCGCCTGTAACGGGTGAACGGGCTCCTGCGGCCCGACATGTCTTTCCCGGTGTGCAGGGTAAGGAACCGGGGATTGACGGCGGACCGGGAATGAGCGTCCTTGAGCCACTCGTCAACCGGAAGAGCCGGGCCTGAAGCGGCCTCGCCCCGGAAATGACACTCGGCGCATCCCTGGTCTTCGCCGGAACCGGCCGATCGGAAGGAAGGCAGCCACTCGTATTCGGGATTGTCCAGACGGCTGTGCCGCTCAAGAGAAATCGTCACGTCTTTTTCCCCGGGCAAGGCTTTTACCGGTCCGCCAATGAAATATCCTTTAGCCCAGGCCGTAAGTTTGACCATGCCGCTGACAGAACCGGGCACAGCCAGTTCGTACTTCCCCTCAGGACCGGTTACAGCACTGTATTTCGTCGTCTGGATCCGGACCACGGCTCCGGGAAGAGTGCCTTCATCATCGCGGACGGTTCCCTCAATAATCCTTTCAGGAACCGCTTCCTCCGCAGAAATTTGAAACCGTGGACCGGCAATAATTCCGGCTAAAACGAAAACGCCCAGACACGCGATCCGTATCGAACCTCCCGCGGATGCGAAGCAGGTGCGCGGAAATAATGGAATCTTGATCATTTTTTACCTGAAAAGCCCTTATGCAATCGTTGCCGGATGGTATGCATGTCCATCGTTTTGTATTCGTAGCCATACTCAAAAATATGCCTGAATCCAGGCTACCTGGCCGTTTCTCATCTTGAACATATGGAAATCGGGCCGGACGTTGTTGAAAATTACATACGCAATGTCGACGCCTTTTTCCACATCCGCCAGAAATCTTCGGGGAGGGTGGGCCATGCCTGCGAAGCCCTTGGGCGATTAATTATGCTCAGGCATGGTTACTCCCTGTTTCATTCCTCCTTTTGTTGTCTGCAGGCCGTTTTCCCATCGGTCGCAGATTTTGGCAAAGGCAAGTTCGGTAACTTTCGGCTTTTGCTTTTGGAAGAACAATTAAAAATAATCACCGGTTTTACGAATGTCCTTCGGTATCGAATCCGCCCCGGTTCCTGAATAAGATGTCAAAACTAAGTCGATCTTGAATACCTGGAGAGGATTCTACAACAGTTGATAACAGGTTTAGGCGGAAATTTCGAAATTTGTGCCCGAATTCATTTTTCAGGAGACAGCCGATCAGCCATGGAACACGCAGATCTAGTGGCCTGTCAAAGAGGTACGTAGAATATATGTTACCGCATCTTTTGGCTTCATTGCTGGCATTCCGTGTATTCCAAAGGCCAATAACATATCTCACGAATCACTGTGACGGGACACTAGTACGGGTGCTCAAGGTCTTTGGGCACACATCTATGATCTCGTTTGCGAAAAACGGAATCCCTCTCTTTTTCCCAGCTTTTAACCTGCATCGAGTCTTTTCCCATTAGCCTTCTCAGGAGGGCGACGGGGTAAACGACCAGAAAAAAGATTACAGTTAAAACGATCTTGGAAACGACCGCACCCACCGTCGTACCTAAAGCGAACCAGAGCCTGGCAAAAGGCTTGAAAATCGGAGGATACGTCATCGCTACAAGCAGCAAGCCTATGGCCAGCAGTATGAGGAGATGCTGTTTCCAGACTTGAAAGCAAAGCAGGCAGATCAGGACCAGTGCCAATCCGGAATCCTTGCACTTTCCAACACTAATTATTTTGTCTTCCGTTTGCATATCATGTCCATTCGAAGATTGAAGCGAGTTTGACGATCTCGGATTATTGCTTCCGATCTGCTCAGCCGGCCTGCTTATGCTTAATCGAGTTCATACTTTTGCCGCCAATAGTCTCGATCCGTATAATGGGGCTGATCCTCCTTCTTGAACAAGAAATCTCCCATAACCAGGTAATCCATCTCCGTTCCCATAAAGCAGCGGTAGGCGTCCTCCGGGCTGCAAACAATGGGCTCACCCCGGACATTGAAGCTTGTATTCACGATGACGCCGTAACCGGTGCGTCGACGGAAGGCATCGATCAACTTCCAGTACCTAGGGTTCACGTTCTTGTTGACGGACTGAATCCGGGCGGAAAAATCGATGTGGGTAATGGCCGGCACATCTGATCGCAGATAGTACAGGCGATCGTAAAGAGGCCGGGAATGATAGTCCCTCGGGAAAGGATTCCGCCTCTCTTTGCGAACGGGGGCGACCAGCAGCATATAAGGCGACGGGCGGTCGAGTTCGAAAAAATCATGGATGCATTCTTCAAGGACCGAGGGAGCAAAAGGCCGGAAGCCTTCGCGGTACTTGATTTTCAAATTGAGTTTTTTCTGCATTTCAGGGTGGCGGGCGTCGCCCAGGATGCTCCGGTTTCCCAATGCTCTAGGACCGTATTCCATGCGGCCCTGGAACCAGCCAACGACCCGGCCATCTTCCAAAAGTCCGGCCACGTCCGTGCAAAGTTTCTCAAAATCGTCATAACCTTGATACACAGAGCCGTACCGCCGGGCCACCTTGAGAATCTCCCTGTCGCCGAATTCCGGACCCAGCAGCGCCCCTTTCATGGCATCACTCCCTTGTCTCTTCTTGGGCTTGTCCAGATAGATGTGCCAGCTGGCCAGGGCGGCACCGACGGCGCCACCGGCGTCCCCGCTGGCGGGTTGGATCCAGATATCCTTGAACAATCCGGACTGCAGTAGTCTGCCATTGGCCACGCAGTTGAGGGCTACTCCTCCCGCCATAACCAGGTAGTCGCTCCCTGTCAATTTCCGAGAAGTCTGTGCCAATTGCAGAACAATTTCTTCAGTGACCTCCTGGATGGCCAATGCCATATCCATGTAATTCTGGTCCAGCTCTGTTTCCGATTTCCGTCGAGGCAAGCCAAAAAGCTTCTCCCACGCCTCATCGACGCACATTGTTAATCCTGTGGCGTAGTTGAAGTAATCCATGTTCAGGAGAAAAGAACCGTCTTCCCGCAAATCAACAAGTTCGGAAAGGATCAGATCTTTCCATTTTCCCACCTGCGGCGAATTATGCCTGCCGTAGGGGGCAAGTCCCATCAGTTTATACTCGCCGCTATTGACCTTGAACCCGCAGTAGTAGGTAAATGCCGAATAAAGCAGTCCCAGCGAATGAGGAAAATCAAGTTCGCGCAAGATTTCGATGCCGTTCTCCCGCCCGCTACCGATGGTGCAGGTAGCCCATTCGCCGACACCGTCGATCGTGAGAATCGCCGCCTCAGGGAACGGCGATGGGTAGAAGGCGCTGGCGGCATGGGAGAGGTGATGTTCCGGAAAAAGCAGTTTCGGATTTTTGCAGCCGAGTTTCCCGAACTCCTCCCTCAGTATCTGGCGCATGAANNTCGAACTTCAGGTAAGGCTTGTCGTAGAAGGCGACGGCAGTTATATCCCCGAGCCTGAAACCTGCCTCCTTCAGCACGTAGGCAACCGCGCGGCTGGGAAAGGAAGAATCATGCTTTTTCCTGGTAAACCGCTCCTCGTGAGCAGCGGCGACGATCTCTCCGTCTACTATGAGGGCTGCCGCACTGTCGTGATAAAATGCCGATATGCCAAGGATTGTTTCCGGCATGTTCCGAGGTCCTTTTTATTAACAGGCAGAGCTTTCTTCAGGGAAAAACCCAGGGCCGCAAAGCGGTAAAATGCACCCCCAAGCGGAAACTTGGCGGTCCGGCAGGTTTCTCAAAATCAGAAAATCGCATAGATAAACGGGGCGAGGGCGGTACCGCCGGTCACCGTGATCAGTACTCCGAACAGCATCAGTACCAGGATGATCGGCAGGAGCCAGTACTTCTTTCGAACCCTTAAAAATCCCCAGAGATCTTTAATAAAATCCATAATCGTAAATCTTTACAGTTGATAATTTGTAAGATGTTATTGTAGTTCCTCACGAAAAGTCTCTTATAACCCGGATCCTGCGTTGACGGGAACACCATTCCGATACTCCTTGCGCGAAAGAAGCCGGCCTTCAGAATCCCATTTTATCTCAAAGCCGTTCAATTTCCCGTGCAGAACATCCGCAAAATACTTGATACGACCATTCTCGTGGAATTTCGCTTTTATGCCGTCGACAACAGGATGTCCATCGGAGCCGGTACGCACTTGTGCCAGGGCAAGCGGTGCCTGCGACGGATAGAAGTCCAGCAAGATTTGGGCAGGCTTCGAATAGGAAATGCGCGCCCCCAGGGCCTTGCGGATCTCTGACAGATTCTCTCGTGCCTGGGTGTTGTTAGGATTCAAACGTAACGCCTCCCTCATTCTGGCATAAGCAATATCCAGACGGCCGCGCCTGGCCATGATGTATCCGATCATTTCATGAGCTCTGTCGTAGGACGGCATGAAATGGGAAAACAAAAGAAATTTGGCCGCCGCTTTTTCCAGTTGCAGTAACTGCGGAAACATATAATTTTCGGCCAGCCTCAAATGGACTTCTATAGCAGCCGGGGCGGATTCCAGGGCTCGGTAGAGCACCTCCATGGAACGCTCGAACTGTCCTTTGGACAAATAGTAGATTGAGAGAATAGGGGCAACCTGAGTGATATCACCGGTGGTTTCCTCTGCCCGTCTGGCAATCCTTACCGCATCCTCGTTTTTCCCGGCCCAAAGGAGTACCTGCGCCAGATTGGCCAACGCCCGGCCGTGCGATTCCCTGTCGATATTTTCTTCGATACGAGCGGAGACTTCAGTGATTTTATGTTCATTCCAGTCGGCGCCCGGCTGCAGGAGGTTTTGTTTAATCATCTTTTCGATCAGGGCGAGAGCAAGAATCTTGTGTCCTTCTATGGTCGGATGGACGTGATCGAGAAAAAGCTCTTCACCGAGAATGGTATCGCCCTTAGCTGCCTGTCTATGGCGTTCCAGGATGTCGACATAATCCACCAGCCAGGCATCCTGGTCCCGGGCCATCTCCGCGACGATCCTGCGCATCGGCGTTAACGCACGAAGCGGACAGATATCCTCATCCCTGGCGATTCTAAAGGCCGTGTTAGCTTCATCAAACCGTCCCAGCGCCAGCAGAGTCTGCCCGCGGCGATATTGCAGTTCCGCGTGTCTGGGATCCTCGGCTGAGGCTGCTTCCAGCATGTTGAGGGCGGTTTGCCAATTCTCCTCCTGCATCGCCTCTTTAATTTTGGCAAGCATCTGCTCAACATGCTTCCGGGTTGACGGCTCGAGGCCGGGAGTATGCTGGCTTTTGAATGGGGCGCAGTCTTTCAGGCTTGAAGCCGGTGTCACAAGAATCACCCGGGCATCTACGGAACGTGCGAGTGCAATCATACGCTCGAGGCTGAGCCGGAAATGTTCCAGGACGTTTTCACGCAGGGCATCATCGCGGGTGTATTTGTCCGGGCCGGCGGAGTGGTCGAGTATCGTGTCAACCCTGGAACTCATTATATGACGTTCAGCTTCCTCCTGCTGCGGCTGAATCCCCAGACTCCGCATGACACTGCTCATGGCCGCCCAGGTTCGGGTCTTGTTTAAAAGGGAGGCGGCGGTCATTACCATGGGTGCCATGTCCCTGATCTCTCCGTAGGTCCGGTCTTCGAGAAATTCGTTGTGGCCTGTGTAGACAATGAATAGATCCGGCCTATAACGGATCAACTCCTCCATCAGATGGGCTACACGGTAGCTGGCATAACTGATGCCGCCGGCGTTGATTACTTCCCACTTTTTATGGGCGTCGGCAGCGGGCAGGAGCTGGCGCAACCACCCGGAAAAGGATGTATTGTCGTCGTAGGGGCGCCCGAAAGTCGTTGAGCCGCCTAAAGAGAAGATGCGATAGGTTCCCGGTGCTTTTTTTGACGGAAACGCTTGCTCATTGAAATAATGCAACTTGTTAGGGGAGGTTGCCAGCATCCGGTTCCCCGGCGTACCTGGAACCGCAGAGAATAGTGGTGCATTCGATGCAAAGCCGACAAAAGGATCTTCGGATATCAACACCGGTTTGACACCGAACAGGGCCAAAACTCCTTCCAAGAGAAGGAAGAAAACCAGAAGGGATACAACGGGCATGGCGATTGCCTGCGACAGCGGAACGCGTCTCGGTTTGTACTTAACGGGACTTGAAACATTAGATGGATGGGAAGGATGTCGTTTTTTCCAGATGCGGTGAAACCTTTTTTTCATGGTCCTTTTGCCAGACCCTGATTCAGCGGCAGATTCAAGCTATGACCGGCAGCGACACTTAACCGCCAATGCGTGGGCTAACACATGCAGGGTAATAATCCATTTAAAGTCCGGAAGGGAAACAATACTCCTGGGCTACTTCCCTTTCCATGTCTTCTATTAATTCAGTCGACGAACCTATTTGCCAGTATTCCGTCGCCGACCTTTTAATTATACATCATGATAATTTTATGCCAATTTTTCAAGGGTTTGCCTCGTTCTGGAATTGTCGCGTAATGGTTGGAATCAGCAAGCCGATAATTCTTCAATCTTACTAGTAGGGGAAACAAAGAATTGTGCGATTTAGCGCACTTTTACCTGTCGAGCCTTTTATATGGCCGCAAGTTTGGAATTGACAGTAAAACAGGATGAATGCGACAGTATCCGATTATTGGGAAAAACCATGAATCGGGGGAATGAACAGTGATCAAAAGAACCGTCATAATAACATTGAGTGGATTTGCATTACTGGCTGCGCTGATAGCCGGATGCTCCAAGCGTGGCCCGGAAACACCGGAGGCGCCCGGAGACGGTCCGTCTGAACGTCCAAACATCCTGCTTATCATAAGCGACGATATCGGCTTCGATGCGACAACCAACATGTATCCGGGCATTATCGACAGCCTTACCAGGCAATACGGGCCCTCGGGGCATAACCATCCCGATTATAAGATGATCAACGGCCGCCCCGCGTCCACGCCTGCACTCGATACCCTTGCCCGGGAGGGCATGCGGTTCTCGCAGGCCTGGGTGAATACGTTCTGTTCTCCCACACGCACCTCCATGCTCACCGGGCTTTATTCCGTCAAGACCGGAGTACTGGATTACATGGGTTACTTATCCCAAAATCATCACTCTTTCGTGCGGGACCTGAAGGAAAAGGGCGGCTACAGCACCGCGGCGTTCGGCAAGTGGCACATAGCAGGCCTGGGACAATACCCAGGCATGAAACCCAAAGAGGCGGGTTTCGATCTCTTCCTGGGCAATCTCCATGGGGGTGTCCAGACATACTATGAATGGGATTATCATATCCAGGACAGTACCGATCTTCCCGACCAGTACCGTACAGAAAAAGCGCCCGTCCGATCCCTGCCCGGTATTGCGCCGACCACTTTTGCGCCGGTAGTGAAAACGGCCGATGCCATAAAGTGGATCACCGAGCAGGAAACAAAGAATCCCGACAAGCCATGGTTCGCTTGGTTTGCGTTCAACCTGTCGCATATCACGGGACAACAGCAGCCGAATCCGATGGTTATTCCGAATGCCGATACGATGGACGAGATATCACGCAAAGAGATGGAAGAATGTGTCGGACCTGACGGTGCATTCGGCTCTGCGAACGTCGGTTCCTGCTCCTCGGAAGCCCTCATGCGGGCAATGACCAACACGATGGACACCATGACCGGCAGACTGATCAAAACTGTCGACGAGCTGGACAAAAACACTTATATCATCTACATCGGCGACAACGGCACCTGGATGTTCGGCGAAAAACGCGAGTTCATCGACAACATGTACATCACCCGGCGGGGGCGCAGCAAGGGCACGGCTTATGAAAGCGGTATCCGCGTCTCAATGGCGGTCCGGGGGCCGGGCATCAAAGCCGGCGTCCAGAGCGACGCGTGGATCAATGGAGTGGATCTTTTCTCCACCATCCTGGAACTCGCAGGCCTCAATATACCTGAAACCGTTCCCAACAGGACCGGCGACGGTATTGAAAAACTCGACTCCATCTCACTCATCCCGATCCTTTTCAAGGGAGCCAAGAACCTGCGTGATCCCAATGAAGGCTATATGCTTGCGGAAACCATAAACCCCGTAAGCACTGTAAAACCCAACCTCAAGCAAGTCGGCGCACGGAATGCAACCTACAAGCTCATCTGCGATGAGAAACCGGAAACGGCGAGCTGCGTGTTCTACAACCTGGTTGACGACCCGCTCGAAGAATATCCGCTCGCCAAGCCCGAAAGTTGTGCCAACTACGAAAACGGGACCTGGACTCCCGCAGCTCCGGAGTGGCATTTCTGCCGTCTTCAGGAGGTCATCGCCAAGGAATCGTTCCTGGGGCAGCCAAATTACGTTAAACAGACCGTCCCGACACAACCTTTCCGAAAACAGCCTGCCAGAAAGCAGCNNTACGAATGCAGGGGCAGCCGAATTCTCCGGTTGCCCCTTGCCCGTCCGCGATGACGCAATCCACGGTCAAGCGCCGTATTCCTGTCTTCGGCACACGAATAGATTCTTCCTGCGCTTTGGTTCTCCGGTGATCACCGGATTCTTTTAATCAGCGCCCATAGGTTGCTGCTAGCAGCCCGTGGTGAAAGTA
>DKBB01000006.1:0-16165 GCA_002451015.1 Acidobacteria bacterium UBA6911
TTTCGGAGCGGGCGGTTCCTGCATGTGAACGGCCATTTCATCCGGCAGTTTCGGTCCCGCGGTCCACATGCCGTTTTCCAGGCGGTAGCATTCCTCGTGCCAGGGTACGATCCCGCCGTTGCATTGCTCGATCGAATCGAAATAGAGGTTCGAGATTTTTATCAGTTCTTCCCGCGATACCCTTTCTACCGGAGCGAGCGCTTCGGAGTACGCGGCCGGTGGAACCGTCATCGCTCCTCCCATATTGCCTCCCATCATGGATTGGGTAACGATCGATTCCGATTCGGCAATCCGCGCGTTCTCAATTTTCAGTCTCATGGACAGGATGACGGGTCTTTCAACGTCTACGATTTCTTCTTCCCTTGTTTCCCGAACCAGGGTTTCGACAACGCCTACGAACGCAACCTGCCCGGCTTGCGGATCGGTAATATAGAATCTGTAACCGGTCAGTCCTGTCGCTTCAGCCCATAGTCCTTCGGGGGATTCTTTCGGGTAAATATCTTTGGCGTTCTCCGTAAAGCGTGCGTTTTCCTCAAACGGCGCCATGGAAGCATCATGGGCTACCATCGCTTCCAGGTATTGATTCACAAAGCCTTCCAGGCACTGGCGGTCGCACTGAACGGAAGCGGTGGAATCTTCCCCATTCCGGCAGGACGGAATCGAGAGGATTATTAATCCCGTTACGACGATTGTTAAAAGGCTGCGCATAATCGCTCCTTTCTTTCCCGGTGGAATAGCTGAACCAGGATCGGAAACAGGAACCATTACTATCCTGAGAACATTTTCGGTTCAAGCAAATTCCTGTGACGGGTAAAATAAGCGAATTAAATCGCAGGCCGGCCTGTTGACATGCAAGCCAATGTTTCCCACCGAACAGGAACATTTATTGATAATCAGGTCCTGTTTTCGTCAGTCGGGATGAACGAACCGGTTGAAAAGGCGGAAGTGTTAAAATTACCCGTGTCTTTACGCATACCTGTAGTAAGATGGCGGGAATTATCGGCTTATTGAATGTGATTATTTTACGTAACACCAGGATTGGTCGTAAAGCAGTTCCGAGTGAGAGATACTAGCTGCCGACCTCCACCTATGGAGGGGAAGCTAAACCCATTTGCGATTGAAGCGCCCCAAACGGCCCGGAAATCGATGGATTAAGGAGACCCAGATGAATCAGCAAGCTACGAATGCTGCAACGAAAACGCCTGCCTATGCATGGGTGATTTTATTCACTCTTTACCTCGCCACTCTGTCGGCGACGCTTACTCTGTCCAAGGTACCGCCCGTTATGACCATAATACAAAAAACGTTTGCCGTGGACATGGTCAAAGCCGGTAACCTGATGGCTGTCTTTTCTATTATGGGATTTGTCCTTGCTATTCCTGCAGGCTTCATCCTGAAACGGTTCGGCATCAAGACGACCGGGCTGATTTCAGTAGGCGCAGTAGCGATTGGATCGGTGATAGGCGCATTGGCGGAAACATTCACAATACTTTATGCCGGCCGGTTTATCGAAGGCGTTGGGATGGGTCTGATTATGGTGGCTGCGCCCTTCGCCATCAGTGTGTGGTTCCCGCTGCATAATCGAGCTTTGCCGACGGGATTATGGGCAACCAGCGTAGGGATAGGCAACATTGTTATGTTCCTGATCGCATCAAAATTGGCGGTAGCATACGGATGGCAATCCGTATGGTGGGCAGGCGGCGGATTTGCCGCCCTGTCTTTCATTCTTTTTGCCGTCCTATTCCGTTTGCCTAAAGAGGATGAAATGGAAGCTGCACCCGCCCCGGCCCCCGCTGCGGAAGAGAAGCCTCCCAGCCTTGCCAAGGGTATGGCCAACAGCAGCTTCTGGCTGATCAGCATTGCTTTTGGAGTATACAATCTGACTGTCATGGCCATGGTCACATTTCTTCCTCAGTTTCTAGAGGTCGAGCGCGGCTATTCCCTGACATACGAAAATGGTTTTTTCATGCACGCCGGTTTTGTCGTTGCCTTAATTATGGCGGCTTCAGTCCTGTCGGCTCCCGGCGGCGGCTACATATCGGATCGTCTCGGCAAACGCAAGGTCATGATTGTACTTCCATATATCCTGATGACGCTGACGTTTCTTCTCCCCTTTACGGTGACGGGATGGATGATTCCGATATATATGATCGTATTCGGCATCGTCGGCGGCCCGATCGCTCCTGTTCTTCTCGCGGCCGTTCCGGAGGTGGCGAAGAAACCTCAATACATCGGGATCGGCATGGGGGTAGGGGCTTTAGGCCAGAATTTAGGGATATATCTGGGCACTTCGCAATTTCCCCGGATTCAGGCGGCAGCGGGATGGGAAGCGGCAGGGTACTGGATGATTCCAATCTGCCTGGTCGGCCTGATTGCGGCCCTTTTTGTCAAAGTACGATAATTGTCTGCGAAAAACGGATTCCTGTTCCAAGGATAAACGGGGATTCTATTGTTATCCGCTCTTGTATCTATGGAGCGTCAAAAGGGAGCAGTACATGAAAAAAACGACGACTCTTCTATGTATTCTTCTTGCCGGAATTGTTTTTGCCAGTGCTTGCGCTGAAAAACAGCCCGATCGGGCGGACCTGGTTTCCTTGATGGATCAGTATCTCGCAGCCCTGGTGAGTCACGATCCTGCCGGCCTTCCGCTGGCGGAGGATGTAAAGCTTGTGGAAAACACCGAGGTCACTCCTATAGGCGAGGGGCTGTGGAAAACCTCAACCGGTGGCGCAACGACGGATTACAAAATTTACGTTGCCGATCCGGTGGAGCAAAGTGTCGGATTCATGGGCCTTCACGAAGAAGACGGCAAGCCGATTCAATTGGGTGTCCGTCTGAAACTGGAAAACGGCGCAATCACCGAGATTGATCATATGATCTGGCGCACGATCAGCGATCCGATGCCGGAAGGCCTGATGAAACCGCGTGCCGGACTGATTGAACCGCTTTCGGCTTCCGAAAAAGTATCCCGCGATGAGATGGTGAAAGCCTCCCTCGCCTATTACGATGCGATCGAACAGAGCAACGGCAATGTCGCACCGTTCGCGGATGAATGCCAGCGGCACGAAGGCGGAATCGCATCGGCCAATAATAAAACCCCTCTTCCCGAAGGCGCCGGTGATGCCATCGGCTCCATGGCCCAGTTCGGACGGATGAAATGCGGGGAACAGCTGGATACCGGATTCATGGCATACATTACGGAAATCAATCAGCGGCGCGTGGCTGCCGTGGATGAGGAAATGGGACTGGTCATGATCTTCTCCATGTTCAACCATGACGGCGATCCGAATCCTCTGCCGATCGTGAACGTGCCAGGAGTAACGGAACGGGCCAACACTTGGGGAAAGTTCAACGTCGGAGCGGCCCACATATACAAAATCAGGAACGGGGAAATCTATGAGATCGAGGCCATGGCATGCCTCGGCGAAGACATACCGCACCAGGACTCGGACGGATGGAGCTGTACGCGGAAATGCCTGGCAGATATCATGGACCAGTACCTGGCCGCCCTGGCCGGCAACGATCCAACCGGCGCTCCGCTGGCGGACGATGTGATGCTTGTGGAGAATACCGAAAAGACTCCTGTCGGTGAGGGGCTTTGGAAAACAGCTACCGGCGGACCGACCGAATTTAAAATAATCGTAGCTGACGATGACGCCGGGGAAGTCGCCTTCATGGGAGTGATTGAAGAAAACGGTCATCCGACCATCGCCGCCATCCGGCTGAAGGTTGTGGATCACGAAATCAAGGAAATCGATCACCTCGTGATTCACAATGAAGATGGGACGCCGCTGAATCCCAACATGTCGTATGTGAGACCGCCACTGCTCGAGCGGCTGCCCAAGGTGGAACGGATTCCGAACGATCGGATGAAGGAGATAGCAAATTCCTATTACGACGCTATCGTACAGGACAACGGCGATGTTGCTCCATTCGCGGATGAATGCCAGCGCAGGGAGAATGGTGGGATAAGCGCAGGCGATCTGAACCAGGCTGCTGAGAAGGACGATTTCTCTACCTTCAGGAAGATGAAATGCGGGGAACAGCTCAGCACCGGCGTCATGAGCTACATAACCGATATCACCGACCGGCGTGTCTTTGCCGTAGACGAAGAAAAGGGCCTGGTATTCGCCTTTTCCATTTTCCGCCACAACGGAGAGCCCAAGGTGATGGAGATCGTCGGCGTGCCCGGCGTTACCGAACGGGCCAACGAATGGGAGCCGTTTGAGCTTCCCGCCGCGCACATCTACAAAATCCGCAACGGCAAGATACACGAGATCGAAGCGATCGGGTATTTTTCCGAAGAAACCGGTTTGACCACCGGTTGGGAACCGGAAGCCGGAGAGTAATAGTAACAAAATGAGGGTTCCCTGCGGGGAGCGGTCCTGCGGCTGCTCCCCGCTTTTTATTTCGGGAGTGTGCCCTGAGATCGAGGAGTCAAATCAGGCGCCCTTGACCTCCTCGATTAACCCGCATTTCAAGTGAAGATCCGGAATTAAATCCGGTTGATTGCTGCCGCGGTTTAATAATATGCTGAAGCGCTATCACTTATTCAGAATCATATGGGGGTTTGCCTGTAGCTTCCCGGAAGTGCCGGGGACCTTGCCGGGTACTCCGGGATTCATTTATTGGCCGCTCGGCTGTATGCAGAGCGGCAACAGGGAGTAGCACATGAAAAAGACGACAGTTCTCCTTTGCATTCTACTTGTCGGCATTTTTTTTACGGGTGCCTGTGGTGAAAAACAGCTCGATCGGGCCGATCTTGTCGCATTAATGGATCAATATCTCGCAGCCCTGGTACAACACGATCCGGCTGGAATTCCACTCGCAGACGATGTAAAGCTCGTCGAAAACATCACGGCTACTGCCATCGGCGAAGGATTGTGGAAAACGGCGACCGGCGGGCCGACCGAATTCAAAATTTATATTGCCGACCCTGTCGAACAGCGGGTCGCTTTCATGGGTATTATGGAGAGGGAGGGCGAACCGGTTTATCTGGGAGCCCGCCTGAAACTGGATTATGGCAAAATCACTGAAATAGATCACATGGTTTCTCCCGCGGCGTCTCCGATGTCGGGGAATGCTGTGCCGGAAGGACTTATAACGCCGCGTCCCGCCCTGGTTGAGAAATTGGACCCGTCCGAAAGGACGCCCCGGGATGAGATGCTGAAAGCCGCGCTTGCCTACTATGATTCACTGGAACAAACTTCCGGCGCAGCCGCGCCTTTTGCCGATGCCTGCCAGCGCAATGAAAACGGCATGACCACGGCCAACGCCGAAATGCCGACGGCAGAGGCTGCGGTCAACACACCCGCTGCCGGCGGGTACATGTCCACCTTCATGCAGATGACATGCGCCGAACAGATGGACACCGGCATGTGGAGATATATCACGGACATCAATCAGCTTCGCCCCGTTGCCATTGATGAAGAAATGGGACTGGTCATGATCTTTTCCGTCTTCAATCACGACGGCGACCCTAATCCGATGCCCGTAGTAAACCTTCCCGGCATAACGGAACGCGACAACGAGTGGGGCCAGTTTACCGTTCCGGCCGCCCACACTTACAAGATCCGTAACGGAAAGATTTACGAGATTGAAGCGATGGCCATTGTCGGCGTCGGCTACCAGGCTTCCGACGGCTGGAGTTGTACCCGCCAATGCCTGGCCGATATCATGGACCAGTACCTGGCCGCCCTGGCCGGCAACGATCCTTCCGGTGTTCCACTGGCAGACGATGTTCAACTTGTAGAGAACACCGAAAAGACGCCCGTCGGCGAGGGTCTCTGGAAAACCGCCACCGGCGGACCGACCGATTTTAAAATAATCGTCGCAGATCAGCCGGCGGGAGAAGTCGCCTTTATGGGTGTGATCGAAGAGAATGAAAATCCGACCATCGCTGTTATCCGGTTGAAGGTTGTGGATCACAAAATCAAGGAGATCGATCACCTGGTGATTCACAATGAGGAAGGAGCGCCGCTCCATCCCAATATGTCCGAAGTGCGCCCTGCACTGCTCGAGCGGCAGCCCAAGATGGAGCGTATCTCACGCGGGAAGATGATCGATATTGCCAATTCCTATTATGAGTCCATTCTGCAAGGCAACGGGGAGGTCGCCCCCTTTGCGGATGAATGCCAGCGCAGGGAAAACGGAGGTATCTCCGTCGGTAAAGATGCAAGTGACGACGATTCTACTGTATTCAACAGAATGAAATGCGGGGAGCAGATGAATACGGGCATCTGGAGTTATATCACGGATATTACCGATAGGCGCATTCTTGCCATCGATGAAGAAAAGGGACTGGCATTCGCCTTTTCCATATTCCGGCATGACGGCGAACCCAAGATGATGAACATCGTCGGCGTGCCCGGAGTCACCGAACGTGCCAACGATTACGGGCCGTTCGATCTGCCGGCTGCGCATGTCTTCAAGATCCGCGGCGGCAAGATATACGATATCGAAGCGATCGGGTATATGGCCGATCACGGGATCACAAACGGGTGGGAATAATCCGGGAAATTTCTCTTAATCTTTCCAGCGGGGGCGGTACAATGTGACTACCCCCCGTTTTCTGTTGCGTGTCGTTCGGGAAAACCGGTTTTTACAACTTTGATCGGATGTCGTTATGAGGATTCAAATTTCACCGGCAATAACTGTGTGTTTCATTTTACTGGTCCTGTTCGCCGGAGGCGTATTCGGATTCTCGCCTCAGAAGACAATCCGCAGCGAGGTATCGATCGTAAATATCCCTTTCAGCGCCCTGGATAAAGACGGCATTCCCGTGAGCGGTCTGAGCGCCGCAGACTTCAGGATTTTCGAAAACGGCAAGCCCCAGGAGATTGAGTTTTTCAGCGAAACGGCGAAGAGCGAAGAGGTGATCCTGACAATCGCTTTGATTATCGACACCAGTGGGAGCGTCAAGGATAAGCTCCAGTATGAAATTGAGACCGCAGCAGAGTTTTTCAGGGAAATAATGAGGCCGAATAAGGACCTTGCTTTAATTATCCAGTTCGATTCCGAAGTCAATCTTGTCCAGGATTTCACTCAAAATCAGGACGATCTGGTCCATGCATTAAACAGCTTGAGAGCGGGCGGCAACACTTCTCTTTACGATGCCGTTTATCTTGCCGCGGAAGAAAAACTGTTTTATGAGGCCGGACGGAAGGTGATGGTCGTAATCAGCGACGGGGAAGACACCTCCAGTCTTGTTTCCAGAGATGAGGCGGTTGAAGCCGCCCAGAAAAGCAACGCTCTCATTTACGGCATAGGGGTACGCGGAAGTCGTTCCCAGGGCAGTTTCGGAGATCTGCAAAAATTTTCAGAGCAGACCGGCGGCGCCTTTTTTTCACCCCGCGCTGAATTCAAGGAGATACAGGAAACATTCAACAAGATCGGAAGAGATCTCCGGGGACAATACAGTCTGGCCTACATTCCGACGGATAAAAGAAAGGACGGTACCTTCCGGAAAATTGAAATTCACTGCGAGAAGCGTGATGTTCGAATACGATCCCGGAAAGGCTACTATGCTCCGGAAGGGAACCGGTGAGGTCCCGGTCCACTTATGGAGTATTGACGGATGTTCTGAATAAACGAAACTGCGGAGTTTTTTTTATTCCGGCGCGTCCAGGCCCCACCGTTTGAAATACTCCTCATAAATCGGAGGCTGCTTGAAATTGCCTTTTATCATGCGGCCGAAACCGTCGCGGTATCCCATTCCCATCTTGTCGTAGTGATATACACCGGACATCAACTCTTCCATTCTGCCAGCCGGAACGGTGAGCATCATTTCGTCGTCCCCGACAGCGCCTCTTTCATATTCTCCGGGATCGGGTACGGTCACTTCGCATTCTCCCGTCAGAAGGGACGGTACCACGGAGTGCACACAGGACCATAGCGGATCGATGGTGGATGTAACCCGGTATCCGTTTTTCCGCAATATGGCGAACAGCATGTGACGCAGCTGCGTTGCGTTGCAGTAGATCACCGTCAGGTCTGGTGTGTAGTTTGCATTATGAAGCGGTCCCAGAACCATCCCGGCATATTTGCCGTGCGGCAGCAGAGGTATCTCACTGGTGCGTTTCTTTGCGCCTTCCTTGTCTTGTACAAAGAAAGCACTCATGGATCCTTCCAGGTAATCCTCTGGCGGCTCCTTCAGCCCGTAGCCGATGATCGGTTCAAAGCACCAGTGGTCTTCGATAAACATCGCCAGTTTCGTTCCCCGATGGCGGGCTATGCCGAAAGCCTGGCAGGTGGAGTAATGTTCCCCAAGGTCCTTTTTCGGTCTTACGGCGCCCTCCGGGATCTCGCTTTCACTTTTCAGCATTTTTATGGCGATCGGATACGTTCTCAAAACCAGCATGTTTAAAAGATCCTGGCCGTAAGTATTCATCGTTTCTATCGGTGTCAATGCTTTTCCCTCGGTTTTTGCGGTGCCATGGGCCATATTCGCAAGACCGGCTGATCCGGCCACGGCCGCGGCTGCGGCTACAAAGTTCCTTCGTGTCAATCCTTTAGGCGCAGATTTAATGGAGCACATAGCATTCCCCCCTGATTTTATATTTCTGTGGGGCATTCTTATATCGTTCAATGGAGGAGTGCAAGAGAAACTTCTCTACTGTGTATTTAAGTAAAACTAATCTTATGTTTTGAATGTATAGCGTGTTCCCGCCGTGTTCAGAATGAAGGCGTCGGGCATCGCGCTGCTGAAAGCGACCAGGGCTTCAAATCCGGTGCAATGCATCGGCGCTACTATATCCGGATTNNGTAGATGGATTTGCCCGGAGACGTCCGGTATCGCGTTGCAAAAGGGGTGTCCGGTCGCAGTGCATCGTAGTAATTGTCTGTCAGAACCGTAATGGTCACCCGGATTGTTTCCGATATCGAGTGGTTGGCCCCTTCCATAAAAACCTCCTGTTTAACCTGCATTTATCACTGGGCTTCCAATGCAGTGCCACAGCGAACCATGTCTACGGGCGTCCGAATTTATTCTGTGCATAAACTGGGCGCGTTCTCTCTAACTCCTGGACGTACGGGACAAGATCTATCGTAAAGCATTAGACCGTCTCACGGGATCTTCGGTGCTGCGCCGTTTAACGAGCCGGGATGTCCAACAGTTTTCTGCATTAC
Organism: Acidobacteria bacterium UBA6911; assembly: GCA_002451015.1. Classification (GTDB taxonomy): domain Bacteria; phylum Acidobacteriota; class UBA6911; order UBA6911; family UBA6911; genus UBA6911. Next base: position 9,127 of record DKBB01000006.1, read on the forward strand.
CCCCGGGTCCCTTCGTTTACACGAATTCCTGTCAGAAATGCAGGGTATCCCCATGGCATAAGTGTGGAAAATAATCTCCCCCTAGAGCTAAGAGTAGCTTAAAATAATTCCGCTGCAAGAAAGCGCGGGAAATTCCGGGATCGGCTGTTCTATTATAATTTTGGAGAATATTTATGCATATCACATTTTACGGAGCCGTACGGGAAGTGACGGGATCCATGCATTTGGTATCCGCAAATTCTGACAATATCCTTCTGGATTGCGGTATGTTTCAGGGTCGCAGGACGGAATCGATTCAGAAGAACAGGACCATGCAGGTTGATCCCGAAATCCTGACCAATATTATCCTGTCCCACGCGCATATCGATCATTCCGGGCGCATTCCTCTCTTAACTAAAAACGGATTTAATGGAAGGATTTTTTGCACCCGGCCGACAGCGGCTGCCTGCGAATACCTTTTGCGGGATTCCGCCTACATTCAGGAGTCGGATGCCAACTACCTCAATTATAAAACGGTCCGTGGGGCGCTTTCAGAAGCGAGAAAAACGCCCAAGGCAAAAAAAATAAGCCAGCGCGGCCTGAAGGAAATTAAATCGATACTGAAAAAGGGACGTCATGAATTGAATGTTTCCAAAATCAACGAGTTTCTGGACCAGCACCGGCTGGAAACCGTGGAGCCCCTTTACACGATCGCCGATGCCGAGCAGGCCCTGGAATATTTCGATTCCTATCCGTACCGCCATAATGTTTCCGTCGGCAACGGCGCGACCTGCAATTTTTACGATGCGGGACATATACTGGGATCGGCTTTCAGCGTTGTAAAAGTCCGGGAAAACGGAAACAGCCGCACGGTTCTTTTTACCGGGGATATCGGCCGTTTTAACAAACCCATTCTGAATGATCCCACGACCGTTTTCGAGGAGTCGGATCGTGATATAGACCTCCTTGTAATGGAGAGCACTTACGGAGACCGGGAGCATGAACCGGTCGGAGACATGAAGGGAAGGCTGAAGGACGTGCTTCTTAAGACATTTGAAAGAGGCGGCAGCGTAATTATACCTGCGTTCGCTTTCGGCCGCACCCAAACCCTCCTCTATTTTCTGCACGAGCTTTACAACGAAGACAAGAAACTGAACGTACCGATTTATGTCGACAGTCCCCTCGCGGTCAACATGACGCGCGTTTTCGGCGAACATCCGGAAGTTTATGATGAAGAAACCCACCGCACATTTCTTGAGAGGGGAGAAAATCCCTTCATCTTCGAACACATCCATTTCATTAAATCCGTTGAAGAATCGATGGCCGTGAACAGGGAAAGGCTCCCCCATATTGTAATTGCCGCCTCGGGAATGTGTGAAGCCGGACGTGTCCTGCACCATCTTCGACACAAAATTCACGAACCGCAGCATACAATTCTTATTGTCGGTTATATGGCGGAACATACGCTCGGTCGCAGGATCGAAGAGCAGGGCCTTGCGTATCAGGAGGCCGGACGAAAAGGGAATCCGCCGCTGCTTCGTTTCCTGAACAAGACCTATCCGCTGAGGGCAAGAGTGGAAAAAATCGGCGGTTTCAGTGCCCATGCAGATAAAAACGAGATGCTGCGATTGCTGAAAAAGTCGAATTTGAAAATTAAGAAAATTGCTCTGGTCCATGGCGAAGAGACACAGAGCATTTCTTTCGCCGAAGATTTGAGGCGAGAGGGTTTCGATGTCTTTGTGCCCAGGAGGGGCCAGTCCCATCAAATCAAATGAATGTGCATTGATCGGAACCGGGAGCGCACCGGCGGATCGGACTCCTCATGCCTGGTCTCTTCCCGCCAGGCAACCTTTATTTAACGGGAGCTTCCCGTTAGACAGAATCCCGTTATTGTCAACCAATGTGAATTAGGGATTAAGGATGGCTTGATTATAAGGAGATATTCATGGCTAAAACCAAGGGCAGGAAGAGAATTCCGTCTCTGGCAACCCGTTCCATTCATGCAGGGGAAAGCCGGCGTAAATTCGCCGATTCGCTGACCACTCCGATTATTCAATCGTCGACCTTTACCTTCAAGGACAGCAAGGAGATCGAAGATTATACGAGGAAAGGCAAGGATCATTACGAGTACGGGCGCTATGGAAATCCGACGGTCACCATCGCCGAGAAACGGCTCGCGGATCTTGAAGGATCGGAGGACTGTGTTGTCTTTTCATCGGGAATGAGTGCGATCACTACGACAATCCTGTCCCTGGTCCAGTCCGGCGACCATATCGTAATAACCGATGATTCCTACAAGAAAACTCTGGAATTCTGCCGTTCCTACCTGAAACAGTTCGCCATCGATTGTACGATTGTTTCATTCGGCGATTACGATTTGCTGGATAAGGCAATCCGCAAGAGCACACGGTTCATTTTTTCCGAATCACCGACCAATCCTTACCTGAATATCTTCGATCTTGTCAAAATCAAAGAGATCGCCGACCGGCATAACGTGTTAACCCTGATCGACAGTACTTTTGCCACGCCATTCAACCAGCGCCCGTTGGAATTCGGAATGGATCTTGTCCTGCAAAGCTGCACCAAATACCTCGCCGGCCATAATGATATCCTTGCCGGGGCCGTTATGGGGCGTACGGAACTGGTCGACCAGATCCGGAATCTTCACAAATCCATGGGAGGAACGATTGATCCGCACTGCTGTTATATGCTGCTGAGAGGTCTCAAAACCTTTCCCCTGCGGGTCGCCCGCCAGAATGAAACAGCCCTGGCCGTGGCCCGTTTCCTCGAATCGCACCCAAAGGTATCGAAGGTGTATTACCCCTTTCTGGAAAATCATCCCCATTACGCAGTGGCTACGGAACAGATGCGGGGTGGAGGAGGGGTGGTTTCTTTTGAGACCAAAGGAACCCTGCGTTCGGCAAAGAATTTGATCGATTCCCTGAAGCTTTGCTATGTCGGGCCGAGCCTGGGGGGAGTGGAAACCCTGATAACCCACCCGGCCATGATCAGCTACTACGATTATACACGCAAGGAGCGGTATGCCCTCGGAATCAAGGATACTCTTTTCCGATTGGCGGTGGGTATTGAGGATGTGGAGGACATCATCGACGACCTGGAGCGGGGACTTTCGAAAATATGATTCCTGAACCGCAAAATTCCTCGGTCTAAGCCAAGCATTCGAGACCTCGAGAGAAATGCGTTTTGGTTATTCGCTCTTCACAAGCTCCAGATCCAGGATGATTTCGACCTCGTTTCCCACAACAAATCCTCCGGCATCGAGCGCCCTGTTCCATTTAATGCCGTATTCCTGACGGTCCAACCGGGTTGTGGCATGCACGCCGATGCGGGATTCGCCGCTCATGCCCTTTACAACTGGAGTGGCTTCGACATCGAGAGAGACTTCTTTCGTCGTGCCCCGCATGGTAAGCTCCCCTACCAGCTTGAACCGGGTTCCCCGGATATCCTCCACCCGTTTTGCTTTAAAGACAATCTCGGGATAGGTTGCGGTGTCGAAGAAATCAGCACTGCGCAGGTGGTCATCCCTTTTCGGTTCTCGGGTGTTGATCGACACGGCCTGGATTACAGCCTCGGCTTTGACCGATGCATAATTCTCACCGTCGAATATAACTTTGCCGGAAATTTTGTCGAATGTGCCCTGAACGTTGCTGATCATCAGGTGTTTTACACGGAATTGGATCGATGAATGGGATGCATCGATTTCCCATGAAGTCTGTGCCTTTAATGGCGTAAGGACCAGAAACAGAATCGCGGCAACGGCTGCCAGAATAGAATTTTTCATGTCAATATTCACTCCTAAAAGAATACATGCAAATGGGTTCTTGTTTCAGTGCCCGGTATAAACGAACAGCTTGACGCGGAAGGTATTAGTATAAATATAGGATCCGGTTTCAGGATACGCAAAGTCTGGCCCGTTTTCTCACGGATCGGGGCCTCTTTGCTTAAACAGAGCTTGATAGAGAATGTGCAGTATATGCAAACGCTTTAATTGTGGCTGCAATAAAAACCTTGTAGGAAATGCGGGCTAGTAGGAATCGAAGTTTTCCTTCAAATCTCCCCGCATCACGTCATGTTGGGAGAAATTGATCACCCAGGAGGCGATATTACCCATAGTGACGGGAAGTGGAAGTCGCGCCAACATGGATGGATAGCTGTAAAATGCGTTGTGCAGGTCCCGGACATTCTTTTCCAGGGTTTCACCGGAGTAATTTTGGGGTTTAATGAAGCACCTGTCTCCAGGCCACCTTCCTAAATCATCGATGTTGGTGATACGATTTTCTTCCAGCATGCGGTCATATAGAGGCGTGCCCTTATCGGGAGTGAGTATGTTGAAATAGGCCGCCGGCACCTTGTTCTTTTTGAGAAACTCGAGTGTTGATGGGAAGACGTCTTCCGTTTCGGTGTCCCATCCGAAAATGAAATTAAGAGAATAGCTGATGCCCCTCTTCCTCAACCCGGCCAGCATCTGCCGGTACTCGCTTGCCTTGTTGGCTTTTTTGTTCATCGAAATCAGTGTCTTGGAATCGATGCTCTCCATGCCGATGTTCAGGTGCAGCAAACCGCTTTTCTTGGCAAGATCCATAAATGCGTCGTTTTTACATAAATGGGCGGACCAAAGTGCCGACCAACGTATGCGCAATGGAATGAGTGCTTCCATTAATTCCATAGTGTGGGACATTTTGCCTGCAAAATTACTGTCGGCAAAAAGGATATTTTTGGCGCCGATTTGTTTTATTTCTTCGACAACAGCCTGTGCCGCGCGATATCGATAGGACTCTCCCAGGTAGAGCCGTTCAGAGCAGAATTCACATCGGAAGGGACATCCCCTGGAGGACTGTACGGAGAAGGTCTTGAAGAAACCGTAGGGATTCAGATCGATCAGATCATAGCGGGGCATCGGAAGATTATCCAGACTGCACGGTTTATCCGACCGGTAGAATTGCCTGAGCCGTCCGGCGGCTGCATCCTCCAGCATTGAAGGCCATAGGATTTCCCCTTCGCCCAAACACACGGCATCGCAATGCTCGGCGGCTTCATCGGAGTGAAAGGAAGTATGCGGACCACCCATGACAACGGGGACGCCGCGTTCCCGGTATCGATCGGCTATCTCGTAGGCGCGAATCGAGTTCATCGTCCAGGTTGTTATCGCAACAATATCCACGGGAGCATCAAAATCTATATCGCTGAGCTGCTCGTCAATCAGGGTGATTTCCCACCCGGCGGGAACAAGGGAGGCGAGATAGGGCAGCGTAAGGTTGACAACGCTGCGCTTTTTCGTTTTATGCAATGATCGATCCGAAGGGGAACGGTAGTGTGTCGGTTGGATTATGCTTAATTTCATATTTTTATAGTCCTAAAATTCAGTATCAAAGATCAGATCCCACGGCGGTTTGTGTCTTTCAGCAAATAAAACACTCCCGGAATTATTGTAAACAAAACAGGCGATGATTGGGAGCCGGCATTGATAAAAATATGCCGGGGGTGGAAATCTGAGCCGGACGCTGATTTTGAGCACTAGAGGTGAGGAAAATCAGCATCCTGAATCTGAATTAATCGAAAATGGCCAGGTAATGAACTTTCTGCCTTTCGGGGGATGCTTCTTTAATTAATAATAAATAAAAGCTTTCTGGCAATTCTAAGGAAGTCGTTTTCAAATATGGTTTGTTTTGGCATGCGTTTTGCTTATTACGAACCCGGAATAAATATTACAGCGGGAAATTGAAACGGGAGTGAAAGATCATGATGACATACAGCATGTTTGATGCGGAATATAATCAGAATGTGCGGTTGCGGGGTGTTCCGATGCAGAGATATGCATGGCTGGAGCATGAAAGGGGCGCCTGGTGTTTTTTAACAAATCTGTTCGAGGATCCCGGTAAATCGATACGCAGATGGGACAATGAAAAAAGCGCGCTGTTGGAGCTCGAAAATGAAGGCTGGGTTGTCGTGTATCCCTACAACGAACCAGTTCGGGTTGATAGAAAATCATGCGAAAAGGCGTGCGGATACGGCCTGATGTGGATCGATCAGGAAATGGTTTCATAGTCCCGTCAACCTGAGAATTCCGTGGGTTTCATTTATTGAATGTTCCGCCGGGAATTTTCCGGCGGTTGTAATCTCGATGGACCGGCTGATATGACGGGCATTACCCTGAATTCCTCAACAATGATGGGCCATTCCGATGCCGTTTTTAGGCATTACTTCCCGGATGCCCTCCAGACGACCCTAAAAGAAGCGGCACAGATAGGTGCCCGGTTCCGTTCCTGCCGCTTCCATTCATTATCAAATTAATAATCCTGACCGCCGGCTCCGAACTCCTCCAGTATCGTACTTTTTTCTTTACGAAGCCTGGGCCGCGATGGCGCTTCGCTCTGTTTACTGCTGAATCCAACCGCCATGGAATGTCTACCTTTCTGATGAGTATTGGGGTAGACTTAAATTCAGGTACGCTCCATGTTCTGTATTTACTTTTAAAAATGCATAACGGTATGGACGGATGTAGATTACGGATATATGCCATGCCGCCCCTTTGATATTGCATCAATTTGTTCTGGGATTGTTTTCCATGTCCGATGGACCCCTTATAAGACGATCGACTGAATCTAAAGGACGGAAAAAAGCGCGGGCGGTGAATTCGAAAAAGTTTAAAGACCCTGTATCAGACGAGCCGGAAGCTGGGATCAACCATTCCCTTGATGAAGCCGGGCCATATGTGCGGAACCTTATCGATAAACATGCGGCAATAAATAATGAGAATGCCCGGCTCCGCGAAAGACTGGCTGAGCTTCAGGCCGCCTATGATCAATGCAATCGCCTGCTGGATGCTGCATCCGTAAGTCTGCTTGTGGTCGATACTAAAGGGACCATCCTGGAGTCCAACCATGAAGCGGCCAGACTTTTAGGTAGAAAACGTTCTGATCTGACCGGAATTCGATTCGAGAGCTGCCTGCATCCGGAGGATCGTCCTCTTTATAAATCCCATATAGAAAGCCTTTGGCGCGAAAACACCCCGCAAAGCTTTGAAGCCCGGCTTATTAAC
>DKBB01000006.1:16207-24749 GCA_002451015.1 Acidobacteria bacterium UBA6911
GGCAGATGTCCTGCGGGTATTGAACCGCGGTAGCGGGGATATGGCACTGCTGATCCAGGAGGTGCTTCGCCTGATTCAGGAATCTATCGGCTTTGACTCTGTCGGGCTGCGCCTGCATCAAGGAGACGATTACCCTTACTTCGAGCAGAAAGGGTTTTCGGATGAATTTTTATCGAGCGAGAATTATCTGTGCAGCAGAAACAAGAATGGAGATGTTGTCAGGGATTCAAACGGAAGTCCTGTTCTGGAATGTACCTGCGGCCAGGTGCTTTCCGGGAAAACCGATCCTTCGAGGCCTTTTTTCACGCAGGGGGGCAGCTTCTGGACAAATCGGGCTACGGATGTACTTTCCTTTCCGAAGAAAAAGGATTCCAGAATAAATCCGCGCAACCAGTGCATTCATAACGGATACAAGTCGATTGCATTGATTCCGGTACATTCCGGTCAGGAGGTGATCGGGCTTTTACAATTAAACGACTACCGGGAGAACCGGCTGAATCGGGAACGGGTGCGTTTCTTTGAAGGGCTTGGGGATCAGATCGGCTTGACGCTCCAGCGCAAACAGGCGGAGGATGCGCTGCTTCAGAATCAGCAGGATTTAGAGCGGGCCCAGGCTGTCGGCCAGATAGGAAGTTGGCGCCTGGATGTGGAACAAAACGTGCTGACCTGGTCCGACGAGAATCATCGCATATTCAGCATCCCCAAAGGAACATCCCTGACCTACGAGACTTTTCTGTCCACGGTTCACGAGGAGGATCGCGGGTATGTCGATGCTACGTGGAAGGCGGCTTTGCGCGGAAAACCTTACGATATCGAGCACCGAATCCGTGTAAACGATGAAGTGAAGTGGGTAAGAGAAAAAGCGTATCTGGAATTCGACGATACAGGCAAATTGCTGGGAGGATTCGGGATCACACAGGATATTACAAGCCGCAAGCAGGCGGAGGAAGAGCTGAAGGTACTGAACGAATCTCTTGAGCGCCGTGTAGCCGAGCGGTCCGTTGTCGCCGAGTATCGTGCGGAACAGCTCCAGAAATTAACGCTGGAATTGACCCTTGCAGAGCAGCGTGAAAGGCAACGGCTGGCGATGGTCCTTCATGACGGTCTCCAGCAGATACTGGTCGGAGCCAAAATACAGCTGGGATTCGTAGGGAAGAGCGGGGATNNCTTACAGCCGAACTCAGCCCGCCCATACTGCTTCAGGGAGATCTTATCCTGGTGCTGGAATGGCTGGTCCGGTGGATGCGCGACAAATACGGGCTCAACACCCGCCTGGTAATCCGGAATAAGATAAAAAATCCGGCTGATGAAATTACGCTGTTGCTTTTTCAGGCCCTGCGCGAACTTTTGTTCAATGTCGTAAAACATGCCGGTGTGGAAAAGGCTACGGTGGAGGTAAGTGAAAGCAATGGACGCATCGAGGCGATAGTGAAAGACAGGGGCCGGGGATTTGATCCGGCCGGACTTCGCGCCGAGGGAGGGCATTCGGAAGGTGTCGGACTTTTCGGTATACGGGAGCGCCTTACCTATTTCGGGGGAGTAATGGAGATTGACAGCGCTCCCGGAAAGGGAAGCCGATTTAAAATGATCCTTCCACGCTCGATCATTTTGTCCGGGCCTGAGCATTCCGGCGAGAAATCGGAAGGGGAATTCAAAGAATCGGAAGACAACCCGATGCCTCCATGGCCGGTTGTTGAGAGGAATAAAATTCGAGTAGTTCTCGCAGATGACCACATTGTCATGCGCCAGGGCCTGTCCCGGTTGCTGAACGGAGAACCGGACATGGAAGTCGTCGGGGAAGCGTCGGACGGGGAGTCCGCTATAAGCCTGGCCCGAAAGCTGTCTCCGGATATTATTCTAATGGACATCAACATGCCGGGCATGGGCGGTATTGAGGCAGCGCGGATCATCCATAAAAATCTTCCTCGGGTCCGCATCCTGGGACTGTCCATGTTTCAGGAGAATGAACAGGCCGATGCAATGCAGAAGGCGGGTGCCGTAGGCTATATAGACAAAAGCGGGCCTTCGGACGCGGTCGTCGCGGCAATCCGTGATAGTGTCCAAAAGTGAGGAGAAATTTCAGATGTGACGGATTAAGGGCTTCCCTCTGAATTAAACCATGCCTGCCCCTTCCTCGCTCCTTGAGATGAAACCCCGTGCTTTTTTAAACTACATTGTTGTTGTAAAATAACAACGCCATTCTTTTACGGAATCGGATCCGGATGGTTCCCAGGGCTTGCCGGGTCACTTCTAAAACGCGTTGCCTTCCGTATGGCGTAGTCCTGGTGCTCTTTACCATCGCAGCAGACATCTTGTAATGAATGGAGTTGGGGGACGACACATTATATGAAATTAAAACGCTTCCGAAGGACTTTCCCGGCTCTGCTGATTTTTATCGGTCTTTTCGGTTCCGGGCTCTGCGCGCAGGAAAAAGGGGAAATACTCGTATCCGCTGCGATCAGTCTTAAAGACGCCTTCGAGGAAATAAGTTCGGTTTATGAAAAACAGACGGGAATCCGGGTACGCCTTAACCTGGCTGCCTCCGGACTGCTGCAGAAACAGATAGAAGCAGGCGCTCCTGTGGACGTTTTCGCCAGTGCCGGCATGAAACAGATGGACGCCCTGCAGGCCGACGGTTTGATTGTACCCGAAACAAGATACAGTTTCGTGCGCAACCGGCTGGTCCTTGTCGTGCCGACTCGTTCGAAGCCGGATTTGAGTTCATTTGCGGGGCTTGCATCCTCGAGGATATCCAGGCTCGCGATAGGAAATCCTAAAACGGTTCCCGCCGGGCAGTATGCTCAGCAGGTTTTACAAAAAATGTCATTGTGGGAGCGGATGAAGTCCGGGCTGGTGCCGGCTGAGAACGTACGCCAGGTTTTGGACTATGTTGCCCGGGAGGAAGTCGATGCGGGTATCGTATACGCTTCCGATGTCCCCGTTTCACGCGGGAAGGTCGTTGTTGCCGCACTGGCACCGGAAAATTCCCACGATCCGATCCTATATCCTATCGCGGTTGTTAAGGAGACGGACCGGCCGACGGAAGCGAGGAAATTCATCGATCTTGTACTCGACGATTCCGGCCAGGCTATAATGAGAAAATACGGTTTTCTTTCTGCACGGTAATTCATGATCTGGCATACACTCAGACTTTCGCTTCTGGTAGGCGCCATCGCAACGGTTCTGATCGGATTCATCGGGACTGCATTTGGGTTTCTTCTGGCCAGATGTAATTTTCGCGGAAAAGACGTCCTCGATGCAGTGCTGACGCTGCCCATGATTCTCCCTCCTACGGTAACCGGATATTACCTGATTCTGATATTGGGAAGACGCGGTCTGCTGGGCAAACCCCTGTATGATCTTACGGGATGGACCGTGACTTTTACCTGGGCAGCGGCGGTCATTGCCGCCACCGTGATCGCACTGCCTTTAATGATAAAATCCGCCCGTGCGGCCATCGAAAGCGTGAATGCGGAATACGAAATGGCTTCCCGGATTATGGGCAGAAGCGAGTGGGAAACGTTTTTCCGAATCACGTTGCCCCTGGCAGGAAGGGGATTGCTGGCCGGGATCGTATTGAGTTTTGCCCGGGCATTCGGGGAGTTCGGCGCCACTCTGATGCTTGCAGGCAATATACCCGGCCGCACGCAGACAATGCCCCTGGCCATTTATGAAGCCGTTGCCTCCGGAGAAGACGAACGTGCGATGTGGCTGGCTCTGATATTGACATGTATCTCGATCACGGTCGTGTATCTGACCAATCGATTGTCACGTCCCAGGAAAAGTGCCTGAATATGTTCGAAGCAAGGATTAAAATGCAGATCGGTTCCGAGAGGACGCATCCCTTCACCCTCGATGTTGATATAAAAGGGAGCGACGGTGTCACCGTTCTTTTCGGACCCTCCGGGGCCGGCAAAACCAGTATCCTTCGCGCCATCGCAGGAATTTTAAGACCTGAGAAAGGCAGAATTTCGCTTGGAGAGCGGATTTATTTCGATTCCTCCAGCGGGACATGCCTGTCAATCCAGGATCGAAGAATCGGGTTTGTATTTCAAAACCTTCTGCTTTTCCCCCACTTTACAGTGGAACAGAATGTTCTTTACGGAATCCGGGAGAATTCCCGAGCCGTTGCCCGTCGACACGTCCGGGAACTTCTATCCATGATGGGAATCGGCAAAACCGCGCGCCGCTATCCGCAGGAACTCTCTGGTGGTGAGCAGCAGCGGGTCGCTCTTGCACGGGCTCTTGCGTCCGATCCTTCCATAATGCTTTTCGATGAACCTCTGTCCGCGGTGGATGTAGCAACCCGTTCACGCCTGCTGGAGGAAATATCCGTCATGCAGGAAAGATCCGGTATACCTTTCCTGTACGTGACCCACAACCACAGCGAAGCGGTACGCCTTGGGGATGCAATGTACGTCCTGGATGAAGGAAGAATTGTGCAGACGGGAACTCCGCTCGAAATATTCAACTCTCCCCGCTCCGCTCCCGTTGCCAGGGCTGTCGGAACGGAAAATATTTATGTAGGCAAGATCGTGGAGCACCGAATCGATGACGGGATGACCGTTATCGATATCGGCTCCTGCAGGGTACAGGTTCCCTACTATGACCTGCCCGCCGGCGACAGGATTACGATCGGTATCCGGTCGGAGGATATCATCCTGTCCCGGGAACACCTGACTCAGACCAGTGCCCGGAACGTCCTGAAAGGTATTATCCATCGCATCATCCTTGACGCCGACAAAGCGGAACTTGTCGTGTCCTGCGGGGTGGATTTCAAGGTGAGTATCACTCCGGCGACCATCCGGATCCTGGATCTCAAAATCGGCTCTGAAATTTACATGCTGATCAAGGCCCGGGCGGTGCATCTGCTCGCATAAAGTGCTTCATCGATGGAATCCGGACGGATGATGGATAAATGGCAGAGGTGAAGGGCGATGGATCGCGGGAACGTTCACACCAAACATCAACGCATCCCCAACCTTAGGCTTCTCTATTTATCAATCGAGGATTCGTATCTCCTCGACGAAGGTATTTTGCGCTTCGACCGATAGTTATTGTTCGGTCATCTTTTTATAGTGATTGATCAATCCGTTGGTGGAGCCGTCGTGGGATGTGACAGGTTGGTCGTGGCGCAGTTCTGGCAGGATACGTCCCGCCAGCCGCTTGCCGAGTTCCACGCCCCACTGGTCAAAACTGAAGATGTTCCAGATGGCTCCCTGGACGAATATCTTGTGTTCGTACATGGCGATCAGGCTTCCGAGCGTGCGCGGGGTAAGTTTTCTGAAAAGCATGGAGTTTGTCGGCCGGTTGCCCTCGAACACTTTGTGGGGAGCAAGCTGCCGGATTTCCTGCTCTGTTCTGCCTTCTTTACGAAGCTCGGCTTTCGCTTCCTCCAATGTTTTGCCGTTCATAAGGGCTTCGGTCTGGGCGAAAAAATTGGACAGCAGGATCCGGTGGTGCTCGCCGACAGGATTCTGGCTTAAAGCCGGAGCCAGAAAGTCGGCCGGGATGAGACGTGTTCCCTGGTGAATCAGCTGGTAGAAGGCGTGCTGGCCGTTGGTGCCCGGTTCGCCCCAGATAACCGGACCGGTATTGTAATCGGTACGCTGTCCCGAGCGGTTGACCGACTTACCGTTGCTTTCCATGTTGGCCTGCTGAAAATAGGCCGGAAACCGGTGCATCGACTGATCGTAGGGTAGAATCGCCTCGGTTTCGGCGCCGAAGAAATTTGTGTTCCATATGCCGATGAGTGCCAGGATTACCGGAATATTGCGGTCAAACGGAGTTTCAAGAAAATGGCGATCCATGGCATGAGCTCCGGCCAGCAGCTCTTCAAAGCGGTCGAACCCGACTGAACAGGCAATGGATAATCCGATAGCCGACCAGAGGGAGTATCTGCCGCCCACCCAATCCCAGAATTCGAACCTGTTATCCGGATGGATGCCGAAGTCCTTGACTTTTTCGGCATTCGTCGAAATGGCGACGAAATGCTTCTCGATATGCGCGGGATCTGAAGCTACCTTCAGAAACCATTCCCTGGCGCTGAACGCGTTGGTCATGGTTTCCTGCGTCGTAAAGGTTTTGGACGCGATCAGAAACAGGGTTGTTTGTTGCCGGAGCCCTTTCAGTGTCTCAACGAGGTGGGTACCGTCCACATTGGAAACAAAATGCACGCGCAGGCCGGTTTGTGCGTACGGGCGCAGGCACTCGGTGACCATAACGGGACCGAGATCGGATCCGCCTATGCCTATATTGACGATGTCCGTGATTGTCTCGCCTGTGTACCCGGTCCAATTGCCGGCACGCACTTTGTTGGAAAACACTTTCATTCTGCCAAGAACTTTGTTGACAGCAGGCATGACATCCCGGCCGTCGAGAATGACGGGGGTATCGGCGCGATTGCGCAATGCCGTGTGAAGGACGGCCCGATTTTCCGTTTCATTGATCGAGTCGCCTGAAAACATGCGATCGATAGAATTGCGGACCTTGCAGACATCGGCCAGATCGAGCAGCAGGCGCATCGTCTCGGCCGTGATCCGGTTCTTGGAGTAGTCGACAACAATATCTTCGAACAGGATCGAAAAAGCGTCGAAGCGGGAGGGATCCTGTGTAAAAAGATCCTTCATGTGCAGGGGGCGGATATCCCTGTAATGATTTACAAGGTTTTTCCAGGCGTTTGTGGCTGTGGGGTCCATTTGAGATAGCATCGCCTGTATTAATTCTTACCGGAATGTTGTTGTTCGCGGGGGCAGGCGCGAGGTCCACCCCTGCAACGATATGGTTTATTCTGAGCCGGGCACAATGATCACCGATTTTACAAAATCAAGGTTCGGGAAGGTTTGCTCAAGGTATGTATTGCCTTCCAACTGGATCCGTCTTTGATCCGGATTTTCTCCATACTCATCGTTGATGGCATCCACGACTTCCATTCCCCCGGTTACCTGGCCGAAGGGTGGGAATCCCTGCGCATCGAGAAACGCATTGTCCCCGTAGTTGATGAAAAGCTGGGTTGTGCGGGAATTCGGCCCGGCATGCGCGAATGTCATGGTTCCACGTTTGTTGGATGCCTTCCTCGGGTCATCTTCAAACTGGGATACACGCCAGACGGCGTTTAATTGGGGATCTCCGCTAATTCCGAACTGAACCATGAAGCCTTTTACGACCCTGAAAAATCTGCAGTCGTCGTAATAGCCGTTTTTGACGAGATTGTAAAAACGGTCGACCCCTTTGGGGGCCCAGGCGCGGGTGATATCGACGGTGAATTCGCCTTTGGATGTATCAAATAAGACCTGGAATTTATCCGGGGCCGTTTCGTTTAATTCATTAGGAATCATAAGCATCTCCTGGGGGGGCAGCGAGGGTTTCAGATCTTGGGCCGATGCGGACGCGACCGTAAAAAACAATGCGATCATGTTCACGAATACCAACGGCATATATTTACATCTGGACATTTTTCTTTACCACCGTCTGATAGTTCTTCAGATTCAAAGTCTCCACATCGACAGGGTGGAATTCAAGAAAAAAGGGAATTGCCGAAGAGGACTTGTATCTCCGACTATTCCCTGCAGGACGAGCAGATTCCATACAGGTAGACTTCGTGACCTTCCGTGAGAAATCCGGGCGGGGTCGAAACCTTTTCGTTGAACGCACACCCGTTTATTTCATAAAGCCGGTCACAGGACCTGCACCGGAAATGATGGTGATGTTCTTTCCCGGCCCTTTCATAGAGCACACCCTGTTCCGGCGTGTTTATCTTCATCAGCCAGCCGTTTTCAACCAGGATTTTCAGATTGCGATAAACGGTTGCCTGATTCAGAGATCCCACCGACCGGCGGCCGACCTCAAGAATCTCGTTAATGCTTAAAGGCCTGTCTATTTTACGGAAAACTTCCTGAATTGCATTCCGCTGACTTGTTTTTCTCTTCATTCCAGTATCCTGATCCTCATTCCCCCCGGGAAACCGCTTCGCTTCCCGGTCTATTTCATTCCCATACCATCCAGTCGCTTTACCCATCGTGGCACGATAGGGTCCCCGGAAAAACAAAGGATCAAAATCCCATCCTAGCTTCCCGTGTTTCTTATTGCAAGTCTGTTCGCAATGAATCTGCATTTATCGCACGATTTCTACATCACTACGGCCGCTTCACATCCACGATATCCCGCAATAAATGCGGGTTAATATTGACATGATTCCGGGATTGTGAATAATGCAAATACATTCGCAATAGCGGGAGGGATGCGACATGCAGGATTTTGGGGCGGTGGCGATAAGGGTGGTTCCGGCATTCGTGCTTGCCCTTGCCGGGGGTGTGATCAGCTCCCTGTTCGCAGTTTCCCACGCAAGATTGTGCCGTATGATCAGCCTCGCAGCGGGAACGTTGTTGGGCGTGACTCTTTTCTCCATTATTCCGGAAAGCTACGGAGCGTTGCCTTTATGGCAACTGTCGGCGTCACTTGTTTCCGGGTACGCCGTTTTTTTTCTGATCAGCAGGTATGTGTTTCATGTCTGTCCTGCCTGCGCAGCAAGTCATTTTGACGA
>DKBB01000062.1 GCA_002451015.1 Acidobacteria bacterium UBA6911
ATTCTAGCCTGTCACCATTTATTCTTTGGTGAGGTCGAGGATGACGGACCGGGTGCCCTCGTCCAGGTATTCCCAGAGGCCGAGCTGCCTGAGAGTATCCGGCATCGGAATCCCGCGGCAATTCCAGCCCCGTTCCCGGTAGTAGATATCGATAAGCTTGCGCAACTGGTCTTTTCGGTGCGCCATCAGCCGTTCCCGTTTTTCCCGGATGGTCATTCCAGCCAGCTCTTCAGGTGTCTTTTCAATGCGCTCCGCCAGGTCCCGATCGTTGAACTCTTCCTCCGCCTGGTATAGAGCGTCTTCCGTAGGGCCGATTGCCCGGTCCGGAATCCAGTCGTGGGATACGGTTTCCCGCCCGTAACGGAGAACATTCAATATGCGCTGCAGGTTGATATCCCGATCGGTCTGGGCGAATATTTTCTCCCAGTTGAGATCGGTTCCCAGCACTCCGTTGTAGAATTCGGCGTAGATTTCCTGACTTGCCGGGTTGATGAAAACATCGGCCCCCGATCGAGTGTTGGACTCGGGATTGAAAACGTCCACCCACGGAAGTTTGCAGACCCCCATGTTGTCATTTCCCAACCGTACTCTCGGATAGGAAATCAGCGCCTGAGCCTTTTTTTCAAAGGAAGGGAATGCGCCCAGCAGATCGGCTTTGATAAGCCAGGCCGCGGCATGATGGGCCCCGATATCGCTGGCCGCGGCATACGAACCCTGCATGGAGAGGGATCGGTGGGTGCGGTAAAAAGTAAAAGGCAGACCCTTGGCCTGCATGGCGAACATCGACAGCTCTTTCCGGATATCGATCCCGGTACGTTTTTCATACCGGCGGGCGATCCAGTCCGACACGTGCAGCATTCCCTTGCCGGCGGCCCGGGCCATTTCCGTCTTACCCAGCGCAAGTCTGTGAATGAATTCCAGAGCGGTGTCTTCATCGCCCCATTTCAGGGACAGCCCTTCTCCGTCATGTTCCACCAGGTATCCCCGCTGGAAGCACTCCATGAGGAATGCCATGATGCTTGCCGTCGTGATGGTATCTATCCCGTAGTTATCGCAGTGCCAGTTCGCCTCCATGATAAATGTGGAGTTGAAGATACCCAGATTCGAACCGAAACCTGCCGCGGTTTCATATTCGGGCCCGTCCACCCAGACTTTATTGCGGGCGTGAACGCCGCTGACGAGGGTGACGTACCCGCCTTTTGTGCACTGCAGATTACAGCCCGGGAAACATCCGTCCATTCCACGATGATCGAAATGATGTTGCGCGTAGTATTTCCCGCAAATCTGCCTCGCCATGGGGTGGGTGCCGGCCTGAAAATTATTTACAGGCAGGGACAGGTACTCGGGTTTGCTCATGAAGGAAATCAGACCGGCGCTTCCGCGAGTAGCCATTTTAAGAGACTGGGGATCCACCTCCTTGACGACCTTGTGCAGTTTTGTCCCGGCCTGTTTCACCCTGTTCCAGTCGGCTGCGCCGTAGGGATTGTCTCCGTGGAGATGCCCGGCCAGTACGACGATGGACCGCACTCTTTTATCTCTCATGACCGAGCCGATCCCCGTACGTCCGGCCTGTTTGGTTCGGAACAGACCTTTGCCCCCGTTAACGGGCTTCGTCATATCATAATAATGACTGTTGATACATCCGTAGTTGGTATTGGCGGCTCCGATTCCGGTGGACATGAACGCGAGCTGCTGTTTTTTATAGCCCAGGTCGGTAAAGCGGGCAACAATGTCTCTCTCCAGGTCGAAAGTTTCATCGTCGGCAGGCGCGTCCTCGATCGTCACCTCTCCCGTGAAGCTGTTGACGACGATCATGACGAAGCGGTCCGCCTGGCCGGTGACCTGGATTGCATCGAATCCGGAATATTTCAAAAAGGCGCCGAAGTATCCTCCGAAATTGGAAACCCCCGCAATGCCTGTGAGAGGGGAGAGTGAAACAGCCATGGCCTTGGCTGTGCCGGGAAACAGGGGGATGCCGCCCAGCGGTCCGTTGGCTAAGATCAGCGGATTTTCAGGATCGGTCGCTTTGGTGTCGGGGCTGACAGCCCTGTAAAGAAGGTAGAGAGCCAGGCTACGCCCCCCGAGGAAGTAGTCCCGGACACGTTCGTCGATTCCGGAAACGGAAATGGATGCGGAGGTGAGATCGACCGACAGGAGTTGATTCGTGTATCCCCGCTGGATCGATCCCTTGCTGTATTTCATACGTGCCCCAATAAAAACCGCAAAGTGCTAAAAGATAAGGGGATTGATCAGCGCTGTCAAGTGAAGAACTCCGGCCGTAGGTCGGAGATTCTTCCTAAGGAAAAAGCCATGGGGGCTTCTGCCCCCCAACTCTCAACTGCCATGCATCCCCAGCCTCTGCTGGGGCATTCTGGCTTTTTCCCGTAAACAGTTCATAGTCGGCAGAGGATGGTCCCCGGGAACGCACCTTTTATTTGCCCTGAAGACGATCGGATCGTCTGCGGTCGGCAATCGGCTGTGCATGATCTGTGGTTTATAGCTGTAGACATAGACCATTCCCTGCGCGAAAAATAAGCGTTACGTATACAGGCATGGTCGAATACAATATTAACGAACAACTTAAAACGGGGGGCCGTGTGAACGATAAAACAGCAGCTTTTAACTGGCCGGAAATCTATAGAAACAGGCGCGACAGGATTCGTGCGCTTATCGGGAACGGAGTGATTCTCTGGCTTGGAAACAGTCTTCAACCCCGAAACTACGAAGGGAACACCTATCCATTCCGGCAGAATTCCCACTTTTTATACTACACGGGGCTGTCGAGGCCGGACCTGGCGATGCTGAGTTTTCCCGATTCTGGCCGGGATGTCCTCTTTGCGGCCTCCCCCGATATGGATACGGTTGTATGGAATGGACCGGGCTGTTCGATTGGCGACCTGGCGCGGGATGGAGGCATCGATACGGTTGAGGAACTGAAGCAGCTGGAAAATCATTTGGATCTGGCCCGGAAACAGGGAAGGACGATCCACTATCTCCCGCCTTATTCCGCTTCTTCAATGTACCGTATCGCCGGATTGTTGAAGGCCGAACCGGATGAAATCAAAGCCGGGGTGTCGCGAATCCTGATGGAAGAGGTTTCCAAACAGCGCAGTGTGAAATCGGAAGCGGAAATCATACAGATAGAAGATGCGCTTTCCATCACCGACCGCATGCATCGTGCCTGCATGGCGGCCGCAAGACCGGGAATGCGCGAGATCGAACTTTCGGGCCTGATTCAATCCATTGCTCTTTCCTGCAACCGGCAACAGGCTTTTAATCCGATTGTAACGGTTCATGGAGAAGTCCTGCACAACGACTCCAGCGAAACGGTTATTCGGGATGGCCAGCTTCTGCTGAATGATTCGGGAGCGGAATCCCCAATGTGGTATGCCTCCGATATTACGCGTACTTTTCCCGTAAACGGAAAGTTCACGGAAATCCAGAAGGAAATGTATCGGATTGTCCTGCGTGTTCAGCTTGAAGCTATCGAGATGGCAAAACCGGGCATTACCTACCGGGATGTGCATTCGGCCGCCTGCCGAATTCTCGTAGAGGAGCTCCAGACGCTTGGGCTTATGAAGGGCGATCCGTCGGAAGCGGTTGAGTCGGGGGCGCACGCGCTTTTCTTCCCCCACGGTATCGGGCACATGATGGGGCTGGATGTGCATGACATGGAGGATCTTGGAGATATCGTTGGCTATAACAAGAAAGAGACGCGCAGCGGACAGTTCGGCCTGAAGTACTTGCGCCTCAGCCGCCCCCTGGAACCAGGATTTGTTTTGACCGTGGAGCCGGGTATATATTTTATTCCTGCATTAATCGAACGTTGGCGGAACGAACGGCAGCATGAGGCTTTCATCCATTACGACCGGTTAGAGGATTTCGAGTCTTTTGGAGGGATTCGTGTTGAAGATAACATCCTTGTGACTTCGTCCGGTGCGCGATTGTTGGGTCCGGGAATTCCGAAAACCATTCCGGAAATCGAGGAAGCCTGCAGTCGGGCGGTTCAAGGCGAGTGGCCGCCAATGTAGCGCGAACTTCGTGTTCGATCGGAAAATTCAGTCGAATTTAAATCCGTCTATCCCCCTGCGGTTTTTTCATATATCTCGTCGATTTCCTGGTTCTCTCCTGTAGCCGCCTCTTTGGCGAGCTGATCCGCGCGCTCGTTTTCCTCGGTGCCGACATGACCCCGGATCCACTGAAACCGGACTTCATGGCGATCGCAGAGATCCAGCAGTTTCTCCCACAGATCCGGATTAATGGCTTTTTCTTTTCGATTGCGCCGCCACCCGTTGGATCGCCAGCGTATCGCCCAACCTTTTTCCATTGCGTTTACGAGATATTGGGAATCGCTGTAGATCGTGACCCGGCACCGTTCCTTCAGGGCATCAAGACCCCGGATGGCTGCAAGTATTTCCATGCGATTGTTGGTTGTAAGACGGAATCCGCCGGAAATTTCCTTCCGGTGGTTACGATGTATCAAAATTGCGCCGAAACCGCCGGGTCCGGGATTATTGAGACAGCCGCCGTCCGTATAAATCTTAACTTCGGGAACTTTCCCTGTTCCGGTAATAGGTTTTTGCATTGCTATTCCCTGGAAAGATTGAAGATTTAAAATTAAAGATTAAAAGTGGCCTGATGTGATTCGCCGTGTTTACGGGTTTCATTGTTAAAGAATTGTATGCCGGGAAATTAAATCCACCTGATCCCGAAAACTGTACGAATAGAACCAACCAATGAACTTCCCTAATAAGCCCCAATCTTCAATCCGTGATCTGTAATCTTCAATTTTAATGATTTGGAATTCCTACTGCGGCCCGGGCTTCCTTTACCAGCGGCAGGGCTATTTTCCTTGCCTGGTCGACACCATTTCTAAGTATCTCGTCCAGATATTCCGGTTCTTTTTCCAGTTTTTGACGGTGCCGGCGTGCCGGGCCGAATTTATCCATGAAAAGGGAGAAAATCTCTTTTTTCACCTCTCCGTAACCCAATCCGCCGCCTCGGAAACGATCCTCCCATTCGGCCTGGGCGTCAGGATCGCAGAAAAGCTTAAGAATGCTGTATAGGATACTGTTTTCAGGATCTTTGGGGTCCTCCACGGCAGCAGAATCGGTCACGATGGAGAAAATCTGCTGGCGGACTTCTTTTTCGGGCGCGAACATTTCTATGGCATTGTTGTAGGATTTGGACATCTTCCGTCCGTCACGTCCGGGAACGGTCGCCACACTTTCAGGTATATATGGCTCCGGAAGCGTGAAAAAATCTCCATAAGAGTTGTTGAAATACTCGGCGATATCCCGGGTGACTTCAATATGCTGCTTCTGATCCTGACCGACCGGAACACTGTTTGCTCGGACAATCAGTATATCGGCAGCCTGCAGAACGGGGTAGGCAAACAACCCGTGATCGGCCGATATTCCCTGCAGCACTTTGTCTTTGTATGCGTGACAGCGTTCGAGCAGCCCCATTGGGGTTACGGTGGTCAGGAGCCACTGAAGTTCGCATACTTCCGGAAGATCGCTCTGAAGATAGATAGAGCAACGCTCGGGATCCAGCCCGAGTGCCACGAAATCTGCAGCCGTGCTGCGCGTAAGTTGCAGCATTCTGTCTCTGTCCCGGAGAGAAGTGAGTGCGTGGTAATTAGCAAGGAAGTAGTAGCATTCATGACCTTCCGCGATGAATTGTTTGTATTGCTGAACGGCCCCGAAATAATTGCCTAAATGCAGATTTCCCGACGGTTGAATTCCGGAGACAATTGTTTTTTTGCCAGGTGGTTTCTTCATAGAGTTTTCTTTCAACGGTTTTCAGGCATTTACGTATAAACAATATATGGGATCGAACGTGCTTTTATCACTTGAAAACGAATTCATTGCGATCCTTCTGTGTCCAGGTTTTCTTTATCCCCGCCTGTGCGGTATCAGTGTACATCCTCGTGCTGAGGATAATTTTCAATCGCAAATACTGGCATCTCAACCCCGGATTTGCAATGATGACTTTCGGTTCATTCCGTTTAAATCCATGGTCTCCGGGCCTTCGATACTGTGAGGCTAAACAGTTCAGGCGTTTTACCATTCAGGATTTGCAGTTTCCCGTTGAAAATCCTTGGCGCGGGAACAGGGAAAGGGGAACTCGGTACTTTTAAATGCCATCCCTGCAACGCTTTACAGGGCAGGGCAAAATCTCGTTTTTGGGATTTGGTTTTCTTACAGGTTTTTCAAAACAGGGCTTTTCGGCTTCAAATCCCTGTGATCGAAACGGAAATACACGATTTTCCGTTTCAGATTTTCAGTAAAACTCATTGAATGATTGAGAAAACGACCTGCATTGACTCAAAAAGGTGTTCTATCTATAATAACCACTATAGATTCCATATGTCTGGAGGTTTCAACATGCGTTGTTTTTTGAGGTTCCTTATTATTTTCGCC
>DKBB01000063.1 GCA_002451015.1 Acidobacteria bacterium UBA6911
ACACACTGTATGCTTACATTTTATATGATTGACGTTTTCGCGTATGCTATTGTCATTAGTAAAGCTCCTTGACGGCTAGAATTAATCGATTCGTTGAGACGGAAACCGAATCCCATATCGTATGAATTAAGTAAGATGTTTTTATTGGGATCGCCTGATTACTGATTAGGAGGGAATCAAAAATCGATGGCCATAAAAACATACCTGAGTTTGATGCTGCTTTTTCTTTCCTTTCACATATCCGGTTTGGCTGCTTCGTCTTCAAACCCCGAAGGAGTGGAATGGTTTCTGGCTGACATGAACGGAAAGCCCGTTGCAACTTCGACAGAAAGGTCTCCGGGGCTCCGTCTGGATCCCGATCAACAAAAGGCTTCTGGATTTGCCGGGTGTAATACATTCAATGCCGCATATACGCTCGAATCTTACTCCCTGAAGTTCGGACCTTTAGCTGCGACCCGTCGTGCGTGCCAAGAAGAAGTGGCAGCCGTCGAGAACGGATTTCTCAAGATGCTCGGTGAAGTCCGCGAATGGGAAGTTGTCGACGGATTATTGGTGCTCATGGATGGTACGGGGAATGCCCTGGCACGATTTTCAGAAAAAAAGCCCGACGGGCTGGCCGCCGATCTGAAATCCATGACGATGCGTTCAGCCGTATTTTCTTCTGGTACGGTGACCCTTTCAGACGGGGAATATCGAATGCCGGCGGTTCCCGGCTCGGCTTCTGAAATTTTTGTAAAACTGACGGACCACCGGGTGTTCGGCGAACTGGATGGGGATGAGATCGGAGCGGTCATTCTTACCTCCTCCTCCGGAGGCAGCGGTACGTTTTTCGAGTTGGCACTTCTGACCAAGGCCGACAAGGGTTGGGAAAACACCGACACTGTACTTATCGGAGACAGGGTAAAAATTTACTCCGTGGCAATTCAAGAAAATTCGATCGTCGTTTCAATGACGACCCACGGCCCGGGAGACCCGATGTGCTGTCCGACCCTCGAAGCGACGAAAACTTTCAAGGTTCAGGAAAACCGTTTCGTAGCGGCGAACGAGCCCGTGGCGGATGAAAGCGCCTTGTTGAAGGGCAATGTTTGGCAATGGGTTCAAACACTATACGGAGATGGGGAAAAAACAATTCCCGGGAAGCCGGAGAACTACACGGTCCAGTTCCGGGAAGACGGGAATATTGACGCGAAGGCAGACTGCAACAGAAAGAGCGGCAACTATACCATCCGGGGTAAAAAGATGACTGTAACGGTCACGATCTCGACAATGGCAATGTGTGAGGAGGGATCTCTCGAAGAACCGTTTGTAAAGGATCTGACGGCGGCCGACAGCTTTATTCTGAAAGACGGAGAACTTTACCTGGATCTGAAATTCGACAGTGGAACTATGAAATTTTCCAAAGGTCAGTGAAGAACTCCGACCGTAGGTCGGAGATTCTTCCAAGGAAAAAGCCATGGGGGGCTTCCACCCCCAAACTCCCAACTGCCATGCATCCCCAGCCTTTGGCGTTCCGGCTTTTTCCCGTAAAACAGGTTCGCCCCGCGAATCCAAATCCCGCTGACGGACTAAGATCTATTGCATGTCCCCGACGGGACTCATCGCTTTTATGTTTTGTATATACTTCTGGATCACCCTGACGGAAGTGCCTGATTGCATCTTCTCTTTAACTGCCCGGTACTTTTTCAAGGAATATCAGCTGATTTTTCGAACCAAAACCGGAAACGGGACGTCTAATTGTTAACAGGGTTGTAGATGCCGGTGTGCTTATATTAAATTTCAAATGCAGTATGGCCCCCACTCTGTTAAGGGGAAACTATGTTTCGAAAAACACTCTTTGCGTTCATTAATGCAGGAATGGTGCTCATACTCTTTACTACAACGGTATATCCGTCTCAGGCGACTTCCGGTCTGGTTCTGGGAGGAACGTTGGAGGCTCCCATAAGGATGGAGGTGTTTTCCGATTTCGAGTGTCCGGGCTGCCGTTATTTTTATCAAAAGATTGTTCTGCCTGTGTTGCAGGACTACGCGGACAAGGACAAGGTCTGTATCATCTATCATGAATTTCCGTTGAGTCAGCATAAACACGCCCGTGAAGCCGCCCGATATTGCGAGGCTGCCTACAAAATAGGGCGGGATAAGGCCCTGCAGGTGATGGACGCGCTCTTCGAGCACCAGTCTGAATGGATACGGGATGGCAATATAGAAAAGGTCGTAACCGGGACGCTTTCGCCTGAAGATTTTTTACAGCTTAAGGAGAACCTGTCCGATCCCGACATCAATCGATCGATCCGGCAGGGGATCCAACTGGGCGATGAGCGGAAGGTCAAAGGCACGCCGACGATGTTTCTCTATTATCCCGGCGGAACACAGAAGGTGGAACAGCTTCAAAATATGCGATACTTCATCCTGAAGAGTTTTTTTGACGGGATCTTGAAATAAGCATTTGCCAGTCAGATCTGTTTTGCAATTTTCAATTTAATTCCTGCCAGGGATTCGATGACTCCGATTATGGCAGAGTTATCCAATTCCGCCATTCCCATCTGGAGCATGGCATTGTACAACTGGGCGTTTTCTGCCGTAGCCGGTAGCGGCACGCCGTATTCGCGGGCCGTGTCCAGCACGATATTCAGGTCCTTCGCCTGCATGTACGCTTTAAATCCGGGCTGCCGGTTGCCTGAGAAAAGTCTTTGAGGTTTTACATCCAGCGTCCAGCATTGGGCCGCGCCCCCCTTGATGGCTTCGACGACTTTTGCGGGGTCCACGCCGGTTTTCTGCGCCAGAACGAGCAACTCCCCCATGGCGATCATCTGGGCGGCAACCATGATCTGGTTGGCTGCCTTGGCCACCTGGCCGGCGCCGGATTCACCTACATGCGTTATGGTTTTACCCATCGCCTCAAATGCCGGCATGACTTTTTCCAGTGCACTCGTCGGCCCGCCCACCATGATCGTAAGTGTGGCGTCCCTTGCTCCGATATCCCCGCCGCTGACCGGTGCGTCCAGGGCCTCGACTCCCTTCCCGGATAATTTCACGGCCAGATCTCGGGCCACCGCGGGTTTGATGGTGGAATTGTCGACAAACACCTGCCCTTCATGTGCGCCTTCCAGGATGCCGTCGGGTCCGAGAACCACCTTTTCCACATCGGGCGAATCCGGCAGATTGGTGAAAATAATATCCGAACGGGATGCAACTTCAGCAGGCGAGAAGGCTTCGGCGGCGCCATCGGAAACGAGTTCATTGACGGAGGCCCTGCTTCTGTTGTGTACGACAATGGGAAAGCCGGCTTTCAGAATATTGCGCGCAATCGATTTCCCCATAATGCCCAAACCAATGTAACCGACTGTGTACATGTCTTTTCCCTCGCTTCTTTTTAATTTTTATCTGATTTATAAAGCTTTCTGACTTCACGGCGAAGGATCTTGCCCTGGGGGCTCTTGGGCAGTTCCTCTACCTGGATATATTCCTTGGGTATTTTGAAAGAAGACAGGCGGTTTTCCAGGAATGCATGCAGTTCGGCTGTTGCGAGAGTATTCCCCTGTCTCGGCACTATGTAGGCAACCACCCTTTCTCCCCATTCCCGGTCCGCGACACCGACGACGGCACAATCCTCTATTTCAGGCCGTTTATACAGGAGTTCCTCCACTTCACGCGGGTAGACATTTTCACCGCCCGTTATGATCAGGTCTTTAAGGCGATCGACAATGTACACATATCCCCTGGAATCAACCGTGCCGATGTCTCCGGTATGCAGCCAGCCATCGGGCCAGAACGCCCCGGCTGTAGCATCCGGATTGCGGAGGTATCCTTTCATTAAATTGGTGCCTCGAACGGAGACCTCTCCTTTTTCGTCGGCAGCGACCTGGCGACCGTCTTTGTCCCGGATCTGCAGTTCCACACCGAACACGGGCTGGCCCACCGAGCCGGGCACATGGTGATCCAGGTGCAAATGATTGTAGGTCACGGGCATCATTTCAGTCAGGCCGTATCCATCGGCGACAGTCATGCCTGTCAGGTCCTTCCATTGCTTGAGAATGCCCGCGGCCATGGGGGCGCCGCCGGAGAAGCAGTAGCGTACTCTTTCGAACTTCCTGCTTATGTCAGGAATATCGATCAGGCGTGTATAGATGGTGGGAACGGCATAGAACCGGGTGATGCGGTTACGGTCCAGCAACCACATTACCCGGTCCATGTCGAACGCGGGCATCAGTTCCAGATTTCCTCCGCTCAGGATTACGGAGTGCATGATGTAGATCTGTCCGTAAACATGGTTGAATGGGAGAAAGCACAAACTGCTATCCGTATGCGCGTACCGTTCGTAAAGTGTTATCGACTGGCAGGAAAAGTCCATGCCTTCCTGGGTAAGCATCACTCCCTTGGGATTTCCCGTTGTGCCGCCGGTGTAGAGAACCGCGACAGTATCCCTCCTCTCCCTTTCAACCGTTTGGAATCTGGGGGTCCCCGACTTTATGAGAGTCTGCACCTCAAAATCACCCCCGGGACAGAAGATGGTTTCAAGATGGCCGGAGTTTTTGAGTGCCTGAAGATCGTGCAGGCGGTTTTCATCCGCGTAAACCATTCTCGGTCGGGCATGGCGGATCAGGTTGGTGAATTCCATGCTTTTGAGGCTGAAGGAAAGGGTCACCGCCACGGCTCCCGCTTTCAGCACACCAAAATAGAAGACCATCCAGTCCCTGGAGTTCGGGGCACAGAGAGCCACAAGATCCCCCGGCTTAATTCCAAGCCTGACCAGA
>DKBB01000066.1 GCA_002451015.1 Acidobacteria bacterium UBA6911
TCATAGAGAAAGAGAAAGAAAGGAAATCTCTATGACCCATTTACAAAAGATGATGCTGGATGAACTCCAGCGTCGAAACTATGCTCAGACTACTGCAGATGCCTACGTTCATGCATTAAAAGAATTCGCAGCTTACTACAACAAACCGCCCGATAAGTTGGGACCAAACCATATCAGTCAATTTCAACTTCACCTGATTCGAGATTTAAAATTGTCTCCGAAAACAGTGATACACCACATTTCGGCGCAACGTGAGCGTCTATTTATCCACACGGAAGACCTTACAGCAGTTTTACATTCCAGGGCAACAGCTGATCCAGCATAGCATCATCTGCGGAATCCAGATTGGGTAATTTCTCGAAAAGATAATTGAGGTACGCGTAGGGATTCAGACCGTTCTCCTTGGCGGATTCGATAATGCTGTAGATGACGGCGCTTGCCTTTGCTCCACGTGGTGTATTGCAAAAGAGAAAATTCTTTCGGGCGATCACAAAAGGTTTGATGCTGCGCTCCGCCCTGTTGTTATCCAGTTCCACGCGTCCGTCTTCAAGGAAGCGCACAAGTTTCGTCCACTGATTCAATCCGTAATGCACAGCCAGACCGAAAAGGCTTTTGGGCAAAACTCCGGGGAGGATATCTTCAAGCCATTTCCGGAGATCTTCAACAATGGGACGGCTTTTCTGATTTCTGATCTGCAGCCGTTCTTCCGGATGGCAGCGTTTCAACTCACGCTCGATGGCAAATAATCGAATGATTCGATCCAAGGCTTCTTTAGCCCGGCTTCCGGATGCACGTTTTGGGGGCGGCAAACCTTTCAATGCTTCATCAAACTTGCGCCTTAGGTGCGCCCAGCATCCGCAAAGCGTCACATCGGGAATATTGTGATATCCGGCATAACCGTCCGCATGCAGGTACCCCTTGAAACCTTTCAGGAAGTTCCTTGGATGCTCTCCCGATCGCGTTTGCTGATATTCATAGAGAACTATCGGAGGCCCCAGGCTCCCGGTGCGATACAACCACATATAGGATTGGCTTTCCGCCGTCCGTCCCGGTTCCTTCAATACCTGAAGCGTTGTCTCGTCTGCATGCAGAACTTCCTGTTCGAGAAGTTTCTGTTTCAACCGGGGATAAATCAGTTCCAGCCATTCGCTGCCTTTGATCATCCAGTTCGAAAGAACGCCTCGGGATAGCTCGATTCCCAATCGGGCGTAATGCTGTTCCTGTCGATAAAGTGGAACTCCATCGACGAACTTCATGGTCATTACATAGGCGGCGGCGGAAGGACTTGCCAGTCCGTTTTTGATTACCGGATTAGGAGCCTTGGCGGTTTTGATCGGCACCTCAATTCCGTTCTTCTCGCAATTGCGGCATCCGTAAACGATTTGTGCATGTTGAACCATCTTTACCGTGGCAGGAATCAGTTTGACTTCATGCCGGCACNNGCTTCATTGAAAAGGTTGCGCTGTTCCTTGAGAGTCTTTTCGCTCGAGGCACCGAACTGCTTGTGCCGTGACAGATGAAACTGTTCCTCGAACCAGCGCACTTTCGCTTCCAGCTGCTCGTTCTTTGTCGTCAGATTGTCAATAATGGCAATCAGTTCCTGCGGATTTTCCGGAAGGTTTGATGCGCTGGAAGACATGTGTGAATTATACGGATTTGGATAAATATCTCAAGAGCAAATACGCCTGAGAACCGCATATTTACTGGTTATTTTGCGATTTCATTCAAACAGCGATTCTGGCATGTACCGGTCGATGCGCTTGCTTCTGTTCAATGCTTAATCCGTCCAGCAACCATTGCAGTTGCCGCCTCGTTATCGACAATGCGGGGCCGGTTTCCACTGGCCATCGAAACCGGCCTTTCTCAAGACGACGGTAATAAAGCCAAAAACCGTTATGATCCCAACGCAATATTTTCAGCTTGTCTCGTTGCCGGTTGCAAAATACAAACCAGCGGTCGGAAAAAGGATCCAGCTCAAATACCGCTGTCACCAAAGCCGATAAACCGTCGATGGATTTTCTCAGATCCGTTGGTCCCGGTGCCAGATACACATGCTCGACCGTTTCCGGATTCAGCATAACGCGCCCAGAGTTCGAAGAAGGTCCGTTAAAAGTGCTGAGTCAAATCCCGGTTTTATCTCAATCGTGACTTTGCCAACTTGCAAATCAATCCCAGAAGCCTGACTTTCTCCAATTCGCAAAGGAATCCATGTGGTTTTATTGCCGCCTTTGTTATCTCGCTTCTTGTGAGCACCAAGCCCATAGCTCCAGTAATCCAGGGTCGATAACTTGAGCCCATTCTTTTCACAATATTTTCTGCGGGTAAGCCCGCTCGATTTGAGATTTTTAATGTGCCGCTGCCAGCGGGCTGCGTTCTCCAGATCTGCTTTCATATCTTCCTCCGATTTGTTTTTCGGAGGGCATCATAGGCATAGGCCGCCGCTTTTAACAGGTGGGTATTAATTCACGCTTACGTTTGGTGGTAAACACACAAAATTTTTAATTTACCCTGTTTGTCATCAGATATAACTCGATAAAGGCTCGTATTCA
>DKBB01000376.1 GCA_002451015.1 Acidobacteria bacterium UBA6911
CCGAAATTCTGCTCGATGAAAATCACCAGGGATATCCGGGAGTATGCCGAGAGCCACGGCATCAGCGAAGAAGCGGCCCTCGAGGAAAAGATGAAAGAAAAGGGCCGGGAGTTCGTTGAAAGCGGGGCGGAAATCTATACAAAGACGGCCGGCAGCTTGTGAGAGTCGAGTAAGCCTGTATCCATTATGGCGCCGCGTTTTGGATATGCTTCGTCGGTTAAGGGCAAGAGGTTCAGATATTGGAGGTGGTCGCAGTATGTGACCACCNNGTGCTCCACCCGGAATTCATACCAAAGGGGCAGCGGGCGAAAACGGCCTCGATCCGGCGGATGTTGCCCTTTTCAATCTTGAAAAGCTCGGCAAGCTGCCAGGTCCAGTTGATGGAGTGATGATCGAAAAATCCGAAAGCGAAGGCAATCCCGCGCTCACGGTCCACCGCCACGAAACGGCGGTCGCGGATGCGCGACACGATATTCCTGAGCGATCCGTCCGAAAACTGTTTTTTGCACTCCCGGGTTGACAGCATGCCGTTTTCAAAGCGTACGCAGTCGTCGGTAAAGGGGTAGTAGCCCTTGGCGTCGTTGCGCTGCAGACCCTCGAAATAATAGTTACCCACTTCCACCAGCTCTTCGCGGGACATCCGTTCGGCCTCGGGAATGACTTCAGCGAATATCTCGTGGGGGGCGCCCATTTTTTCTACGGCCTCACCGGTCGGCGGAAATGGAGAAGAACTCTCCTGCGCCGGCGCGAACAGGCTGGTCTCGGGCCGTATTGCAAGCTGCTCGACTTCGGAAACTTTCCCGTTATCCGCAATTTTCAAGCGAAGCGCAAAAGCTACAATCGTGGGTTGCGGAGTCTTCGCACCGGGAGCAGCCTTTTTGGCCGGAGCGCCGCCGCCTTCCAGGACTGTACCAATAAAGGCGACCTGCTGCGTCTCCACATCGGGAACATAAAACTTGTAGTTTCCTTTTCCCGACATGCCGAACCANNGATTCACATAATTTTCCAGGCAGGCGCGATCGCATGGAGCTTTTCCGGCATCCTGGGCAAACGCCCCCGGCAATAACAGGAACAACACAACCGCTACAACCGTTAATCTCATCCGCATGACTCTCCTCCTTTAAGGAACATAAAAACTGAAACGATTTCGGAATTTTTGCTCGACCATCATACGCAGGGCACAGGGGTGCAATCAACCGGAATCCGGAAGTACTAATTCACTAGAAGATAAAGAAAGGGAAAGGTATAGGGGCGAAGCCTGAAGGTTCGCCCCCTGTTTGATTTTTGAGAATTACCGGATGCTTTGGATCTCCTCAGACATGCCCTGCTCGTAGGTGCTCCACCCGGAATTGATCCCGTAAGGCCCCCGGAAAAAGACGGCCTCGATCCGGCGGATGTTGCCCTTTTCAATTTTGAAAAGTTCCGCAAGCTGCCAGCTCCAGTTGATCTGCACATGATCGAAAAATCCGAAGGCGAAAACGATCCCGCGCTCGCGGTCCACAGCGACAAAACGTCGGTCCCGGATACGTGACACAACATTTGCCAGCTGACCGGACTCGAACTGCTCCTTGCAGTTGGTCTGTGTAGTCGGAAAGCCGTTTTCAAAACGCTCGCAATCGTCCGTAAAGGGATAGTAGCCTTTGGTGTCGTTGCGCTGCAGGCCTTCGAAATAATAGTTGGCCACTTTTACAAGTTCCTCGCGGGACGCGCGCTCGGCTTCCGGAATGACTTCGAAGTATACCGGATGGGGCTTCCCCATTTTTTCAACCCTCTCACCAGTCGACGGCGGCGGCGGCGGTGCATTTTCCTGCGGGGAGCCAAAAGACAGNNGGCGGGGCCGGCTTCGCACCCGGTGTCTTTTTAGCCGGAGCGCCGCCGCCCTCCAGGACCGTTCCAATAAAGGCGACCTGCTGCGTCTCTACATCGGGAACATAAAACTTGTAGTTCCCTTTTCCCGACATGCTGTACCAGAGCCCCTCACCGCCCAGCGGCAGACGGACACCGTTTTCCGTAAACTTGCAGTCCGGTGTAAAGAACTCCAGGCTGGGATTGTTGGCATCCATCAAATCCAGATACCGATTCATATAATTTTCCAGGCAGGCACGATCGCAGGGGGCTTTTCCGGCGTCCTGCCCAAACGCCCCCGGCAATAACAGGAACAATACAACCGCTGAAACGAAAAACCTCATCCGCATGGCACTCCTCCTTTGAGATAAAAACTGAAACGATTTCGGAATTATTGCACGATCATCATACTTAGGGCATAGGGACTCAATCAACCGGAATTGAAATTGGTGACAGGCTAGAATTACCCTTTTTCTTAATACATTCAGACCGTAAACTAGAATAGATCTTGAAAAAAGGGTAATTCTAGCCTGTCACCAATTTATATAAGGGTAAAAAAATGGGATCAAAGTACGAGCATGTATACGAGCCGATCAGGATCAGAGGTGTCGATTTCAAAAACCGTCTGGAGATGGCTCCGCCGTCGCCGAACCTGGCGGACCGGGAAGGAAGAGTGACTACGGAATTCGTTAATTTATTCCGGTCGTTCGCAAGAGGGGGCGCAGCCGTCATTCATGTCGGCAACTCCGTCGTGGACATCCGCGAAGCCTGCGACGAGGAACGGCAGCTCGACCTCGGCAGCGACGCCTGCATTCTTCCACTGACCCGCTTCGTAGAAATGTGCCACGGCTTCGGCACGCTTGCTTCGCTCGAGATCAACCACAACGGCAAGGATTCCGATCCCGACAAAACGGGGAGACCGGCTTTCAGCCCGTCTTCCATCATCCCGTCCAGCGAAATCTGGCGCTCGAAAGCACATGGCCGGGAGCCCATTCCCACCGTTGAGATGGACCATAAAAAAATTGAGGAAACGGTCGAACTGTACGCGAAGGCCGCGTTCCGCTGTAAACGCGCGGGTTTCAAGATGTGCATGATCCACGGCGGCCACGGGAACCTGATCTCCCAGTTCGGAAGTCTTCTCTACAACAAGCGTAGGGACGACTACGGCGGATCATTGGAAAACAGGGCGCGTTTTGCCATTGAAGTGCTGGACCGTGTCCGGCGACTGTGCGGCGAAGATTTTGTGATCGAATTCCGTATTTCGGCCGACGAGATCCATCCGGACGGCATGCACTTCAAGGAGACTCTGAAGTTCATCGAGCTGATTCAGGACAAGGTCGACATCCTCCACGTTTCAGCCGGCCTGCACGGCGAGTTCGAGTACATGCGCAACTGGTGGCAGAACTATCTGATGGAAAGAATGTACAACGTCCATTATGCCGCGGACATTAAAAAGGCATTTCCCGATCTTCTGGTATGCACCGTCGGCTCCATCATGAACGTCCGGCAGGCGGAGGATATAATCGCTTCCGGCAAAGCGGATTTTGTCGCCATGTGCCGCCCGCTGCTGGCCGATCCCGAAATGCCGCGCAAATTTGCACTCGGGCATGAAGAAGACCACCGCCCCTGTCTCCGCTGCCAGTACTGCGGCCACCGCCTGATAATTCCCGCGGTCATCAATTGCGCCGTCAATCCCTTCCTGGGCAACGAAACCGAGTTCCCCGAAGGTAAAGTCCCGAAGGCCGACGTGAAGAAAAGAGTCGGTGTTGTCGGAGGCGGCTCGGCCGGAATCCAGGCCTTGTTGACTCTTTGCGAACGCGGGCATGATGTCACGCTCTACGAAATGAGCGACCGGCTGGGAGGCAATGTCATTCATGGTTCCGTACTGCCGTTCAAACAGGACGTGAAGGATTATCTCGACTACCTGGTGCGTCAGGCTCACAAGGCTCCCGCGCGTATTCTTTTCAATACAGAGGCGACAAAGGGACTGCTCGACGCCGAGGATTACGACGCGCTGATCATAGCCGTCGGCTCCACTCCCATAATCCCGCCCATTCCCGGTATCGACAAGCCCCACGTTCACTGGGCCCCGAAAGCCGACACCGGCAGCGTGGAGGTCGGTGACAAAACAGTTATTGTGGGCGCCGGCTCCGTCGGAATTGAGAGCGCTATAGGACTTAAGAAAAAAGGGAAGGATGTAACCGTGGTTGAAATGGCCCCGGACATGTCACATCTCAGCGTTTCGGCCGGCGGCGCGGCAGCGATGGAGTTGAACGCGCTTATTAAAGAGCTGGATATTCCAGTCTACCTCAACTGCAGACTTGAGGAAATAACCGACAATGCTGTTGTCTGCCGCAACTCTCAAACCAATGAACTGGTTGAATTTCCCGCCGACACTGTGCTGCTGGCCCTGGGCATGTCCGCAAGACAGGAAACGGCCGATGCACTGCGCCGAAGCGCGCCCGAAACGGAAGTATTTGTCGTCGGCGACGCATCGGAGGTCGGTACTATCGCAACAGCCGTCATGTCCGCCTTCCGCGCCGCGGCGTATATTTAAATGCAATTTTAAAGAAAATTCTTCCGTACAAAGGTATCTATTGACATCAGTCTTACATTTTGTAAGACTGATTATATGAAACCTCAAATGCAGGGACCGCCCAGACTGTCGTCAAAAGAAAAAGTCATTCTGGAACTGCTTGCAGTCAACACTTCCATGTACGGGCTTCAACTGGTTTCACTGTCAAAGGGGAAACTCAAACGAGGTACCGTCTATGTAACCCTGGGGCGGATGGAAAAGAAGGGACTTATCCTGTCGGAACCCGAAAAGCTTTCCGACGATTCGGGCCTGGTACCCCGGCGGATGTACAGACCTACGCCTTTCGGCCTGCGGGTTCTGGAGATATGGACGCGTCTCACTCAGGAAATCGCCTGGGAGGTCGGCCAATGACCAAAGATGAGAAAAACGGGAAATTGCCCGGTTCAAGACTGCTTCAATTTGCGGAAAGATTTTTCG
>DKBB01000106.1 GCA_002451015.1 Acidobacteria bacterium UBA6911
CATAAATATACTGAAGAATTGGGAACGTTGAACCTTGAATCCTGATCCCTTGACGGCTTTGTGATGATTATTGAGACGATTTTTTCGACTCTCGATTCGGCGGGACGTCCGAATTTCGCCCCGATGGGGCTCGAGTGGTCGGATGATATGGTTACCGTGCGTCCGTATCGCAATACCGATACCTGTCGTAACCTTCTCTTTGCCGGATATGGCGTGGCGAATGTGGCGGATAATGTGCTCGCCTATGCCCGTTGTGCACTGTATGGAGATGTCCTGCCCCATTTCCCGGCCCGGAAGATTCCGGGAGTCGTCTTTGAAGGGACCTGCTCCTGGCGGGAAATGGAGGTGGTTTCCCGCGACGGGTCCGACAATCGCGCGGAGGTGCAGTGTCGGATTCTGCACTCGGAAAAACAAAAGGATTTTCTGGGCTTCTGCCGGGCCAGCAATGCTGTTATAGAGGCGATCATTCTGGCAACACGGCTGGCTTTCTACGATAGAAAAATCGTGGATGAAAGGATTGCCGGTTTTGCGGAGATTGTTGACAAAACAGGTGGTTCAACGGAAATACAGGCGCTGCAATTAGTGCTGGATTTTATCCGGAAAGCGGGGAGCGCATGATTGAGGTACGGACCTGCGCGCGTTTGCATCTGGGTCTGCTGGACAATAACGGCGAACTGGGGCGTTTATACGGCAGCGTAGGGCTTGCCGTGGATCGGCCGAAACTTTTGCTGCGGGCACGGGAGGCAAAGGTACTGCAGGTTGAGGGGCTGGAGCGACGGAGGGTTGCAACCTATGCAAGGCGATTCATGCGGCGTTGCGGTTTCCCGTCAGGGGCGAATCTGAATCTGGTAAGTCATATCCCGGCGCATGTCGGGCTGGGTTCCGGAACCCAGCTGGCAATGGCCGTGGGCGCGGCTTTGGCGCGGCTGTCAGGTCGCCGGCTCCCCGTTCCGGAAATCGCCCTGGCTGTAGGAAGGGGCGTACATTCCGGAATCGGAATCTCAACCTTTCAGCATGGCGGGTTTGTCCTGGACGGCGGTCACCGTGTTTGTACGGACCTATCGGACTTGGATGAAAGCGAAGCCGGATTGAAGAACGGTCTGGAGCGAACGGTGGAGAAGAACCATGTCCCACCGGTTCTGTTTCATCATGCCGTACCCAGGGACTGGTTTTTTGTGACGGTCATTCCGAAAACCGAAAAAGGCTTGAACGGCAAGAAGGAAGACAATGCTTTTGTCAAGTTGCCCCAGGCACCGTCCGGGCTGGTTCAGAAAATCAGCCGCAGGGTGCTGATCCAGATGCTGCCGGCCCTGGTAGAAAAGGATGTAGGAAGTTTCGGAGAAGCCTTGACCGACATCCAGTGCATGGTGGGAGACTGCTTTGCCTCCATCCAGGGCGGGCGTTTTTCCAATCCCGTCTCGGAGAAGGTGGTCGATTTTATGATGGATCACGGAGCCGCCGGCATCGGGCAGAGTTCCTGGGGGCCGACCGTCTATGGCCTGATCCAGGGAAGGGATGAGGGGCAGAAGCTGCTGCGGCAAACACAATCCTATCTGGACACGCTGGGCGGAGGCGAAGCGTTCCTGGCCCGGCCCCAGAACCGCGGCGCCCGGATTTCAAATGTCCGGTATTAGTCCTGCAGTTTTTCAGGCACTCCAGGGATATTATGTTTTACAAAATAGGATGTTATAAAATCAAGTAACAGTTATTCGGCCAACTCTTTCGCGATCTTCATAATCTCCTCGGCATCCAGAACCAGGTCATTGCGCTCGAACAGCCGGGCGATGGACCGTTTGTGCACCTTCATTTTGAAGCCGCCGATCCCGATGGCGCCGAACAGCCGCTTTCCCTCAATCTCTTCTCCGTCCCAGTGAACCTGGG
Organism: Acidobacteria bacterium UBA6911; assembly: GCA_002451015.1. Classification (GTDB taxonomy): domain Bacteria; phylum Acidobacteriota; class UBA6911; order UBA6911; family UBA6911; genus UBA6911. The sequence goes on from DKBB01000106.1 coordinate 1,882, forward strand.
TGCCTTCGATGCCCAGTGGGGGCACCGCGTTGACATCGGCCAGCACCCGAAGCGTAGGATTCTCTCTCCAGATTGCTTCAGGAATCAGCGTAACTCCCTCAATCCCGGTACAGACGGCTGCATGGGCTCCCTCCAAAACCGATGCTGTAGCAATGTTATCCGCAACAGCCGCCGGAGTGGTTTTGGCGCCGAAACGTTCTCCCAGAGCGGCACAGGCGGTTTCTGCCCGATTCAGTTTTCTGGAGGTCAGTGTTACTTCGGCCCCTTCTTTCGCCAGCAGCGCTGCGACTCTTTGGCCGACAGGCCCCGTTCCTGCCAGAACAACCGTCTTTTTTCCCCGTACCGGTCCTGCCGAAAGAACCTTAATGACGGCGGCTGTAGCCGTTGTGTTGCAGCCGTTGGAATCGAGCATCACGGAAACACGCAGGGGATCGAAGAAAGTACCGGTCACTTCGCGCAGTATGGCCTCCCCTTTGGCAACATCGATGCCCCCGATGAAGATGGCGGTGTTTTTCAGGTCGGAAGGGCCACGGGTAAACATTGCCCCGTAAACGAGATCGCGAACTTCCTTGGGCTCGATCCCGCCGTATGGAAGCAGTAAGTCAATGCCGGAATCGTAGGCGGTTACGGCATCGAAAAGACTCGGCACCCGGTCGCTGTCCAGCTGAACAAGAATTTTCTTCATCACACCTCCTGAAATACGACGTCAGAATACTTGTTCATTATGGGGACATAATACTCAATTCTTTATAAATAAGCATTATGTCCCTTTTTTTCAGTATGATGTCCCTGTTATGAAGGTACTCGTTGTTGGCATCAGTGTGCGCGCAATGGCTGAGTCCGCGACATGCAGCGGGTATCCCGTAGTCGCCCTGGATGCATTCGGAGACCGGGATTTAAAAGACACAACGGATGTCTACTCGCTGAGACGGGATTTCCAGGCGGTTTACAGTCCGGAAGCGCTCTTTGATTCGAGCCGGAGGCTGGACTTTGAAGCCGTTGCCTACACATCCAACCTGGAAAATCACCCTGAGATACTCGCCCGATTCGGAGAAAGACACAGAATCGTCGGGAATTCACCGGAGGTTGTCGCTTCCGTGCGCAATTGGTCCGATCTGTTCAAAAGGCTCGAACGCGCGGGATTTTCCGTGCCGGAAACCGTGTTTGTCGAGGCAAGCAGGCCGGTGGATATCTCGCGCCGCTGGTTGATAAAACCGCTGTTGAGCGGCGGAGGACACGGGATCCGTTTCTACAATCCGGAGGAGGGCCAAGCGTTTGGGCGCGGTAACAGGCGTGGCGTTTCCGGATTTATGCTCCAGGAATATATTCCCGGCCGGCCGTGCTCCGCAGCCTTCGCCGCGAATGGAAAAGAATCCAGGCTGCTTGGGATCACCGAACAATTGATGGGTGTAAGGCCGTTCGGATCGGAAGGATTTCGATACAGCGGCAATCTTCTGCCTGCCCCTGAAATGCTCGATTCCGACAGGTCCAGGAGAATTCTGGATAAAGTAATCCGGCTGGTGCAATTTCTTACCCAGGAATATGGTCTGACGGGCGTAAATGGAATTGACTTCATCCTCAGGAATGATCAAGTATACCTGACTGAGGTAAATCCTCGATATACGGCTTCCATGGAGATAATAGAAATTGCATATGGATTGCCTGTTTTTCATCTGCACCTGCAATCCGCCCTGAACGGCGAACTCCCCGGATTCGATCTGGAAGGGGAGATGAAGCCCGGGATGGTCTACGGAAAGAGTTATTTATATGCGGAGAGGGACGTGGCAGTGCCGGACACTGGAAGATGGACAGGCAGGGGCATCCGTGATGTACCCGAATCCGGGGAGATAATACGCAAGAACGGCCCTGTGTGTACCCTGCTTGCCGCACGGCCGGACAGGGAGGCCGCCCTTGCCGATTTAATCCGGCGGGCGGAAGAAGTGAAGGAAGAAATTTATGGGTAATCTGGGATTGATCCTGGTTTCAGGGCGCTCCACGAAACAGGGTACGGGAATTTCCATCGGTAAAGACAGCCTGCAGTATCGGGAAGCCACCAATGTGGTTGAAATGAATCTATCGGATATGAAGCGGTCAGGATTGCATGACGGGGATTCTGTAGTGCTGAAATCGAAGTTCGGGGAAACCTCCGTCCAATGCCTGTCGGGCGATGTCCCGGAAGGGGTGGCTTTTATTCCCTTCGGATCGGCATGCAACCGCCTGGTCGGGGAAGAAACCTATGCGTCAGGTATGCCGGACTCCAAACACCTTGAGGTGGAAATAAAACCGTTAACCGGCTAGCATTCCCATCCGCACGGAACGGGGAACCTTTTTATGCAAGTGGATCATGTGGTCTGTGCATTCTGCGGCTGTGATTGCGACGACATCAGCGTCACTGTTGAAGGCGATCGTATCACAAAAGCCGGGAATGCGTGCGTATTGGGCAAGTCCTGGTTTCTTAGCCACGGTACCCCTTCGGATCTTCCGGTTGCGAGGATCGAGGGCCGGCCTGTCGACCTGGATCGGGGTATCGATGAGGCTGCCCGATGTCTTGCGAATGCCCGGTATCCGCTTATCTATGGATTAAGCAGCACGTCGAGCGAAGCGCAGAGGAAATCGGTCGCACTGGCAGAGGTACTCGGGGGATGCATCGACTGTTGTACATCGGTCTGTCACGGTCCGTCCGGGATGGCGTTGCAGGGTGTCGGAGAGCCGACATGCACTCTGGGGGAGGTAAAGAACCGTGCCGACCTGATCGTCTATTGGGGATCCAATCCTGCAGAATCGCATCCCCGCCATATGGCGCGCTACGCAGTAACACCTAAAGGCATGTTTGTACCTGAAGGGCGAAAAGGAAGGACCGTCGTCCTCGTCGATGTGCGACCCACCCCCAGTGCTCGTGCCGCGGATATCTTCCTGCTGATCAAACCGGGCAAGGATTTTGAAGTTTTATGGGCGCTGCAGGCGCTGGTGAACGGTCAAAAGCCGGACGTGACATCGATGGAAGATACCGGCCTGACCTATGATCAATTGACCGGATTGGCCGATCGCATGATGGGGTGCAAGTTCGGCGTCATATTTGTCGGACAGGGACTGACACAGACACGCGGCAGGCATTTCAACACCTCGGCAGCGTTCCTCCTTGTGCGCGCACTCAACCGGCATACCAAGTTTGCTTTAATTCCCATGCGCGGGCATGGAAATGTCACCGGTGTCGACAATGTGCTTGCCTGGCAGACGGGCTATCCTTTCGGCGTTAATTTCAGCCTGGGATATCCGAGGTTCAATCCGGGCGAATACACCGTCGTCGATCTGCTCAGCCGGGGAGAAGCCGACGCGGCGCTGGTGGTTGCAGCGGATCCAGTGGCCAGCCTGCCGGCAAAAGCAGTCCGGCGCCTGACCGGGATCCCCCTTATAGCCCTGGATACGCACGAGAGCGAAACGACGCGCAGCGCCCGGATCGCGTTTACGACCTCAACAGCCGGAATCCATGTTCGGGGGACCGTCTATCGAATGGACAATATTCCCATTCATCTGCGAAAGGTGCTGGACTCGGCATACCCGTCGGATGAAGACGTGATCGACCGTCTGCTGGCCCGGGTGAAGGAGTTGAAGGCATGCTGAAAATCGTCAACGGTCAAGTTTACGATCCCGCCAATGATATCGACGGGGAAGTGCGCGATATCTGTATCGATAAAGGGCGGATTGTGGATTCGGTTGACAATTGCCGAACGATCGACGCCTCCGGGATGATCGTCATGCCGGGTGGTGTGGACATGCACGCCCACATCGCCGGACCGAAGGTAAATACGGCCCGTAAAATGCGCCCGGAAGACCACCGTCTGGATCCGGTTCCCCGGACATCCCTGACCCGGTCGGGAGTCGGCAAGACGGTACCCTCAACGTTTGCGACAGGGTATCGCTATGCAGCGATGGGGTACACTACCGCGTTCGATGCCGCCGTTCCTCCCATAGCCGCCCGTCACGCCCACGAAGAATTTTCGGATATTCCCGTCATTGATAAGGGTTTTTTTGTGTTGATGGGTAATAACGAATATATCATGCAGCAGATTGCGGCCGGGGAATCTGAAAGACTGCGCGATTATGTGGCCTGGCTGCTGCAGGCGACTAAAGGGTATGCGGTGAAAATGGTGAATCCGGGGGGCGTGGAGTTATGGAAGTCGCTCTCGAACACTCATGGCCTTGACGAGGAAGTAACCGGTTTCGGCGTCACCCCGAGACAGATTGTCGAATCCCTGTCCGAAGCGAGTATGAATCTGCGCCTGCCCCATCCGGTGCACATTCACTGCAACAATCTCGGGATTGCGGGCAATTGGGAGACGACCCTCGAAACGATGAAAGCCCTGGACGGCCGGCGCGGTCACATGGCCCATATCCAGTTTCACAGCTATGGCGGAGAACCGGGTGGCCTGTTTGTTTCCCGTGTTGCCGAATTGGCTGGATATGTGAACACCCACCCCAACATCACGGTGGATATCGGGCAGATTCTCTTCGGAGATACCACTTCCATGACCGGGGACGGCCCACTCGGATACCTGCTGCACCAGGTGACGGGGCGCAAATGGGTCAATGTCGATGTCGAAAATGAAGCCGGCTGCGGGATTGTCCCTATCGAATACAAGGATAGGAGCCACATGCACACAACCCAGTGGGCTGTCGGCCTGGAATGGTACCTGATGGTAAACGACCCCTGGAGGATTGCCTTGTCCACCGACCATCCCAACGGGGCTTCGTTTGTAGCCTACCCGCAGGTTATCCGCCTGCTGATGGACAGGGAGTACCGGAGGGAAGCCATAAAAAAGGTGAATCCGAAGGCCGTCGCCAAAACGGCCTTGCCGGACCTGGACCGGGAATACTCCCTTTACGAGATTGCAATAATCACCCGGGCCGCTCCGGCCCGTATCCTGGGATTGAAGCATAAGGGCCACCTGGGTGTCGGAGCGGATGCCGATGTTACGATCTATGAAAAGTGCGACGATCAGGAAAAAATGTTTTCCGTCCCACGCTACGTGGTTAAAGAAGGAGAAGTTATAGTGGAGGACGGATCCATCCGCCGGGAAACGTTCGGGAAAACCCTGTATGTTTTGCCCGGGTACGATATGGCCGTCGAAAAAGACATCCGGGAATATTTCAGGAAATATTACACAATCGAATTCGAGAATTATCCGGTGCAGCTGGAACATTACCTGCCGCGACCACGGGAAGTCAAAGTCCTAAATTAGGAGCGAACCTTGTGTTCGCCCTGTAATCGAGAAGTGAGGGAGACACTTTAACGGGAAACCTTTCATCCTATGACATATTCCATCAACGGGGTTGAAATCGAAGACACCTTCGCGGAAGCCTTCGGCATGTGGGGTTCGCGTGTGATTATTACGGCCGTGAATCGGAAATGGGCGCGCGAAGCCGCTTCCAAGATGACCGGGTTCGCCACTTCCGTTATCCGTTGTCACTGTGAGGGGGCGATAGAAGCGGATCTGGATCAGACTCCGGACGGAAGACCGGGCGTGAGCGTTCTATTCTTCGGTTTTTCCAGTAATTCCCTGGCGCAGCAGTTGATCGACCGCGTCGGTCAGTGCGTCCTGACGTGCCCTACGACAGCCTGTTTCAACGGGTTGGATTCGGATGAGAAGGTTTCTGTCGGCGGTCAGCTGAGGTTTTTCGGAGACGGGTACCAGAGCAGCAAGGTCATTGCCGGGCGCCGGTACTGGCGTGTTCCAGTGATGGAAGGCGAGTTCCTGGTGGAGGACAAGTTCGGAGTCCGGCAGGCCGTAGCCGGCGGGAATTTCTTGATTCTAGGAAGCGATCCTGCCGTCACACTGCAGGCGGCGGAACTTGCCGTGGAGGCAATGCGGAAGGTTGAAGGGGTCATCATGCCTTTCCCGGGGGGAATAGTACGCAGCGGCAGCAAGGTCGGATCCCGGTATAAATTTTTAAAAGCCTCTACAAATGACGCTTTCTGTCCCAGCCTGCGCGGTGTTGTGGACACCGAACTGCCGGAAGACGTCAATTCAGTATTGGAAATCGTGATGAACGGATTGGATGTGGAGCCTATTGAAGAGGCGACGCGTGCGGGAGTGCAGGCCGCCTGTATCCCGGGCATCCGCCGGATCTCGGCGGGAAACTACGGTGGGAACTTGGGAAAGTTCAAGTTTTACCTGCAGGAAATAATGAAAAAGGCTTGTTTTTAATGACCGTACTGACACTTAAATCACAGCTCCGTGTGCCCCTGGAGGCGGGAGTGATCGTGCCGGACCGGTTTGACGGCAAACCGGTGAGGGAGATTGCCGGGATGCCTGTGACATACGGGAATGAGACCGCCAGCCTGGGGGATTTTTTCCGGGTGGACGGGACCGGATCCGCAGAGATTGTCCTGGAGGGGGACATGGGCTGTGTAAAGAATATAGCAGCCGGAATGACACGGGGAAAAGTCACGGTCCACGGCGACACAGGGATGCACATTGGATCGGGAATGAGCGGCGGTGAAATCGTTGTCCACGGCAACGCCGGCGACTGGGCGGGTGCGGAGATGCAGGGCGGCATAATACACATACGGGGGAATGCGGGACACGATCTCGGCGGAGCGTACCGGGGAAGCCGCCGGGGAATGAACCGGGGACTGATAATTGTCGAAGGCAATGCCGGCAATGAGACGGGCGCGGTCATGCGAAGGGGACTGATTGTTGTCGCAGGAAATACAGGGGATTTTACCGGAGCTTTTATGATCGCCGGTACCATTATGGTTTTCGGAAAG
>DKBB01000310.1 GCA_002451015.1 Acidobacteria bacterium UBA6911
ACCTGCGGGCCGTTGCCGTGGCCGATGGCGACCGTCCAGCCGTCCTTGATGATCCGCGCGATGTGCGCGCTCGTCTCGCCGAGCGCCTGGTACTGATCCGGCACGGACATGTGCTGGGGATCCTTGATCAGCGAGTTGCCGCCGATCGCGATGACGACGCGCTTGCTCATACGACAGCTCCGCTCAGTGCATCGTGAGGGCCATCACGGCCTTCTGGGCGTGGAGGCGGTTCTCCGCCTGCTGAAAGACAATAGAGTGACCGGAATCTATCACAGAGGACGTTACCTCCTCCCCCCTGTGTGCAGGCAGGCAGTGCATGAATACATAATCGGACTTGGCACGGGAAACGACAGCGTCATTCACCTGAAAAGAGCGAAATGCATCCCGGCGCTTTGCTGACTCGGATTCAGCCCCCATGCTTGTCCATACATCTGTATAGATGACATCCGCTTCTTCCGCAGCCAGGAAAGGATCCTGGACAATTTCGATTTGGGATCCTGTTTCGCCGGCATTTTCCTTCGCCCACCGTACTACCTCGGGAGCGGGCTCATAACCGGATGGCGAGGCGATATGAAGATAGGCGCCAAACCGTATAGCCCCATAAATCAGAGAATTTGCGACATTATTGCCGTCCCCGATATAGGCGATCTTAATTCCGCGAGCCGTTCCTTTGACCTCGCGGATCGTCATGTAATCCGCCAGAGCCTGGCATGGATGGCAGAAGTCCGTAAGCCCGTTGATAACAGGAACGGAAGCGAACCGTGCAATATCCTCCACAACGGAATGGCTGAATGTCCGAGCCATAATCCCCTGGACCAAACGTTCCAGGTTATGCGCAATGTCACTGATCGACTCTCTTTGGCCGAGGTTGATCTCATTCCCCGTCAAATACAAAGAAAAACCACCCAGTTGCTGAATTCCGACATCGAAAGATACACGCGTCCTGAGCGACGGTTTTTCAAAAATCATAACAAGTGTTTTATGATCCAGCACATTGCGGTACTTTGACGGATTTTCCTTAACCGCACTTGCCAGAGTGAGCAGTTCGTGCAATGCATCCGCCGGCCAGTCCCTGATTGTGATGAAATCCTTGTTTTCCATCCTTTTCCCCAAAACCCAATACTTTAGCGAAAAAATTCCCGTCTGGCTATACTTAACCGGCATTTCTCCATTAAATTCCCACCGGACGTGCCGGTCCCGGCCTACAATAATTTATGAGAAATAAGGTTCATATATGATATCTCTAAAAGGACTCTGCAGTCTGCAATCCTGCAGAAAAAATTGAAGGCAACTTAACGAGTCCTATGAACGACCGCACATTGAAAACCCTGGAACTGGAAGATTTTCTCGCGCTGGCGGCGCGATATGTGCAGACGGCGCCCGGCCGGAAAAGGATGTTGCTTCTTCAGCCTTCATCCCTGCAAGCCGATATTCTGCAGGAACTGACTATAACAGGTGAATGTGCGGAGTTTCTGTCTACAAACGGAAAATTCGGGCTTGCCGGGATAGAAGATCCCAAACCGATTGTGGAACAACTTCAGATTGAAGGTACCAGCCTGGATCCGAAACAGATACTACAAGTGGAGAAATTGCTTCTTTCGAGCCGGCAGATAAAAAGTCTTATAAAAAATGTCGAACCGGCTGGGTCTTTTCCTAATCTGCAGCGGATTGCGGCTGCGATACCGGATACCAGACCTCTCCTGGCTGAGATCGAAGGTAAAATACTTCCCAACGGAGAACTCGACGACAACGCCAGTCCTGAGCTTCGTCTTTTGAGAAAGGACCTGACCGATAGACGGGCGCGTATCCACAGGACCCTTGAATCGATTATACGCACCTTTTCGCAGGCTGTTCAGGAAGAGATCATCACATTCCGAAACGACCGGTTTGTAATCCCTGTCCGAACCGACTCGCGGAGTCAAATACCCGGAGTCGTGCACGGCCTATCCTCCAGCGGTCAAACGACCTTCATAGAACCTCTGACGATTATCAACCAGAACAACGATCTCGTTCGCCTTCATGAAGAGGAAGCCCTGGAAATTTCAAGGATTCTGCAGGATATTACAGAGTCCTTGAGAGACAGTCTTGAGGAAATCAGGGCTGTGATTGAAAGCCTGATCGTCCTGGACGTGTCCCAGGCAAAAGCCCTCCTATGCATTGAATTTCAATGCACGAAGCCGGATATCTCGGAAGCGGGAACATACCGATTGCTCAATGCGCGCAATATTTTACTTGAAAATTCATTCCGAAAATCAGGATCGAAAGTCGTGCCAATATCCCTGGAGCTGGACCCGCAGAATCAGGTCCTTGTTATCAGCGGTCCGAACGCAGGCGGGAAAACAGTCACATTGAAAACGTTGGGACTCATCTCACTTATGGCGCAAATGGGTTTTCATATCCCGGCTCAGAGCGCCAGTCTCCCGATCTTCAATGAAATATTCGCTGATATAGGAGACCAGCAATCCATGTCGGCAAACCTTTCGACCTTTACCGCGCATATGCGCAACATATCCGAAATGGACCAGCAGATGGCTTCCCCATCACTGGTCCTGCTCGACGAGGTCGGTACCGGCACAGATCCCGAAGAAGGCGCCGCATTGGCCATAGCCATTATCGACTATTTCCACAGACTGGGCGCCATCACAATCGCCTCCACCCACTACCCTAGACTGAAAATGTGGGCCTCTCAGACCGATGGAATCCGGAATGCTTCGGTAGAGTTTGATGAAAATACCTTGCGACCGACCTACCGGCTTGTACTTGGTATTGCGGGCGCTTCCTCAGGCATTGAAATTGCCAGAAGGATGCACGTTCCCGAAAAAATCCTCTCCAGGGCGCAGTCGCTCGTTGAACCCAGTTATGCCCAGGCGAGGGATTATTTGCGCCAGTTAAAGGAGTCTATGGATGAAATGGAGGATCTGCGTTCGTCGCTGGATTCCGAAAGAGCTGCTGTTGCAAAAAAATTTTCGGAACTGGAAAAAGATTTCGCCTCGCGAGAAAAGGAGCGTGAACAGGAATTTTCCTCCACGCTCGAACGAATTATCGAAGAATTCAAGACCGAAAGCAATCGGGCAGCGTACCGGATAAAGGATCGCATCGAGAAGACACGCCTGAAGAAGACCATTGAAATGCAAGCTGCGGCTCTCCGCCGGAAAGCCTCCAAATTAATCGGGGAGAAGGAATCCGATCGGGCCGATGGCGGTCATCCCGCGATGGATTTGGATGCGGAGATCCTTGAGGGCGATCTTGTAAAAATCATTTCATTGGATCGTAACGGGAAGGTGGAATCGGTGTCCGATGAAACCTGTACCGTCGCCATCGGTTCGGTTCGATATCGTGCCAATCGGAGTGATCTGGCTAAGATCGCCGACCATCCGGGTTTGAAGGCGCCACGGGAGTCCGGGCCCCGGGATTCCGGACTCCGGGATTCCGGACAACTATCAGGCACGGACATTTCCGAAGTAGGGATGGATCGGGAACTGAAAGTGATCGGGATGACAGCCGACGAAGCAGTGTCCAGGGTAGACAAATTCCTGGACCAGGCTTTTCTTGCCGGTGAAGAAAAAATTCGAATTATTCATGGACACGGCAAGGGAATTTTAAGAAAAGCCATCGCGGAACTGCTGCAGAACCATCTACAGGTCGAACGATTTGGTGCCGCCCCTCCTGAAAAAGGTGGGAGCGGCGCAACAATTGTGGAATTGAAGCAGTAGGTGCATTCGATCGGAAGCGGTCTTTCCGCCATCGGCCATCTCCATGATCCTTCATAATTGAAAACAGCCCAATATGTTCAAGATCCAAATCGCCGAATTTTTTAACCGGCAGACTGTCTCCGTACAGAAACAACATTTCCGAATCCATCTATGCACCAATTCCCGGAATTTATAGAAGTTTCACGCTTACGGTTTTGCTGGTAAGATTCATCCGATGTACGGCAGACAGGCAGCGAGATAAAAAAGTGAGATAATGGCATCGCCTTCTTATCTCGGCGATTTCCATTTTCCAAGAACGTATTCTTTTAAAGCAGACCGTTTTCATTGTATAATGAAAAGATTCCAGGGGGTACCAACGATGGGCGTTATAAGGCTTTATATGGAGAACCCGCAAACATACGAACGTGAGGTTCTTGGGACCCTAACGGAAAATCAGCTTGATTTTCTCATGAACAACCTGGAAGAAGAGTTTGAAGAAGACGAGGAATATCTTCTGAATGCCGACACCCTGGATTTTCTGAAGAACCAAAAGGCTGATAAAAACCTGATTGCGCTGCTGGAAAAAGCGTTGGCGCGAACGCAGGACTGCATAGACATTTTCTACCTTGAAGAATAAGCCTTATCGGGTGCTGCCCGCAGCGACATTCCGACCGCAGTCTTCAACTCTCCTTAATAACGCAACGGATCTCCAGAAATTTCCCGTTTTCAATACGGCAGTGTATGAACTGCAGCACTACATCCTCGGAAAAATATTCTTCAGAACATTCATAGTCTCGGGTGTTGAAAAAAATAAATACGCTTCAAATTCGGACCGGTTCATTGCATCCTCCGCACCCATCCGGCAGTTCAATACGCTTTCCAAACGATCTGCATATGCCGTGCTATCTCTCCGCTTACCAGGACTGGAAAGAATAGAGTGTTACGCTCAACGGCGATACTTTAATGCGGTTGTCCTTTATGTCGAGTGTTGTCGATTCAATGTCGACCGCTCGTTCTTTTCCGGGAAGGTTATGAGACCATCGGTTCCCTCCGGTAATCTCCCATCGCCGGGCCTGGTGCCGGATATTGGTTCCTTTGATCTCCAGAATCAGGGACCTGGATTCCGGAGAGGGATTCACGACGGCAACCGTCAGGTTATTGCGATCTTCCGTCCAGGCTGCGGCTATATCAAGCGATCCGGGATTGCCCGAAACCCTAACCGGTATGCTTCCGAATCTTTGACGGTAGAGTTTCAGGACAAGTCCCGTAGTCTCAAACTCCGCATCCGTTTTCGTGGTTTTTATGGCTCCAATCACATTTACCGTCTGAGCATAATTGGCCATGAAAAAAAGATCGCTCTGACGGAACATTTCATGCAGTCCGGCCGCGGCGCCAAGAGCGTCCTGAAGGAAGTAGCGCACTCCAAGTTCCCCGTATTCATTGCCTCCGTACCAGTAATTCCATTCATCTAGGGCGATCCGGATATCCTTATCAGCGAGAGAGGGAATCTCGGCTCTGTATTTCCGATGCGCTTCTGCAACACGACGGATCTCCTGGGGGATCTGTGCCACGTGGGATTCGACATCGTCCTTGTCCTGCCAGTAAATGTGTTCGCTGATCAGGCTCATATGATCGGAGCAGTTGGCCAGCATCTCCCGACTCCACTCGCCAACCTGTCCTACACCGATAGGCTGAATCGAATGATCCACCGCGCGCATGGCGTCGACGACATTCCTATGTTTTTTCAGGTAATCCGACAGGGGCATATGCCCTAGTTGCCAATCGCCGAACATTTCATTGCCGATGGCCCACCATTTGACCTCAAAAGGATTGGGATGGCCGTTTTTAGCGCGCAGTGCACCCATCGGAGTGTCCGGAGAACCGTTGAGGTACTCCACTTCCTCAGCGGCGCCCTCCGCACCCCCCAAACCGGTATTGACCGCAATAAAGGGCTCCGCACCAATTTCGCGGCAGAGCTCCATAAATTCGTGGATCCCGACATCGTTATGCTCGACTCCTTTCCAGGCTGGATTTTTTCTTGGGGGTCGCTTGTCCGGATCACCGATTCCTTCCTTCCATTCATAGCCGCTTACAAAATTCCCGCCGGGCCAACGATACACGGGCGAATTCAGTTCCTTGAGAAGCGCCAGAGTGTCGCGTCGCCATCCGCGGATATTGTCCGCCGGCATCAGAGATGCCGTACCGATCAGAAAACTGCCCTTTCCTTTACCCACTATTTCCAATCTTCCATTGTCGGTCGAACCCCTGGAAACAAACGCGAGCGGCACCGTGACAAATTCCGCTCCCAGTTTTTCGACAACAACAGTCTCTCTGTCGCTGGCGCCGCCGTCCCATACGAGACTCACTTCAATCGGCACCGCAGTTGGATCACCGGACAGGACAACACGTCCCGTGTAACGCCTCCCGGTCTCCAATCCGAGGCGTTCCTGCTGTATCCCGGCCGGTTGCCCGTTGCCGGGGAGGTGCACGACCGGCGTGTGCTCCCCGACATAGGAGTTTTCCTTCTGCATGACCACCGAAGGTGAGTTGCCGACAATGAACCAGGGGGATCGAACAAGCAACTCGTAAGGATGGCCCTCTCCGTCCCAGGAACGCGGGCCGGGCGTGAACATTTCCCATGCCGGAGCTTCCCCTGTTACAGGGTAGTAGAATTTCCGGTCCTCGAGCATCTCGGCCCAAAGGCCCCCATAAATACAACGTCCCAGATGTTCGATAAACTGCCCAAAGACATACCGGGAAATCGGCTCTCCGGTTTCCGACGCATCGATCTTCACTGCGAAAGTTTTCATGGAATCAGCATGCGACACCATACCCGTAACGGCCAATGCGGCCAAAATCAACGCCAGAAGGATTGTGTACCTCGGTTTCATGGACGGTCTCCCTTGTCTGTTCAGTCTATAAGAGCCGGTTTAAGTCACACTATGTTATACACATTCAGAGAACTTTGAAAACAACCGGACCAGGCTCCCGTTACGTCATCTTTATGGAAATCATAGGATGGAACCCATACGGCAGGAAGTTAATCGAACGGATTGTACCCGGGTTTCTTGTAAAGCGTATGCGCCTTATCCAGGATGTCCGGTTTATATACTTTCTCCGGCCAATCATCCGGTTCGACCTCTTCGATAGCCATCGAAATGGCATCTTCACCGCATTTCGCTATTTCAGCAATATCCTTCACTATCACCTCGGCAAGCTGTTTTTTTACCCGGTCGGATCTTCCGGGATATAGCTTTAATATGATGTGTGGCATACGCCTCCTTTGCAACGACTGCGATCTGCCGGACCTCGAGCATACGGCATAACTGGATCCTAGCAAAACCCCTTTTGGTGCATAAACCTAACTGGAAATGGACCATCTGCCTGGAATTGCGTGTTTACAGGAGGGGCATTTTCCCTCCGGTGTCATGTCTACCCTCAGGATCCGGTAACCAATTCGTTCAACCAGGACTTCATCGCAGCTCGGGCAATGGGTGTTTTCCGTATCTCCGGTATTTCCGGGCAGGTTTCCGGTGTAAATGTAGTTCAAACCGGTTTGTCTTCCGATCTCTACGGCATGCAGCAAATCTTCCGGAACCGTGTCGGGCGATTCCCTCATCCTGTAGTTTTTATGGAAGGCGGTTACGTGCCAGGGTATATCCGGTGACACAGAATTTATGAATCCCGTCAATCGGGACAGCTCTTCTGTCGAGTCGTTAAATCCGGGAACAAGTAATGTAACAATTTCGATCCATGTTCCCGTTTTATACAATTCTCTGATCGTTTCCAGAACCGGCTGCAACTGACCGCCCAGTTGCCGGTACTTTGTGTCATCGTAACATTTCAGATCCACTTTGAATAAATCTACCCAGGGCACCAGATAATCCAGCGCTTCGGGGGTCGCGTACCCGTTGGAAACATAACCTGTCAGCAATCCCGCGCTTTTCGCTTTCTTGAAAATGGCGACGCTCCACTCGACCGATATCATGGGTTCATTATAGGTGCTGACGATAATTTCGACACCTTCCCTGGCGGCAGCCTGTATCAGGGCATCGGGAGTCGTCGGTGATAAATAGGGGACTGCTTTGGGGTCCTGCAGGACCCCAAAGCAGT
>DKBB01000250.1 GCA_002451015.1 Acidobacteria bacterium UBA6911
TTAAGCCGCTGGCCGGAATCGGGAACCATACCCAGGTTTTTAAACGAACGCACGCCACGGATCCTTGACATCAGGCGCCAGTATAGAGCACGGCCGCGATCGTCCGTTTTCAGATAAAGCATCCCCTCTTTGGTCGGAATCAACCGGGGCGGTTCCCATTCCTCGTTTGCCCGCAGCGCTCCTTCCGACAAGGCCTCTTCTTGAGCCTGGATGCATGCAATCATAGTCTCCATTACGGCGTCCGGGTCGGCGAACACATCCGTATTCAGCATCTGAAGCAGGTGTTCGCTTCGGTTGCCGGGCAGCCCGGCTTCTACAAGGTAGGTAAAGCGATGTACGTTGCCTTTCCCGGGATAATCTGAAATTTTCATCGGTTCGGGCAGATCAAAGAGGCCGGCTATTCGATGTGCGTATTTTAATGAAATGGATGGTGTCGTATTTGATTGGAATCTTTGGGACATTCGGAGCGCCCGGTCCTTTCTGGCCTCTATATTCGCTAGATCCTGACAGTATGCCCAATTAAAATTTAAAAAGCGAAGCTTTCAGATCTTTCTTCAAGGTATAATTCAAAACCTATAAAATCATATGACGAAATATTTTTGAAAATTACGCCCGGCTGTGTAATTTTTCTTTCAGCCGCTCATCTTTGGCTATTTAAAAAGACAAGAGACGCATTTTCCGAAGCCGGTCGTAACGGAACAGGAAAAGACAACGGATGACGCATACATAAAATGATCCTGGGAGGTTCTGCTATGTCCATCAAAGTTGCTGTAAACGGTTTCGGCCGCATTGGTCGTAATTTTGTGCGATGCTGCATCAACGATCCCGAAATTGAGATCGTAGGCATCAACGATATTACCAGCCCGGAGGTCCTTGCCCATCTCCTGAAGTACGATTCCGTGCTTGGGCGACTGGGTGGAACCGTGGAATTGAGCGACGGTGATCTTCTTGTGAACAACAAACGCATTAAGGTTTTCAGCGAGCGGGATCCCGCGGCTCTGAACTGGAGTTCGCTCGACGCCCGGATCGTGATTGAGTCCACGGGGCTTTTTAGAGACGCCGAAAAGGCAAAAGCCCACTTGAAGGGAAGCGTGAAAAAGGTCGTGATCTCCGCCCCGGGGAAGAATGTCGACGGAACATTCTGCATGGGAGTCAATACGGGTGCTTACGATCCTGGCAAGCACCATATCATTTCCAACGCATCCTGTACGACAAACTGCCTGGCACCTGTCGTGAAAGTCCTGGATGAAACCTTCGGCATCGAATCGGGATTCATGACGACCATACACAGCTACACCAATGACCAGAACCTGTTGGACCTGCAGCATAAGGATTTACGGCGCGCGCGTGCCGCGGCAATCAATACCCTTCCCAGCTCTACCGGCGCGGCCAAGGCGATAGGACTGGTGCTGCCGCAGCTGGACGGTAAGCTGGACGGTATTGCCATTCGGGTTCCCACCCCCAATGTGTCGCTTGTTGATCTGGTCGTAACCGTTCGTAAGACAGGCACTAAAGAGGAAGTCAATGCAGCGTTTAAAAAGGCATCCGAAGGAGCGCTGCAGGGCATTCTGGGATATTCCGAAGAGCCCCTGGTTTCTTCGGACTACATGCAGTCCTCCGAGTCGGGCACCGTAGATGCCCTGGAGACCAAGGTAAACGGAAACCTGATTAAGACACTTTCCTGGTATGACAACGAGTGGGGATATTCCTGTCGCCTGCAGGACCTGGTCAAGTTTATAGGCAAATAGCTGTTTGACATTATGGGCGTAGAGGGCGGACCAGGGTTCGCCCCTGCAATTTTGGGTGCATATAGGAAACAGGTAGGGCGCTATGGCAAAATTGACGATTCAGGATCTGGAGCTCGCGGGGAAGAGAGTGTTTGTGCGGGTGGATTTCAACGTGCCCGTCAAGAACGGTGCCGTGGCCGACGATCTCCGAATCCGGGAGGCGCTTCCGACCATTCAATACGGCATCGATCACGGTGCCGTTCTGGTTTTGGCCTCCCACCTGGGACGACCGAAGGGCAAACCAAAACCGGAACTCAGTCTTGCCCCTGTCGCAACTCACCTTTCGGAGATTCTTGGCAGGGAGGTAAAGTTTACCGCCGATTGTATCGGGGATGAGGTGGAGCGGGCCGTTAATACCGCAAAGCCCGGAGATACAATTCTGCTCGAGAATCTCCGTTTTCATCCGGAAGAGGAAGGCAACGATCCTGTTTTTGCGGAGAAACTGGCGTCGATGGCTGACGTTTATGTGAACGACGCCTTCGGCAGCGCCCATCGCGCGCATGCTTCCACGGAAGGTATGACTCATTTTGTGGAGAAAGCAGCGGCGGGATTCCTGATGGAGAAGGAACTGCATTTTCTCGGGGATGCCCTCGAAACTCCGCAACGTCCCTTCATTGCAATCCTGGGCGGCGCAAAAGTATCCGATAAAATCAAAGTGATAGAAAACCTGCTCGGGAAAGTGGATCGCCTCCTCATAGGCGGCGCCATGATGTTTACTTTTCTTAAAAGCCAGGGTAAAAATATCGGCAAATCCCTGTGCGAGGAGGATCAACTGGATCTTGCCCGCAACCTCCTGGCCCGATCCGAAAAAGATTCAGGAGAATCGAAGATTGTGCTCCCGGTCGATGCGGTTGCTTCCAGCGGGCCGGATGACGGCGATGCGGCACACACCGTTCCGTCCGGGGAAATACCCGAAGGGGAAATGGGCCTGGATATAGGCCCGCAGACGCGTTCCCGCTACTCGGAGATTATCCGCAACGCCAGGACCATCGTATGGAACGGCCCCATGGGAGTGTTTGAGACGGATGCTTTTGCCGCAGGTACGATAACCATAGCAAAAGCCATTGCGGATTCCGAGGCTGTTTCAGTCATCGGTGGTGGCGACTCGGCTGCCGCGGTTGCGAAAGCCGGGGTGAGGGAACGGGTGACGCACGTTTCAACCGGGGGAGGCGCCTCCCTGGAATATCTGGCCGGCCTGGAGCTTCCCGGTGTTGCCGCACTCAGTGACAAATAAATCGAATAGCCCACTACGCCCTGAGGGTGTGGCTTTGACGAATCCCTGTGTGACTTGAAAAGAGCCTGTAAATCTCTGGTTTCCCGTTTTCCGTTCAGGTTTTGAGTCCAACTCCCCTGCCAGGGAGTTGTGTGCAGGGAAACCTCGAAACGGAATCCTTTTCTTCNNTGAAATATTTTGTAACCGCATCGTGACGAACGGCAAATTGAGTATTATGTAATAAATAGAAACAAAAAATGCCGAAAGGGACCGGACTAAAGGCTATGAAAAAACAATATTTACTCAAAACACTGGGCTTGCTGGTTTTCTTCGGGGCAGTAATCGGCTTCGCATGGACAGATGCGGGAAATACTTCGACAGGAGAATCCAATATGACTGATATGAAACCTTTGAAGAAGTCCAAGGATCAGTGGAAAGAGATTTTAACCTCGGATCGCTTCCGGATTCTTTTTAAGGAAGGGACCGAACCTGCCGGATCCAGTCCGCTGGACCTTGAAAAGAGTCCGGGCACCTTTATTTGCGCCGCGTGTTATCAGCCGCTGTTTAAGTCTGAAACGAAGTATGACAGCGGAACCGGGTGGCCGAGTTTCTATGATCACATCCCCGGCAGTCTTGAGACCAAGCTGGACTTCAAACTGATCTATCCCCGTACCGAGTATCACTGCAGCCGTTGCGGCGGCCATCAGGGGCATGTCTTCAAGGACGGGCCTGCGCCCACCGGAAAGCGCTTCTGCAATAACGGGCTTGCACTGCTCTTCGTCCCTGAGGGAGAGCCGCTGCCGGAATTGAGGAATTAAGGATGAAAAGATTCATAATCACGGCTGCTGTCGCATTTCTTCTCTGGCCCTTGACGGTACCTGCGTCGGCTGAACAAAAAACGGCCACTTTTGCAGGCGGGTGTTTCTGGTGTATGGAAGCCCCCTTCGATAAGCTTGAAGGCGTTCTGTCCACAACCTCGGGATACACGGGGGGGCACAAGGAGAATCCCACTTACGGGGAGGTCTCCTCCGGCGGTACCGGGCATCTGGAGTCTGTGCAGGTAGTCTTTGATCCTGAAAGGATCGGTTACCGACGTTTGTTGGAAGTCTTCTGGCATAATATCGATCCCGTGGCACACAATCGCCAGTTCTGTGACACTGGTGAACAGTATCGATCCGCCATCTTCTACCACGACGAGGAGCAGCGTCGCCTTGCCGAATCATCCAAGAAGGCGCTTGAACAGTCCGGGCGCTTCCAGCAAACACTGGCGACGGAGATCCTGGCGGCGGGAACTTTCTGGCCGGCGGAGGAATACCACCAGGATTACTATAAAAAGAATTCCATCAGTTACCGCTTTTATCGCTGGAATTGCGGCCGCGATAAGCGCCTTGAAGAACTGTGGGGAAAAGAAGCCGGCAAATAGAAGAGTATATTGAAGGTTACAATGCCGGGAGGATGGAATCGAGCCGGTCTCCCGAACTTTCTGCCCCGGCATATTGGAA
Source organism: Acidobacteria bacterium UBA6911 (assembly GCA_002451015.1). Taxonomy (GTDB): domain Bacteria; phylum Acidobacteriota; class UBA6911; order UBA6911; family UBA6911; genus UBA6911. The sequence goes on from DKBB01000250.1 coordinate 4,503, forward strand.
ATAACCGGCATCAATGTTTGCCATACTTGTTTGTCACGGCTTCGGCCGCCTTGATGCCGTCCACGGCCGAGGATATGATCCCCCCGGAGTAACCTGCGCCCTCCCCGGCGGGAATGAGGCCGGCGACAGAAAGACTCTCCATGTTTGGGCCCCGCGTGATGCGCACCGGGGAAGAACTGCGTGTTTCCACCCCGGTAAGGACGGCGTCCGGTCGGGAAAAACCTTTAATTTTCTGTTCGAAAATCGGGATCGCCTCGCGCAGCGCTTCTACGACGTATGCCGGCAGACAGGACGCCAGGTCGCAGAGAGTCACACCCGGTTTATAGGAAGGTTTGATTTCTCCAAGACATTTTGATTCACGGGAAGCCAGAAAATCGGCGACCAGCTGTACGGGCGCCTCGTAGTGACTCCCTCCAAGTTGGAAGGCTTTCCGTTCCCAACGACGCTGGAATGCGACGCCGCCGAGTGGACCGCGATCCGGAAAGTCGGAAGGGGTCACGTTGACAAGAAGAGCGCTGTTGGCATTCTTCCCGCTTCGCAGACGGGAACTCATCCCGTTGGTTACGACGCAGCCGACTTCCGACGTGGCGGCGATCACCGATCCTCCCGGACACATACAGAAGGTATATGCCGAACGACCGTTCGCACAGTGGTGCGCCAGCTTATAATCCGCTGCCCCGAGTCTGGGATGGTCACCGAGCTTGCCATACTGGACCTTGTCGATCATTTTTTGGGGATGTTCAATACGGAGGCCTACAGAGAATGGCTTGGGTTCCAGTGGAACTCCCTTGTGCGAAAGCATCTCAAACGTGTCCCGTGCGCTGTGGCCGATGGCTAGAATGACGCAACGGGAAGCGATCTTTTCGCCGGTTTCCAGCTCGACGCCCCTGATTTCATTATTTTCGACAATAATGTCCCCAACCCGGCTTTCAAAGTGCGCCTCGCCCCCGAAGGACAGGATCGCCTGCGTCAGGTTGGCTGTCACCTTGACTAGACAATCCGTGCCGATATGGGGCTTGCTCAGGTAAAGTATTTCCTCGGGAGCCCCGGCTGACACAAGTTCTTCCAGGACCTTTCTGCAGCGGTTTTCCCGGTCCTTGATCTGTGTGACAAGTTTTCCGTCCGAGAATGTGCCGGCCCCGCCTTCGCCAAACATCGCGTTGGACTTCGGGTCCAGGATTCCTGTTCTCCAGAATAGAGATACATCGCCGGCTCTTTCCTTCACCCTTTTTCCGCGCTCCAGGAGGATCGGGCGAAATCCCGTCTGGGCCAGGGTCAGTGCCGCAAAAAGACCGCACGGGCCGGCACCCACGACAATCGGCCGGAACGGCAGGGAGTCGGGCGCGGTGCCTGCGAATCGATAGTTTGTTTCAGGGGCCCGGCCAATATTCCTGCGACTGCCGAGCTTCTTCAAGATCGACTCTTCGTCCCCAACTTCAACAGTAACGGTGTAAGTAAACAGAACCGCATTCCGTTTTCGTGCATCCACCGATTTTTTGGATATTTGGTAATCGAGCAGCTCCTCTTCGCGGATCTCGAGCATTTCACAGATTGCCGTTTTCAGGTCGTCTTCCGTGTGGTCGATATCCAGGCTTATGTTCGACAGCCGCAACATAGGTTTGGAGCCTTTCATATGGGGGCATTGTTCAAGATCGGGACCCGGGTTCAGCAGCCCGCGGCATTCATTCCTGCTACGTAACCGGACGACCAGGCCCATTGAAGATTGTATCCGCCGCAGTCCCCGTCGATGTCCAGGACTTCCCCGGCAAAATACAGACCCGGAATGATTTTCGATTCCATGGTGCCGGGATTCACCTCGGCGACATCCACGCCTCCGGCTGTTACCTGTGAGAACATCCATGATTGTACACCCGTGCACCGAAGGGGCCAGTTTTTCATGAGCCCGGCTATATGCTGAATCTCTTGTTGATTCAGTTCGCCGCACGCCGATCGGGCATTGTCGAACCCGGATTCCTGCAGAATCGCAGCGATCAGGCGCTTGTGTAACAGTCCTACAAAACTCATTTGAAGCGGCTTTTGAGGGTTGAAAGAAATCCGACGTGCAATCCGAGCGGCCAAATCCTTATCGGTCCAATCGGGGAAAAGATCGAGGTGAAGACTCATTTTTCTGCCGGATCCCGCATGCTCGGACACGGGGCGGCTCAGTTGAAGAATCGGTATGCCTGAAATCCCGTAATCCGTAAACAGCAGTTCTCCTCTTTCGCAGCCTGCAACGACGTCATCGATCCTGCACTCGGCCCGGCCCTGGATCCGTATTCCGGATAACCGTTTGAGATACGGTGCGTCCAGCCGGATCTGAACCAGAGCGGGAAAGGGCTTATGGACGGTATGGCCGATCTCTTCGGCGATTTTGAATCCACTGCCGTTCGAACCAAGGTTCGGTGAAGACTTGCCCCCGGCGGCGACAATCACGCGGTCGGCCGTGTAAGCCCTGCCGTCGGCGCCGATGCAGCGAAAGCCTTTCTCTCCCATTTCGATCCTGTTGATCCGGGTATCGCAAAAGACTTTTACCCCCAGCCGTTCCATTTCATAGCGCAGCACATCCAGAACGCTGGAGGCCTGACCCGAGGCCGGATACACATAGCCGTTCTCTTCTATAACGGGTTCAATGCCCAGTTCTTCGAAAAATGCCAGGGCCTGTTTGACGTTGAACCGCTCTAAGGCGCCCAGTACGAACTGCGGGTTCGAGCCATGATATTTTTCGATGCCCTGGTACATGTTTGTCAGGTTGCAGCGACCGTTCCCGGTTGCGAGCAGTTTTTTCCCGACCCGGCTCATCCGCTCGATCACCGTAACAGCGGTTCCCTGTCGCGCCGCGACTATGGCAGCCGTCATCCCGGCCGCCCCGCCACCGACAATTACGATTCTGTTTGTTTCCGCTTCGGCCATTGTTGCGTTCGCCTTATGGTGTTTGCGTTGCGTCCCGGAAGCGTCTCTTTTCCGGACGTCGTTGCATTATACAAAGAAAAGTCTGCAATACGTTTCCTGAATGTGGGTGCGGCCCGCTTCCGTGTTTTGCGTAGCGGCGGATGGCAGTCGGAGAGGGAACCAGAAACGGGGATTTTTACTGCATTGCGCCTTTCATCCAGTCGGCGGGATCGGGTCCTGCAACGGATTTATCCCATGCGGTTCAGCAGCGTTTCGATGTGGCTCCGTTCCGCCTGGATCATCGCATCCACCGTGCTGTTTTCACCGATCAGATCGCGTATAGCCTGGTAGTAGCTCAGCGTGTCCTTCTCCTGGCGCAGGGCTTTTTTGAGGGCGTCCTGTCCCGTGTTTATGGATTCCAGATCCTTGAACAGGCCGTCCTCTCCCAGAAAGAATTCCGACATGGAGGTTGCGCGCAACACAGCCAGCCGTTCCCGCTGGCTTTTATAGGCGAATTCCTCGGGGACATTTCCCATGAGAGCTTCAAACTGGGCTTTGTGGCAGTCTTCGTCTTCAGCCAGTTTCATGAATATGTCGTGAATTTCCCGATCGTCGGAAAGTCTGCGAGCCATCTTGCGGTAGAAAATAGCACCTGCTTCCTCTGTCTTGACCGCAAACTCAATCACCTTCCGTGGTGTCGGATCCGTAAGCATTTTTACCTCCAAATCAATAATTCATTCCTGTGCGAACGAACCCATCCGCAGAATGAGAGGGGCGTACTTTAATTTTACAGGAACAAGGCTTGGAAGATAACGACGCTTTTCGAGTCGTAAATTCGTCCCGGCCGGAACAATACTTGAGATTATGAAAGGAGCCTTTCTTTCATTTAAACCGGTAGGATGCCTCGGTGCCCTTATCTTCGATCTTAAATTCCAGGATGCCTGTTCCTTACGGACTCGCTGTTGCGCTTGTGCGGCCATAGCTTCGCAAGAGGGAAGGCTTGCCATTCGTGTTTTTACAATAGGACAAAAATCGTGAAAAAGATCGAGTAATTCATTTTCACCTTGATATATAAAAGGGAACCCACTAATAGTGGGAAGACATTGAATCGAGGCTTCATGAAAATTGCCGTAACGGGAAAAGGCGGAACGGGCAAATCCACAATAGCCGCGGTCCTGGCTCATTTCTTTGCCGGCGATGGCCATACAGTACTGGCGGTGGATGCGGATCCGGACGCCAACCTGGCTGAGGCAGTCGGCTTGCCAGCCGGACGTATTTCTTCCATCGTGCCGATTTCCGAACAACGTGAACTTATAAAGGAACGAACCGGGGCCAATCCGAAGGAATTCGGCCAGCTTTTCAAGATGAATCCCACTGTTGAAGATATCCCGGATAAGTACTGTGTCGATTTTCGCGGCATTAGACTGCTGGTGATGGGAGCCGTCAGAAAGGGCGGAGCGGGGTGTGCCTGCCCTGAAAATGTTCTGTTGAAGAGCCTGTTGTCGGACATCATCCTCAAACGCGACGATGCCGTCATCGTCGACATGGAAGCCGGCGTCGAACATCTCGGAAGGGCCACCTCCAGATCCATAGACGAAATGCTCATTGTTGTGGAACCCGGCTTGAGAAGCATCAGAACAGCCGAAAGAATTGTCGCCATGGGAAAAGAACTCGGCATCCGACATTTTGGAATTATCGGCAACAAGATTCAAAAGGCGGGACAAGGGGAGTGGATCGTTAGGCAGCTTCCCGATCAACAAATCCACGGGATGATTTCCTATCATGATAGTATCCAGAACGCGGATTTGTCGCAAAAACCGCTGATAGATTTGATGTGTGAGGAAACAGAAAGGGAGTTCAGGCTTGTTTATAGCGATATTAAAAGAAGCCTTAATTAGATAGAGGCGGGGATAATGGATTTGTGGATCCTTCAGCGACAGGAAGCGTAACAAACTTAGAGTTCATCTAACGAGGATGTTAAGAATGCGATTCAGCCCACAAGGCATTGCCACAGCCATCGGCAGCTTCCCCCACCTGGAGCCGGAAGCAGCCTGCGAATTGATTTTGAAACATATTCCGGAAATCCCGATCTGGCCGCAGTTGCCCAATGCCGATTTTCGTGAGCAGATGGAAATCCAGTACAGCGAAGGAATGCCTTGTGTGGTCGTGGATGAAGAGAAAGAGAAGATATATTTTGAAACGGGCGGCGATCCTACCGGCGATCTGGAAATCTTCTACGAGAACGTGTTGGCGGAAAACCTGGATTACTTCCGGATTTCACCGGAATACAGCCGCGGGCTTTATCACATGGAAAAGAAGTTGTCGGATACGGACCGGTCTTCGATACGGTTTTTGAAATGCCATGTGACAGGTCCGCTGACCTTCGGTCTAAGCAAGACAGATGAAAACAAGCGGTCTATTTATTATAATGAAGTTTTCCGCGATGTGGTGGTCAAGGGCATTGCAATGAAGGCCCGGTGGTTGCTCGACAGGTTCAAACCGTTGGGATGCCGTCAACTCTGTTTTATTGATGAGCCGATCTTCTCCGCCTTCGGTTCTTCCACCTATGTAAGCCTTCAGCGCGCCGATGTCGTGAGTTGCCTCGGCGAGGTAGTCGAAGCCGTCCATAAGGAAGGGGCACTTGCAGGAACTCACTGTTGCGGCAACACGGAATGGACAATCCTGATCGATGCGGGTGTGGATATCATGAGTTTCGACGCGTTCGGCTACGGTGAGACCATCGGGTACTATGCGGATCAGGTCGGGGAATACTTGTCCAGGGGAGGCATTCTTGCCTGTGGAATAGTGCCGACATCGGAAACGATAAAAGAACAGACGCCCGAATCTCTGGTGAAGAAGCTGGATACATTTGTAAAAAGCTTGGTGGGAAAAGGAATTAACGAAGATCTCATTCGGGAACAGTGTATGCTGACACCCAGCTGCGGCACAGGGTCTCTTACTGTGGCGCTTGCCGAAGAAATCTTCCAGAAGCTCTCTGCGGTCAGCCGTTTGATCCGGAATTGACCATGAGCTTCAATGCATTCAAAAAGGCCCGTCGGCAATACGGGTAAATGATTTCAGGAAATAATATTGAAACGTGTTTTTTGTATCATAGAAAAGTGCCTCGCCTGCAGGTCCTGCGAAATCGCCTGTGCGGTTGCGCACTCCGGAACAGAAAAAATTACAGAGGCGATTAAGGAACATCCGTTGCCCAGTCAACGGATCCACGTGGAAAAAATCGGCAATGAAAAAACCCCTTTCGGGATTCGATCGATCGCCCTCCAATGCAGGCACTGCGAGGATCCCCTCTGCGCGCAGGCTTGTATATCGGGCGGCATTTCCCGGCACCCGGAAACGGGAGAAGTCGTGAACAATCCCGACAAGTGCGTGGCATGCTGGTCCTGCATTATGGTTTGTCCCTTCGGTGTCATCGTTCGACAGGAGGATTGCCGCCGTGCCGTGAAATGCGATCATTGCACGGATAGGGACGGTCCTGCCTGCGTGGAAGCTTGCCCTACCCGGGCGCTTCTTTTTTGCGAAACGCAAGAAGCTCCGATAGGCGCTCTGGTGGAATGACCTTTATGAGGATACTGATTATCGGCAACAGCGCCGCCGGTACGGCCGCAATAGAAACCATTCGGTCTCAGGACAACGAGAGCTCCATAGTTCAGATCAGCGATGAAACGCATCCCCTGTACTCCCGATGCCTTCTCAGCTACTATCTCGCGGGTAAAATAGAGAAAAACGATTTATCCTTTCGCAGCGCCGATTTTCATAAATCGATGAACGTCGAGTTGCATCCGGGCCGGTACGTCGAGGAGGTGGATCCCCTCGGACAGAAGGTTGCCTGTACGGACGGAAGCATCCATGCATACGACAAACTGCTTATCGCTACGGGAAGTTCCGCGAAGGTGCCGGACCATATACCCGGAAATCTCGAAGGCGTTTTCGTCTTGCGGACTCTAACGGATGCCGAAGCCATTAAACGACAGCTGCCCGGGGCAAAGAAGGCCGTTATTCTCGGCGGTGGCCTCGTGGGTATGCGTGCGGCGGACGCCTTGAGTCGCGCGGGGCTCAAAGTGTTTGTCATTGTCGGATCGAACCGGATCCTGTCCCGGATGATCGATGCGGAGGCGGCCCGGATAGTGTTGAACACAGTTCGGGACAACGATATCGAAGTGATGACCGGCGCCGATGTTTCCGAAGTCCTGCAAAAAGACGGGAAGGTCGTCGGCGTTATGGCGGACAACGGCCTGATGCTGGACTGCGAAATCCTTGTTGTAGCAAAAAGCGTCAGGGCAAATACGGATCTGATCCGGGATACGGATATAAAAACCCGGTGGGGAATAGTGACCAACGCTTCTATGCTGACCAACTATGAAAACATTTATGCGGCCGGGGATGTTGCGGAAACCTTCGATATGACCGCCGAAGAATACACCGTAAATGCCCTCTGGACCTGCGCGGTACAGCAGGGCAGGGTGGCCGGGCGGAACATCGCGGGAACACCGGCGCAATATGCCGGATCCGTTGCGATGAACGCTCTGAACTTCTGGGGCATTCCCATCATTTCATTCGGCGTCGCCGCTCCGGAGGACGAATCGCCGTACACGATCCTGAAAGACAGCCGACCGGCACAGAATATTTATAAGAAAGTTGTCATCGCGAACAACCGGATCAAAGGTCTTATACTGATGGGGCAGGTTGCCAATGCGGGCGTTCTTTTCTCTCTGATTCAGAATAAAATGGACGTTTCTCCATTCATGGATCAACTGCTCAGCGACCGGTTCAATTTCGGTTCTGTCGCCGGGCAGGGCGGGAAATCCGTTCTGGAAAAGTATTACAGAGGCCAAAGCGTATAGAGAGGAACCATTTGTCCAGGGTATATCTATGACTGAAATTAATTCAAACAGGAATATGGAAACGGTCTGGGATCGTTCCGAGCAGCAGGAACCCCGCTGCGGTTTCGGTGAGCTCGGTATCTGCTGCCGCATGTGTCACATGGGGCCCTGCCGCATAGATCCTTTCGGGCAGGGGGCAAAACTGGGAGTATGCGGGGCCACTCCGGAACTTATCGTGGCCCGGAACTTCTGCCGGATGATTGCCGGAGGTTCGGCCGCACATTCCGACCATGGGCGTTCGGTTGCCAGGACCCTGCTGATGGCGGCAAAGAATCCGGAATCGGGATATGCCATAAAAGATACGGGCAAGCTGAACAAGGTCGCGGGTAATCTGGGCATAGACACCCAAAACAAAACCAAAGAGGAAATTGCCGTCGCCGTGGCGGAGAAGGCCCTTTCCGAATTCGGCCGGCAGGAGGGCGAAATCTCTTTTATTCGGCAGGCTCCCGAAGCACGCCAGGCCCTGTGGCGGGAACTCGATGTCGTGCCGCGCGGAATCGACCGGGAAATTGTGGAGATGATGCACCGAACCACTATGGGCGTGGACCAGGAACATCAGAATCTTATGCTTCACGCATCGAGGGTGGCCCTCGCCGACGGCTGGGGCGGTTCGATGATCGCGACCGAACTGCAGGATATCCTTTTCGGGACGCCGTCTCCCGTCAGGGGCCAGGTGAACCTGGGCGTTCTGTCGGAAACGGACGTGAACATCGTGGTGCACGGGCACGAGCCGGTGTTGTCGGAAATGATGGTGCTGGCAGTACGGGATACGGAAATGCTCGAACTTGCCAAGTCTCAGGGCGCCACCGGGATCAATCTCGCCGGAATATGCTGCACGGCCAACGAAGTCCTGCTGCGGCACGGGCTTCCCATCGCGGGCAATATGCTCCAGCAGGAACTTGCCATCGCGACGGGGGCCGTGGATGCAATGGTCGTGGATGTGCAGTGCATCATGCCGTCGCTGCCTTCGGCCGGCAAATGCTACCATACCCATCTCATTACAACGTCCCCCAAGGGGAAGATCGAAGGCGCCAGGCACTTCGGCATTGACGAGGAAAATGCCCTGGAGACCGCACGGGAAATCGTCCGGGAAGCGGTCCTGAATTTCCCTAATCGCGGGGAGGTCGATATTCCCAAGGCGAAAATGGACCTTGTGGCGGGATTCAGCCACGAGGCCATTACTTATATGCTTGGCGGAAGATTCCGAGGCTCCTACACGCCTCTGAACGACAACATAATTAACGGGAGAATCAAAGGGGTCGCCGGCGTTGTAGGATGCTGCAATCCCAAGGTGCCTTACGACAGGGAGCACGTGGATCTTGTCGGGGAACTGATCGCTAACGATATTCTGGTCGTGCAGACCGGGTGTTCCGCCATCAGCTGTGCCAAGGCCGGTTTCCTGGTACCGGATACGGCGCNNCAAGTTTGCCGGGAAAGGATTGGCTGAAGTATGCGAGGCTGTCGGCATGCCTCCGGTGCTGCATTCAGGTTCCTGTGTCGACAACAGTCGTATCCTGATCGCATTGTCGGAGATGGTGCGGGCTGGCGGGCTCGGCAGCGATATCAGTGATCTGCCCGTTGCCGGGGCGGCGCCGGAATGGATGAGCGAAAAAGCCGTCGCCATCGGTCACTACTTCGTAAGTTCCGGTGTTTTTACGGTGTTCGGTGTGGGGCTTCCGGTTTCAGGAAGCGAGTCATTCGCCCGCCATATCTTTGAAGAGTTCGAGGCAATCCTCGGGGGTAAGTGGGCGGTTGAGCCCGATGCCGGAAAAATGGCGGGCATGATTATCGACCACATCAATGGCAAGAGGGAAAAGCTCGGTATCGGCAAGGCCAGGGAGCGGATCCTTTTCGATATGGAAATGAGAAGAAATCTGGCGGTGTAGAATATGTCAAAGATCATTGCAACCAAAGCGATCCGGGGCGCCCATGCGCTGGTGGACCGTGCGGAGAAGGAACTGCTTAAGGCTGTTGAGGAAAAGGGATCGGACACCAGGGTTGAGTTCCCCAATACCGCCTACTACCTGCCCATCTCCCACGGCATATTGGGATTGAATATTGAAACCGTGGGCGGGCTCCATGAATTGCTCGCGGAAGCCAAAAAACTTCTGCCCCCCATCCCGGGGGATGCCCTGTGGCTGCCGTATCTGGGCAACACGCTTGATGCGGGAATGGCGGCCCTGTTCGCGGACGAAATCATTGAAGCCATAAAATACACCCAGGATCCCCTGCCGTATCTGCCTGAATTGAATCCCGCCGACGGCCGGTTATGGCTGGGGGCGGCGAACGATGTCATCTTGAGGGAACGGGGCATCGAATTCGTAGACGGAACGGCGCCGGGTTTTGCAGCCTGTGTGGGATGCTGCCCGAGCAATGAGACGGCGGTAAAGGTGGCCCGGGAACTGCAGGAGAAAAATCTGTATGTTTTCATGTCCGCCGGCAACGACGGCCGGTCCATGGCGCATCAACTCGAAGAGGAGGGCATCGAGATGGGCTGGGAGACCCGTCTCGTTCCTTTCGGAGACGACGTGACGGCAACCATACATGCGCTCGGATTTGCCACACGCGCCGCCCTTTCATTCGGAGGGGCGCAGCCGGGAGACTACGACCGTGTCCTTCGCTATAACAAGAACAGGGTCTTTGCCTTCGTTCTGGCATTCGGCCCCGTGGACGATCTCAAGCACGCCCAGGCAGCCGGGGCCATCAACTTCGGATTTCCCACCATAGCAGAAACCGATATCGGCCAGATTCTTCCAAGCGGGATCTGCACCTACGAGCATNNTCAAAGGTTCCCATTCCCGTTCCGTACGGCCCGGCCTTCCAGGGGGAACGCGTGCGCGCCCAGGATACGAGTGCGGAACTGGGCGGCTCCACCCTGCCGGGATTTGAATTCGTAACAACAAGAGAACTGGACGAGGTTCAAGACGGCAGGATAGAAGTGATCGGTCCGGAGATCGACGATATTCAGGAGGGTGGGAAGCTGCCAGTCGGGATTTGGGTGGAAGTCGCCGGCAGGGAGATGCAGTCCGATTTCGAGCCCATACTGGAGCGCCAGATCCACGATTTAATCAACGGCGCTCATGGCATCTTTCACATGGGACAGCGGGACATCAACTGGATACGGATTAGTAAAGAAGCAAGGGAAAAGGGTTTCAAATTCAAGCACCTGGGCTCCATCCTCCATGCCAAGCTCCACGGGGAGTACGGCAAGGTTTTCGACAAGCTGCAGGTTAAAATCTTTACACGGGAAAATGAAGTCCTGGAGCGTCTCGATCAGGTGCGTGCCGTTTACCAGCAGCGGGATGCCCGGCTGGCGGACATGACCGACGAGTCGGTGGAGACCTATTATTCCTGCGCTCTCTGCCAGTCCTTTGCGCCAAACCATGTGTGCATCATTACACCCGAACGTTCCGGTCTCTGCGGCAGCTATAACTGGCTGGACGGCAAAGCGGCCCATAAGATCAATCCTACGGGGCCGAACCAGCCGGTAAACAAGGGCAGTGTAATCGATCCGGTCAAGGGGCAGTGGCAGGGAGTCAATGAGTTCGTGTACAACAACTCCCATAAGAATCTGGAAATATTCAACGCCTACAGCATAATCGATTATCCGATGACCTCCTGCGGCTGCTTCGAGTGCATTTCCTGCCTGCTGCCGTCTACCAACGGCATCATGGTTGTCTATCGCGAGTTTCCGGAAATGACTCCTGTCGGCATGAAATTTTCCACGCTGGCCGGAACGGTGGGAGGCGGCGCTCAGACGCCCGGGTTTATCGGCCACAGCAAACAGTATATCGGGAGCCGAAAATTCATCCTGCCGGAAGGCGGGGCCGGCAGGATTGTCTGGATGAATTCCCATCTCAAGCAGGAGATGGCGCCGTTACTGAAGAGGATCGGGGAGGAAAACGGGATTGAGGACTTCTACGGCATGATTGCCGATGAAACCGTGGCGACGACAGAAGAGGAAGTGCTCGAGTATATATCGAAGGCGAACCATCCGGCGCTTGAAATGCCGTCGCTCTTCTGACTGATTGAAGATTGAAAATTAAAGATTGAAATACCGCCTCGGCGTAGTGAGGACGAGGCGATGAAGCCCTCATTTCCGATGATCCGATGAAAGTCTAATCAAAAAATATTCCTGTACTCCGGATTGATTATAGAAAGAACAAAAAAGTTTTATTTACCTTTCCACAGGGTCTGATGAATGGTTTCCGATACAGGCATGATGGAGGATTCCAATGCTTAGACTGACAATTCTCTGTGCTCTCCTTTTCTTTGTAATTACGCCGGTCGTTTTTTCACAGGATGAAACGACAACGAATTCCGGAATTGTTGCCGGTTCTGTTACGGGCGCCGATGGACAACCCATTGAAGGCGCCAGCATCCGACTGATACAAGTGGACTCCCGAAATAGAATTGTAGCCGGATTCACAGCGCCGGTTGCCTCCAGCGACAGCAATGGAGAATATATTTTCAAGAATGTGCCCGAAGGGGATTATGCGATTCTAGCTCAGTACTGGGCACCCTCCGGGAAATCCGACAGGTTGAATTCCTACTATTTCCCAGGAGTACTAGAACTCAGGGACGCCCGCATCGTTCGTGTGGGACCGGATTCTATTCTAACCGCCATGCAAATCAATTGCGCCTCGGGCGCACAGGGTTTCCAGGCAACCGGACGGGTCATCGATTCGGATACTCAAAAATCCGTTGCCGGCATACGGTTGATATACGGCTTGAGGCCAGGATCCGGAGCCAATGGTGATTTCAGCGCCAGAACCCGTGTGCAGACGGATGCCGATGGATCCTTCATCCTGACGGATTTAAAAGCCGGGAAGCACTGGGCCGGGATTTACCACAACGACTCAGGCGATTACTACTGTACTCCAATATATTTTGAGATCATTGACAGCGATCTCTCCAACCTTGTCATTCCCGTCAGGCGCGGCGTTTCGCTCAGCGGCCGGGTATTCCTGGACGACGGAATCCCTGAGTCCTTGCTTGGAAGAACCACGGTCGACTTTTACCCGAGCGGGATTTCAGCCGTGGACCGGGGGCCTGTATACAATCTTATCGACTCCTACCTGACCATATCCAGCCTCGTATCGCCTGATGGAACTTTTCTGCTTAAGGGGATTCCACCTCTGTCCGGGAGACTTTATTTGAAATATCCCGGCGCAACGACAACGGCAAATTACGTTACAGTCATTGAGCATAATGATAAAAACATTAGCCAGGCTGTGAGTGTAAAAGACAGCAATATCGAGAATATCCAAATTGTCGTCACTTCCGGGAAAGGCGCGATCCGGGTCCGGGTGCGCTGCGATAACGGCATTCTGGATTTTGACCGCCTGGAAGTCTCTGTTTCACTGCAAAATGACGAGGTCGCGTTCTTCGGTAAAAAGCTTAAGGCCGACCCTGAGGGAATATTTGCCACCGACAATCTTCTTCCAGGGAAATATTTAGTTATGGTCGTTCGAACGCACAGGGATGGAAGGCTGAAGTCAAGAACCGGGCCGGTCCGCTATGTCACGGTCCGCAATGGAGAACTTTCGGAAATCGAAATTACGGTTCCCGGAGAACAGGCCTATGAATATTAATTGAACTGCAGGCCGGCGGTTCGGTTCGCAAGGGCATTCTTCTAAACTAATTCTTTAGTATAGTATCCTGCAAAACAGTAATTGAATTCCTATAGGATATTCATTAGGATTTATTAAAATATTCTTCAGACAATGAGGGATCTCATGAATAAATCCATTCCTGCTGCATTGATATTCGTAGTAGTTCTGGCTTTAACCCTGTGTGCACAAACGGATCTCCGAAGGACGCTACAGAGAGCGGGGGGGAGCGTGTTCTATGGCCTTGACGGAGAGCTTATCAGTGCCAAAGCTACCTTCAGCCCTCCAACATCTCCGATTCCGGTAGTGGCGGGAGCGCCTTTTACCGCGGTTGAGATAGGTGAACGGGTGCAGATTCATGCGGACGGAAACAGCATAACACGCCCTATATCCAACAGTCGCATATATCGGGATTCTGAAGGAAGAGTGCGTACGGATCAGTCGCCATTCTTAGTGCAACCTACAGGAAAAAATGCATCCGGTCTGCCAATCGTCCCGGAGATATACGATCCCGTTGTCGGTTATCAGTATCTCCTGGATACGGCTAATCAGGTAGCCCATCGGTTTTCAATCCCCGAATTCCCGGATTCCATTCTGAATCGCAACCCTTATCTAGAGGCAGATCTGCCGGGCGCTGAACCATTAGGAACCCGTGAGATCGAAGGCTTGTTGGTCGAGGGAACGCGCAGGACAATGACGATTCCTCCCGGACTTATGGGCAATGAAAAGTCCATTATAAATACAACGGAAACCTGGTATTCCGCTGATCTTCAATTAAAGGTGCTCTCCAGGACCAACTCCTCCGATTCGAGTGAAAATATCAGTGGCTTTGTAAACATCGACCTTGTGGAACCCGATCCGGAACTGTTCAAGGTTCCGAAAGGATATACGATAGTGGATGAAACGGGTCCGTTCATCATGACCTTCGGCCCTTCCGGCCGTTGATCCGCTTTATTTTTGACGAAACAGGCAAGCAACAGATAAAGAATTACTTATACGGAACGTGAGTCCGTGCATATTCACCCGCAAGAAGAATGGTTCCCCACGCGGCCATTTCCAGATTAAGCCCATTTTCATTATGAAGGAACAGAACCTGGTGCGAATGGAAAGAATGGTCGCCTGTTCCTGAAGTCTCGCCTCCTGCCGGAATCCGCCTTTTTAGACGGAAATGCATCGATGAGTTTGAGAAGGTTCGGGAGCGTAAGAATTTCGGTTGCCCGGGCGGTAAGGCGCACTCCGCCCGGGCAACTTTTATTAATGCAGTTCCACGTGATAGGAGACGATGCGCCACTGTGACGCCTCTTTGGCCCAAAGGAGGAAAAGAACCGGGGGCTGCTCCAGGTTGTTGTTCAAATGGAATGCCGAAAGGTAAAGGTCTTTTTCGTGAGGCGGAAGATCGGCATGGATGCCGGCATGGGGCGTTCGGACCTTGCATGCCAGGGGTTCCGCTATGGAGTCGGGAACGCTCGCGAGCAGGTAAGCCTCCCGGTCCGGGTGATCGACGACATGAACGTCGGTATGCCAGGATTCGACACCGGTGATCATGTCTTTCAGGCTTGAACTCACGGGAACGCTTGCGGCTATTTGCCGGATGGATGCGCCGATGTACCCGACCGCTTCTTCGCGCGTTCGGATCGGCTGGTCGCGATCGGACATCGTATTGGTGCAGTCGTGGCAATGATCTGAAAAAAAGCTCTCGGCTTTCGGATAATCGCGTTGTACAAACCAGGTCGTCAGAAAATCGTTGAGCGTTCGGACGGCCCCCGGATCCGGATTCACGTGGATGGGTGATTTCGACTCTGGTTCCGGCGAACGGTGATCCGGAAGGTTGGCGTGGTGGATTTCAGTTCCTATGTGGAAGGAGACGATTTTCCAGAAGCCGGATTCTTTTCTCCATACCGTGACCAGTTCTTCGCTTTTGCCGAAGGGGCCCATGATTTCAGAGAAAACACCGATGTGCTCCTCCCCCGATTCCGAGAGCGGCACGGTCCTGTAACCTTCCGGCGCCGGGCAGGTGTAGAGATCGGCGATATCTCCCGGCAGATTGTAGTATGCGAACTCCCGGGTGTATCGATGGGGCGAAATGACGAGATCCCGGTTCGTCGAATAGACGGGGCGGATGACGCCGCGCATATCATTCGGGGAACCCAGAAAGTGATTGGTCTGCTGCATTTCGTGCAGGAGCCTGTAGGCAGCCAAGTCTTCGCTCTTGCTATCCTTCTTGCCATGCAGCTCCAGCACGCAGTCATAGGCAGCGGGCGAGAAGTAGGGTATGGCTTTTTCCGGTTTTCTGTCTACGAGCCAGGTTTGAAGGAAATCGTGAACGGCTGCATCCAGGTTTTCGCTGTCGGTCACAGCGGGTTTTGCAGGAATATTGATAACGGTTTCGAACTTTTCGGGAACCTTTGCGGGGAAAATCAGCCCGAACAGGCTGCGCCACCAGCTGCCGAACCCGGACCATCGACCGACGTGGTGTTCAAAGTTGTTTCCTGCCCGGACGTCGGAATTCGCGGCGGTTAAATGCCCGTCGAAAAGGACCCATGGAAAGGTGGAGGAACGGTAATCGACATCGATATCCGCACGTTCCAAGGTCCTGGTAATGGAAAACTGGATTGAAGGGGTCTTGTCCAGCCGGTAATTGATCGGGTAGTCCTTGTGGTAGACGGTATTGTCGTGGCGACGGGAAAACTCAACGCTCTCCTCGAGCAGATCTGTCGCTCCCGGCTTCAGAACCGCGTAGATCCGGAACTGCATGTCCCCGCGGGATTTCGGTATCTGACCTCGAACCGCTTCGATTACGTGTATCAGGTCGATGGCCCTTCCGAGCAAACGTCCGTCCACCGTAGTCAGGTTTGTGTTTAAGAGCGCGTGCGTAACCGCTTCAAAGGTGGTCCGGGCCGACAGGGGAACCTTATCGTAGTAGCTTTGGGGATCGCGGCGCTCCCCCGTAATCCTGTTGAAGGTGTCATGCCAGGAATCGATGAGCCGACGCTGCTCGGCCGCCAGCGTTCGGTATTTCCCGCCGAATCGGATGCCTTCTTCGTTTTTGTCGGCTTCGGCCAAAGGCGGTTCTTCAAGACGGCTTACCGGAGCAAGCTGTGTGGGAAAAACCATCTCGCGCAGGCTGATCCCGAGCGCCGCCAGTTCGGCCAAGGTCCGCTCCGAAGCGGCGCCCGTAATCCATAACTCTTTGGAAGCTTGCGGATAGGAGCGATGGAGACCGTCCGCCGCTTCGGTAATCCTGCCGGCGATGTATTCCGTCCAGACGATGTAGTCGACCGGGAGAACGAAAACAATACGCGCAGGTGTCCGGAGGGCGGGCATAACGGTTTCGGAGGTTGTGAGCAGGTCGGTGACGGGTTCCACTTCGTCGTTGAATCGGGCGAAAAGGCGGGAGCATTCGACGAAGTAGACAGCCAGTGCTTCGGAATCGGCCATCGCGGCCCGTTCTATGAACTCTCTGCGGCCGTTCGCGTTGAGGATGGTCGCCAGGTTGTTGATGAGTTCGGTTTGCCGGGTGAGTCCGTAATGGGGATTGTTTTCAAACGAGTAGATTTCACTTTCCGGCAGGCCGAAATGTTCGAGCATGCCGCGATTTTTCATCTTCAGTTCGTCGGGATCGCTGTCCCAGACGATGTGGCCCACCCTGGCGACAGCCGTTAACGCCTGGGGGAGCGGCACAAAAGTACTGGCGCTCAGGCGTCCACCGGTCTCAATCACGGCCAGTTTCTTGATTTCTGCCCTCAACTGCGGATTCAGGGTATAGGGATCGATTCCATACCGTTTGGCCCACATCCGTTCTGCGTCGGTAACCCCGATGGCACCCTCAGCGATTTTCAAAAGAGCCGGTTCCCCACCGGATTCTCTGCTTTCGTTCGTTTTGGGGCTTTTCATCCCTTCGGTGGCATTTCGATGCATCCTGTCATACAGCCTCTGAATTCCCGGAATGATGCCTTCGACTGTTTCTTGAGGATGCGTTCCGACTTGAATAAGAGTTTTCCCCGTATCTACCAGGCTTTCTTCGGCGCCCTGCACGGCGACGGCAGCCTCGTTAACCTTTCTAAGCTCCGCCAGCGCGTAGAGTTCGTGGATTCGCTGTCGCAGCAGGAAGCTTCCATGGACCGTGAAATCGCCCAGAGATGAGCGGACGGTATAGGCGTGCCACAAGCCGTCGGTTTCAACGTCATCGGCGATTTCATGGAGAGAACCTTTTAAAATGGTTCTGGGAACGACGTCCGATGCTTTCAGCGTAGGGTTTTTTTCGAACGGTTCCTGGGCAGCCAGGGTAATTGTCATGAATCCGAAAACAATTGCGATCTTGAAGACCGGAAAGTATTTTGTAGTCATAGTGTTTTTATACTAGCAGAAAGGGTTGGAGAAGTAGAAGTAAAGACAAGATCCTACGGTTTTTTTAGCGAGGGTGTCGGGGGCGCTTGAGCAAACGCCTGATCCGCCGGGCAATTCGTTCCGTCAGCCGCAAAACTCGGAATCCGAAGACGGTGGCAGGTTCTGAAAACAAATCCGATAGAAAATTTTCCTAATCCGTTTTTCCCTGATAAGATAGGGCTCCTGATCCGGGGCCTCGGCATGTGTAACGGGTGTTACTGACATGGAGGAAATTCACGGTAAGGGGCGGCATGGGAGATGACGAAGACAATTGCAATTGCCGGAAAAGGCGGCACCGGCAAATCGACCCTTTCGGCGGTCACGGTGCGCTGGTTGAGCGACCATGTATCCAAATCCATTTTGGTTGTGGATGCGGATTCCAATGTGAACCTGAACGATCTGCTCGGAGTGGATCTCAGGGGGACGGTTGGCGGCATACGGGAGGAAATGAAGGAGAAGGTGCAGTCGATACCGGGCGGCATGACCAAACAGCAGTTCCTGGAATATAAAATTCAGTCGAGTGTCGTAGAAACGCCTGATTTCGACCTCATTGCGATGGGTCGCCCGGAGGGGCCCGGATGTTACTGTTATGCCAACAGTATTCTCAGGGATATTCTGAAGACGCTTTCCTGCAATTACAAGTATGTCATTATCGACAACGAAGCCGGCATGGAACATTTGAGCCGGCGGACCACCGCCGGGATCGATTATCTCCTGATGGTCTCCGATCCGACCGTGCGGGGTATCCATGCCGCGGGGAGTATCGGAAAACTAATCAAGGAACTGGACACAAGGGTCCGGGAGAAGTTCCTGATAGTAAATCGGCTTGACGGTTCATTGCATCAGGCTGCCACGGAAAGTATCGAAGCCGAAGGACTCGAACTGCTCTGTACGGTGCCCGAAGACGAGCTTCTTTCGGAAACCGACCGGCGTGGCGAGCCCATCTGGCCTGTCGCGGACAGGTCGGAGCCATATAAAATACTGGGTGAGATATTTGAACGATGGTTTGTTTAAAATGGGGATGTATCACCTGTTTTACAGAACGCAGCATCCCGTCCCCGTTTTGAATAAAGTGACTTAGGTGGAGGGAGCCAGGGAATATGGGATTTGAGATTCCTGTAGAGAAGAGTTCCGGGAAAATAGCGGAAGTGACCATCGGCGCGACTTCAGAGCAGGGCGGCAGCCGTTCCAGCACAATAACCATCGGAGGAAGCACGGCCCTCCCGTTTCTTTTCTTTGAAGGGGAACATCCTAACCGCCCGGCTTTGGCCATGGAGGTATTCGACAAAGTGCCGGCCAAGTACCCGGGGCCACTCCTGGACTATTACGCGGATGTAATCGACAAGCCTGCGGATATGGCGAAGAAGTGCGTCGAACAGTTTGGGGCGGAATTAATCAGTGTGCGGCTCGACGGAACCCATCCGGAAAAAGGCGACAGAAGCGCGGACGAAGCGGCCGATGTCGTGAAACAGGTTCTCGAAAGTGTAAAAGTTCCCCTGATTATTACGGGGCACAGCCACTACGAAAAGAACAATGCCGTTATGAAAAAGATTTGTGAAGTCACTGCCGGGGAGAACTGCCTGATCAATTACGTGGAGACGGACAACTATAAAACCATTGCGGCAGCCTGTATGGCATACAATCACTGCATCGTTGCGCAGACGCCCATCGATGTCAACATGGCCAAGCAATTGAACATTCTGCTAGCGGACATGAACTTTCCCCAGGAAAAAATCATGATCGATCCCCTGACCGGTGCCCTGGGATACGGCCTGGAATATACTTACTCCATCATGGAACGGATCCGGATCGACGGCCTGGCCGGAGATCCGATGCTGGCGTTTCCCATGCTCATCAACCCGGGTTATGAAAGTGCGAGAGTGAAAGAGGTCCGGGTGTCCGAAGAGGATTATCCGGACTGGGGAGACATGGAATCGCGCAGCGCCTACTGGGAAACCGCCACGGCCATGAGCCTGTTGTCGGCAGGCTCGGAACTGATCGTGATGTATCATCCTGGTGCTATGGAGGCGGTGAGGAAAAATATCAACGAACTCTACGGCGCAGAAAGCGGGAATTAGATATGGCACTGTCCGGACTCGAGATTTTTAAGTTATTACCAAAAACGAATTGCAAGGACTGCGGTGTTCCGACATGCATGGCATTTGCCATGAAACTGGCCCAGAAAAAGGCCGATCTCAGCGAATGTCCCCATGCTTCAGAAGAAGCCAAGGCAGCTCTTGGTGCGGCAAGCAAACCTCCCATAAGGTTGGTGAAGATTGGGGTGGGTGCCAGGGCTCTGGAGATCGGCAACGAGACGGTGATGTTTCGCCATGAGAAGACCTTTTTCCATCAGACCGCAATAGCGATTCAACTGAAGGCGTCGGAAGACAAAGAGACCCTTCTATCGAAAATTCAGGAAATAGAGAATTACAGGGTGGACCGGGTAGGAGAACAACTGAAGACGGACCTTCTTTTTCTCTCTCAGGACGGGGCCGGCAAAGATGCCATCCTGGAGCTTATCGGTCTCGCAAAAGAGCATTCCACTAAAGGCATTATCCTGGATTCACCGGACAAAGAATCTCTTAAAGCCGGCCTGGAGATTCTCAAAGCGGACCGCTCCGCCGTATTTTCACGCAAAGAGGTTTCGGACGAGGACCTTGAACTGGTCAAAACCTTCAGCGCCGTCCTGGTCATAACCGGCACATCCTTTGAATCCCTAGAAAACCAGGCTGAGAAGGCGAGGAAGGCCGGAGTCGAAGACCTAATTTTGAACCTGGAGGCTTCCGAACTCGGCCGGCAGTTTCAAAACAATACGATTCTGAGGCGCAGTGCGCTGAAGAAGAACTTCGAGCCCTTCGGGTATCCATTACTGACACTGCTGAAAGCCGGAGACGGGACGGATCTTCTCGGGAAAGCATCCGTGGGACTCTGCAAATACGCCTCCATCCTGGTATTGCCGGAATATGACAAGGCAATGCTGTATACTCTTCTGACGCTTCGGCAGAATATTTTTACGGACCCCCAGAAGCCCATCCAGGTGGAGCCGAAACTGTATTCCATCGGGGATCCCTCACCGGAATCGCCGGTGTTTCTCACTACGAATTTTTCTCTGACGTTCTTTCTTGTTTCGGGTGAAATTGAAAATTCCGGGACTTCGGCCCATCTTGTAGTCTGCGACTGCGAGGGACAGTCCGTTCTGACGGCGTGGGCGGCGGGCAAGTTCACGGGAGATACGATAGCAAAGTTCATCCGTGAAATAAAACTGGAGGAGCAGGTTAAAACCCGTAAACTCGTTATCCCGGGTTTCGTGTCCCAGATCAGCGGCGACCTGGAAGAGAAGCTTCCGGGATGGGAGATCCTTGTCGGCTGCCAGGAAGCCGCCGACATCCCGTCCTTTGTTAAAAACGTGAAATTGGTGACAGGCTAGAATTGCACTTTTTTCCCAACGCGTGGAACTTATAACCATTGCTCGGTAAAAAAGTGCAATTCTAGCCTGTCACCAATTTTGTATGGAGTGAAACGTTGGCTCCGGATTCCCGTTTCAAGGTTCGGTTCTTTCCGTTTGACATAGTGGCTGAGGTGTCCTCCGGGACAAGCCTTCTGGATGCTGCCGCGGCGGCCGATCTTCCGCTAAAAGCTAGCTGCGGGGGAGGGGGAACGTGCGGCGACTGCATGTTATCCATAAAATCGGGCCGTTATCTGGCCAAAACCTCGGCGGCTCTTTCTGAGCGCCTCCTCGCACAGGGATATGTTCTGGCCTGCCTTACCGAAGTTACGGACGACCTGACCGTTCATCTCCCGCAGTTTCAGGAACTTTCCATCCGGAGTGTCACTGATTCCTCGTTCTTTCAGGAGGGAAGGAAAGAAATATCGGGGTATTACGAACCGGGCTTGTTTTCAAAAGCGGTCGAGGAGATCGTCCCGAGCGCAACGGATAAAAACATCTTCGGTATCGCCTGTGATGTGGGTACGACGACAGTGGTCGTTCAACTGGTGGACTTGCGATCCGGGAAAATCCTCGGTACGGCTTCCGGTTACAATCACCAGATCAAATGCGGTGAAGACATAGTCTCCCGCATTAATTATGCCGGCAAACCGGGAAGACTTTGTGAATTGAACCGTCTCATCATCGCTACAATCAATCGCCTAATCGAGAGGTGTTTCGAGAATATTCAGGGGACATACCTGGATGTCTACTACGCAGCCATATCCGGAAATACAACGATGACGTATCTGCTGCTGAACATGGATCCGGAGGAGATTCGGAAGGATCCTTACGCTACCTGCCTGAACCGTTGCAAACCGGTGGCATCCCGGCATCTTGGATTGAAAATGAATCCGGACGCAATGGTTCTCTGCTCTCCCGCAGTCGGAAGCTATGTAGGCGGGGATATCACCGCAGGCCTGCTCTGTACGCCTATTCTCCGCGATGCCGATAAGGTGTCGCTGTTTATCGACGTCGGCACCAACGGAGAGCTTGTTATCGGAAACAGGGACTGGATGGTGACCTGCGCCTGCTCCGCCGGGCCTGCTTTTGAGGGGAGCGGTACCAAATGCGGGATGCCGGCCACGGAAGGGGCTATAGAGCGGGTGGAGCTGAAAAACGGGAACGCGGAATACCAGGTCGTAGGGGGCGGCAAACCCAGGGGAATCTGCGGATCCGGGCTGGTGGATCTGCTGTCGGCCCTTTTTCTACAGGGCCTTATCGACCGAAGCGGGAAACTGAATGAAGAGAAAACCGGATCCAGGCTCGTTGAAACGGAGCGGGGCAAAGGATTTCTCGTCGAGAAAGCGGAGCGGTGCTACTGGGAGAAGGATCTGGTCCTGACCGAAAACGATATTGCCAGCCTGATCCGCACCAAGGGCGCGGTCTTTTCAGCCTGCGCCCTGCTGCTGAAAAACGTGGGGCTTGCGCTTGATGCTCTGGATGCCGTGTACATCGCCGGAGGCTTTGGCCGGCATCTGAATATCGAAAATGCAATTAATATCGGGCTTTTCC
>DKBB01000390.1 GCA_002451015.1 Acidobacteria bacterium UBA6911
TATCCGCCGTATTTCTTACGGCACCTGCAGCATGAATTATGTGAGAAATGCGAGACAGGCTTTTCGATGGTATTAATCCTGCGGCGCTTGTTCGTAAAATGGAGAGAATAAGCCATGCAAACGATTTCCAGCTTATTTAAATCCAAATTAGATATTCCTGTCTCACCGGCACAACGACTGTTTCTGAAATGGTTCTGTATAGGGTGCCTGCTACTGATGGTGTTTTTTGTTGTAGCCAACACGATTCGGGATGCCTCCCAGGATAAATCCAAGGCATACCTCGTAGCGCAGGATTTTGTTTCCGAGCGGCTTATAAGGCCTTCAACAGCGAAATTTCCTCTCAGGTCCCAAAATGGTGTTTTGGTCGAATATCTCGGCCGGCACCGCTACTCCATTTCCGGTTACCTGGACGCTGTAAACACTTTCGGAAATTCCCAAAGATCCAGTTATAAGTGCATTATCCGGTATACCGGTACCGGAGAGTGGATCTGCGAGGCGGTCTCATTCGAATAATCCCCTGGTGCCGGAGAAGGAGTCCGGGATTGCATTTTCTTCCGGTCGCTCCGATCCGCATTCCTTTCTCCCGGCTTCACGGGAGAAACCTCAATAAAACGCTTCCGGTAAAAGACACATCCGCATCGTCCAAAGTTAATCGGCAATTCCGGGTGGTCCGATAAACATACAGGGGCGCCGTTGTGTTTTTAAAGGGGAGTTCTATGAAAAATTCATTGGTTGTTTTCATTTATATGTTTTCCATTTCTTCGGGTATTGCGCAGACAACCGGGATCGTTGAATGCGACGGGAGGTCCGGAATTTCGGCGTGGGAGAAGCCGGAGAGTATAGTCGTGGTCGAGCACCTCGCCTGTGGTCGGAAATTGCCCGTTGTCGGAACTGAAAAAGGTTTTGTAAAGGTGCAGTTGAAGTCGAGCCTGTTTGCATATGTCAGCGCGGACCATATCCGGCTGATGGAACCTGCCCCTGGTTCCGAAACGATCACGCCACAAAGCGGGGACCGGGGCGATTCGGCCTCCCAATCGAGTCCGGGTATGGCGCCGCAATCCAAGCTTTCACGACAGGAATCCGGAATAACCAAACTGCCTCTGGTCCAGCGAAGGCGTGACACCCTCCTGAAGCCGGGACTGGAGTTCGGACTGGATTCCTCGTATATCAAGTATGAAGAGCCCGATTTTATGAAGGAAGAGGGCGTCACATTGAGTCTGTACGGCAACTATACCCTGCGCCCTTCGGACTTCATGGTCCGTTTTGAAGGCAGAGTCGGTTTTGCCGGGATGCATTATTCGTCGCCTCTGTCAGGGGAAACCAAGAAAATCAGGGATTATATTTTAGAAGCCAGGGGGCTGGCGGGTTATTCCTTCGGGGTTTCGGATAGATGGTATCTAACGCCCTATGCTGGATTCGGATACAGGTTCCTTTTCGACGGGCTTGGCGGAAAGGTCACAACAGCGGGGCATCTGGGCTATGACCGGAGATCCAATTATCTGTACACCCCGATCGGTCTCGAGAGTGCAAATTTTTTAAAGCACAGTTGGGCTCTGGTCGCGACGATAGAATACGATCTATTCTGGAAGGGTCGGCAGGAAAGCGATTTAGGCGTTCTGTTCGGCGGCAGCCCTACCATAATCAACGATCAGGAGGGTGGTTGGGGATTGCGAGGATCCGGAAAATTTGTAAAGGAAATGGGCCGGGTCGATCTTGCTTTCGGTCCCTATTTTAAATACTGGAATATTGAAGATTCCGAGTGGGCCTATTTATCCCATGAAGGCGAAGAACTGGCATTCATGGAGCCTGCAAATACCTCCGTGGAGATCGGCGCAATGTTTGGAATGGTGTTCTGATCTTCTTTTCGTCGGAAGGTTCTCTTATAAACATTCCCGGGATGTCACTAGCCTGGATCTTCTACCTTTATGGAAATATCGCTTTTATTCGCCGCTAAAGGATCTTCTTCATCCGCCGGCAGATTTTCATAGGGACCGAGGCGGTATTTCTGCATGCGGTAGATCAGCACGTTGCGGGAAATGCCCAGGAAATCGGCCGCATGGGTCTGGTTCCACCCGGTTCTTTCCAGCGCCGTGATGACCAGCTGCCTTTCCAGTTCCGGCATGGACACCCCTTCGGGCGGAACCCGGAAAACGGCGTTGCCGACCGCCAGGGAAGGGGAAAGGATCTCTTCGGGCAGGTCCTTTATATCGGCGACACCGGTCTGGGAAAAGATGACCAGGCGCTCGACGCAGTTTTCCAGTTCGCGCACGTTGCCGGGCCAGTCGTAAATTTCCAGCTTCCGTAGAATTTCGCCTCCCAGGGTGATGGCAGGGCGGTTGTGTTTTTTACATATCCGCTCGACGAAGAAGCGGGACAGCAACGGTATGTCCTCTCTTCTTTCCCGTAGCGGAGGCAGCAGCAGAGGCGCTACGTTCAAACGGTAGTAAAGATCCTGGCGGAATTCACCGTTCGCGGCCATCTGCTTCAGGTCCCGGTTTGAGGCGGCGATGATCCGGACATCCACTTTGCGTGGCGCATTCTCCCCGACCACGTTGATTTCGTTTTCCTGCACGACCCGCAGCACCTTTACCTGAAGCGGCAGGGGAAGGTCCCCGATCTCGTCCAGAAAAACCGTACCCCCGTCGGCGGCTTCGAACTTGCCGGCTTTATTCCTGTCGGCGCCGCTGAAAGCCCCCTTGCGATAACCGAAAAGCTCGGATTCCAGGAGAGTGTCCGGTATGGCGCCGCAATTGATAACCATGAAAGGTCTGCCGTTGCGGGGGCCGTTATAGTGAATGGCCTTGGCCAGGATTTCCTTGCCTGTCCCGCTTTCCCCCGCAATCAATACCGTAGTGTCCACACCGGCCAGCCGCTCGGCCTGGTCCAGGATTTTCCGCATTCCTTTCGACGATCCCACGATGCCGTCGAATTTGAAGGCGGACGATATTGCTTCCCGAAGCGCGCGGTTTTCGTGGATCAATTCGCTGTATTTGAAGGCATTGTTGATTGTGTGGAGAAGTGCGTCGTTGTTGACGGGTTTGGTCAGATAGTGGAAGGCGCCCAGTTTTATCGCTTCCACGGCCGAATCTATGCTTCCGAACGCGGTGATGATGACAACGGGCGTATCGGGGGAGGTCTGCTTTACCTGTTTCAGAACTTCTTTGCCGCCTATTCCCGGCATGTTCAGATCCGTGAGAACGATCCTGTGATGGTGTTCGGCAAAAAGATCGAGCGCTTTTTGCCCATTTTCGGCAATCGTTGTTTGGTACCCAGCCTCATTCAACTGAAATTCCAGTACGCGGCGGAAATTCATATCGTCTTCAACAATAAGTATCGTCGGAGCATTCATGCCGTCACCTCGCCAAACATCTGTTTATTGTATCATGTCGTGCTCCGGATGCCGCCTTCCGGGTGAGTATCTTGAGCCCGCTTGAGTCAAAAGTCTAAGGTCGAAGGTTCCTGATCCCGCCCTCCGGCTCCAGGCGTTTTTGATGCCGAAGAATATCTAATATCTTTCCAGGTCGTAGAGTTGGAGCTTCAATTTCCGGTATATCGCTGAATCGAGCGGTTCCTTGAGCTGGAATTTATACCTGCGTGTTTTGCTGAATTCTCTCCGGTTGTTTTCGTAGACCTGGATTTCCAGTTGATACGGGTCCGATGACCAAACGGATTGAATGTCCCGGCCGAGCCGCCACTCCCGAGCGTCCTTGGCATGTTCCGTCGCGTAGTAAACGGAATCCTCCGTGAAATGCAGGACGCCTTCGCATCCGCCGAACGTGTGGGAATGCTTGACCGGCAATTCGTACGATGCGGTGCTATTCTCCGGAACCTCCCGGTTCGTAACCGGTTTGTCCAGCCTGCGGACGATTTTTTGAAACAGTTCGTCGGTAAGCTCGCCTTCGGTGATGACAAAATGATACGATTTGTCTCTTCCCAGCAGGAGTGACGCGTCTTCATAGCTGAGAAGAATGAATTCTTTACCGCTGATCCGGTCGAAATGCTGGATGTCCCGATAAAGCCAGGTCCGTTTTCCTTTTTTATCCTCTGAAGTGTATTCAATCCCTTTATCAGTAATTTCTATGGTACCCCGGCCGTCCCTCCAGAGACTTTTCTCATGCTTCACGCCGAGGGTTTGGGCGGCCAGAGGCTGGGCAAGAAAAAACAGCATCAATAGGTATTTCATTTATGGACCCCCCTTAGAAAATATGGCGTCATCGGAGCGTGTAAACGCGCGGCCGTATGAACCTTAAAAACCGTTTTCACTGTAAACGAAGATGGGGCGAATGAATGGTTGAAAGGATGGCGGATTGTTTCAAACGGAACGCAAATGTTGATTGTCTTTAAAATTGGCATTTCTTCAGTCCCAATACCTCTGTTTTTTTGAACTTCGAATCATCTTGTATCCTGTCTATCCATTGTTCCCGGCCCGTCACCTTCATTCGCGCGCTCACACGTTTTTTAAGTGGTGGAATCCCTGGAACGGTCCGGTTTTTGCCAAGCCGCGGGCTTTCCACAGGTAGAAAATAACCGGATAGATGAGCAGTTCGAGAATGCCCGATGTGACCAGCCCGCCAACCATCGGCGTTGCAATGCGTTTCATGACATCCGCTCCCGTCCCTGTGCTCCAGAGAATGGGCAGCAGACCGGCGATGGTGGTCCCGATAGTCATGATCTTCGGACGCACCCGCCTTACGGCGCCGTCGTAAATGGCATCGGCAAGATCGTTCCGGTTATTGAGAATGCCTCGTTTTTTGAAGCTTTCGTAAGAATGGTCCAGGTACAGCAGCATCACCACGCCTGTTTCCGCGTCGAGACCCGCCAGCGCGATGATGCCGACCCAGACCGCGATACTCATGTTGTAACCCAGCAGGTAGAGCAGCCAGACGGCACCTACAAGCGAAAACGGGACGGCAAGGAATACGATGCCTGTCTTAATGACGGATTTCGTGTTGAGATAGACAAGCACTACGGCGATGACGATTGTGAGGGGGATGACATACATCAGACGTTCCCTGGCCCGCTGCATGTATTCGTACTGGCCGCTCCAGGCGATGGTGTAGCCGGGCGGAATGTCCACCTGATTGTTCACGATTTTTTTCGCATTCTCGACATAGGAGCCGATGTCCACGCCCCGCAGGTCCACGTAAACCCAGGCGTTGGGCCGTGAATTTTCACTCTTTATCATCGGAGGTCCGACGGCGAATCTAAGATGGGCAAGCTGTCCGAGAGGGATATGCTGGCCGGCCGGGGTTGGGACGAGCACGGATTTGAGCATTTCCAGGTTGTCGCGCAGTTCCCGGCTGTACCTCAGGTTGACCGGATACCGTTCGAGGCCTTCGACCGTTGTCGTGACGTTCATCCCGCCTATCGCCGTCTGGATCACGTCCTGCACGTCACCCACCGTAAGTCCGTACCGCGCGATGGCGTCGCGGTTGATATCGAAGTCGATGTAGTTGCCGCCCATGACCCGTTCCGCATAGGCGCTCAGCGTCCCCGGGACTGTTCGCATAACGCGCTCCACCTCCTTTCCCAGCTCTTCCAAAACCTTCAGGTCCGGTCCCGCCAGCTTGATGCCGACGGGAGTCTTGATCCCCGTGGAGAGCATGTCGATGCGGGTTTTGATCGGCATGGTCCAGGCGTTGGTGAGACCGGGGAACTGGATGGCGTTGTCCAGCTCCTCGGTCAGCTTCTCGACCGTCATCCCGGGTCGCCATTCCTTCTCGGGTTTGAGCATGATGGTTGTTTCGATCATGGACAGCGGGGCAGGGTCGGTGGCGGTTTCCGCACGCCCGATCTTTCCTAACACGTGGTGGACTTCGGGAAAAGTCTTGATGATCTTGTCCGTCTGCTGCAGCAATTCCCGTGCCTTGGTGGCGGATATTCCCGGGAGCGTAGTCGGCATGTACAGCAGGTCCCCTTCCCACAACGGCGGCATGAATTCGGAACCGAGCCTTTTGAACGGAATCAGGGTCGCCGCCACGGTTAAGAGGGCGATACCGAGTACGGGCCACTTGAACCGCATGACGCATTCAAGCAGCGGGTGATAGACGGCCCTCAGGATTCGACTGAGGGGATTTTTGTGTTCTGGTCGGACATGGCCGCGGATCCAGTAGCCCATCAG
>DKBB01000204.1:0-981 GCA_002451015.1 Acidobacteria bacterium UBA6911
ATCCACCGGTTTCCGGTATTCATCCCATCCGATGCCGTCGCTCGGCACGCCCGTATTCGTGTTTATGACCGCATTCGAGCAGTCCGGCTCCATTGTACCGGGATTCGTGACTATCCCGAATACGCTGGCATAACGAAGAATGCCGTTGTGGGGTTGGTAATAAGTTAAAGGATTGGAAGGATCCGTTGTGTTTACAGGATTGCCGTCCCTGTCCAACATAGTGGGAAGCAGCGCCGGCGGCGTTACCGGATGGCCGGCGGCGTCGACGACTGCAACACTGGGTGCGCTGCCGGTAACCGACAACGCCGAACCGAAGCGGCCATTGCTCCAGTTGTCGAAGTATCGGAAGANNTTGTTCTTGATGATGGGGCCGCTCGCGCTAAGCGTATACTGATGGATGTTTCTCCAGTTGGTCACATCGGGATTGCTCGTATTGATAATCCACTCATTGGAGTCCAGTGCCGAATTCTGAACTTCCCAAACCGCGCTGCCGTGGTAGGCGTTGGTGCCCGATTTGGTCTGGACCTGAATCTGCGAATTGCCGCGCCCCATTTCGGCATCGACGGGAGCCGTAATCATTTTGAATTCACCGACCAGATCCGGATTGATCTGTGTCGGCGCATGGAGACCGGCGGGATAGCGTACATCGGTGACATCAACGCCGTCACGCTGAATATTGAGATTTTCGATGCTGACGCCGGCAATTGTCGCCGCGTTGGCGTTGTTTATGTAATTCCCGGTGGGAATGTACGCCGAGGTGACTTTGATCAGATCGAGAGCATTGCTGTCCACCAAGGGAAGGTCCCGCACTACTTCTTCGAAAAGCACCTCTCCGGAGGATGACCCGGACTCCAGCAGCACCGTGTTCGCCGCGATACTGACTTCAATGGATTCGGATAGTCCGGCGACATCCAGCTTGAAATTCAGACGGACCTGGGCCGCGTTTCCCAGGACGACATCCTTGAAGGTCTTTGTTTGAAA
>DKBB01000204.1:1037-14052 GCA_002451015.1 Acidobacteria bacterium UBA6911
ACCAAGGAACACCAGCAACGCAAATAAAACAAGCAATCGTTTCATAATTTTATCCTCATTCCTGAATTGATTGTAATAACCTAAACCGCCCCGAATCTGGAGATGTCGCGAGAAACACCTGCTCAGCCTTTACCGGCTTATTGCTCAATCCCTATAGCATAGGGATTGCATAATCCCGTGTATGTGGCTGCTTTTCTTATATCCTTAATAATTTGATGGCAGTTTTTCATTTCGCCATTCGCTTCCAAACAGTAACAATTAATAAACTAAAACAACATCCATAGGGACCGACCTGATTGTTCTCAAGAATATAGACTCTTAATTCGGTTATATTTAAGACAGAATACAGATTCTTTATTTTATGTCAAGGGGAATCGTCAATTTCTGGCAGACCCTTGGTTTTACTTGACATAATAAGGTCGGGCCACCTATATTCGGTGGCAATATTTTGTATTTTTTATAACAGGTAAACTAAAATGATTATGAAACAAATTATTAAAATTATGCAGGTTCACCTGGGCTAAATATCATGCAAAAGAGAAGTAAAAAAACTTATGATGCTTTGATTAAAACAGGCTTTAGATTGTTAAAAAAGCGGGAGTGGGATTCAATAACTGTCGCCGAGCTTTCCCGGTCGGCCGGTTATTCCGTTGGTGCGTTTTATGCGCGATTTCGAAGTAAAGAAGAATTGCTCGATGCCCTGGTCGCTCATCACAGAAAAGCTCGCAAAACAGCTCTAGAGCATTTTTTTTCTTCTCATTCTCGTAATAATGATGATTTTATAGATGAATTAATGAATGACATTGTTCATTACCATTGGAACAACCGCAATTTCTGGCGCACAGCGCAGGTGCGCAGTATGCGGGATCCTGAATTCTGGGCACCGATCAGACAGGGTGGTTACGATGTTGCAAGTAAGACTATTGAAATGTTAAGGGAACAAGCCGACCGTCCATTGACTGATGAGGAAGAANNCCAATCTTCATGAATCAAAAGCTGTTCGTAGAAAAGTTGACACGGGCATTTCGACTCGTTTCAAATTACGATAATTTCAAAACAAAGAAAAAATCTAAAAAGTGAAATTTTATAAACCTCACCAATTAAAAACAGACTTATATTCAATCAAAGATATAATTTAAGGGAATTGTTTGCAGCAACAACCAAATCGTCAAATTTAAGCACTCATCGTCACCATTGAAAGCGAATGGATCCTATCGTGGTAGATATTATTGAAGATTTCTCTCGCTTTTACGTGACCATGAAACTAGAGAACATATTCGTACCGATATTTGCGGGACTTCTGAAAGATTCCGTTGAACGAAGCCGCTAACCTCTATGGAGATTGATCCACATACGGTTCGTTGAGAAGGATATACTTTTGCAGATAATGCAGGGCTCTGAGACAAGTGCGAAGGAATAGGACGTTCCCGGTCGAAAAAATCCAATGAGTAAGTCCGGATATTGAAGAAGCTTACAGCGCTACAGGCAGACTTTCCCATAACGGTTGAAGACACGATATAAAAGTTCATTCCACGTAAATCAATCATCGTGAGGATGATCCATTCCCTCGGGTTGACTGCAATTTTCATTAGACGCCTCCAAGCATTCAACCGGAACCATCCGTCCCTGACGGCAGACAGGGCAAAGACAAATAAATTCCCCCGTAAGTTTTTCAAAATGCTCCATCCAGTTTTCAGTAGGAAAGGATCCCGGCACATGACCCAGTTTCACGTCAAGGAGTTGTCGGCAGAGGGCGATGTTCTGTTCGCTATGCGGATTGGCCACGATCCCATAGTGACGGATCCGAACGAACCTTCGAGGCACAACATGCAGGAGAAAGCGGCGAATGAACTCATGTGCATCCAGTGTGGTCGTCTTCAGTTCGTTGCCGGCTTTATAATTCCTCCAGCGAAACGTCACCTTGCCGTCATGCATTTTGACCAATCGATCGTTGGATATTGCTACACGATGGGTATACCGGCCCTGGTAATCGAGAACCTGATCCGGACCACCGAAGAGGGGCTTGGAATATACCATCCACTCGGGGTCACGGCATCTCCTGATGAATGCCTCATACTCTTGCGTATCGTTCAGATCCCGAAACGTCCCGTAAAACTGCAGCTTACCGCTTGAATAGGCTTTTTCGAGGTAATAAAGGAAAAGTCCCCGAAACAAACGGGAGAGAACCCGAACCGGAAGAAAAAACCGTTTTCTGGAAGATACCCATTTTCCCCGATCGGGAGAAAGTCCTCCTCCGGGAACCATGCAATGAAGATGAGGGTGCATGAGAAGATTCTGCTCCCATGTATGAAGTACCGCCAGAAAACCGGTATCGGCACCGAGGTGTTTGGGATCTGCTGTGATCCGACGGAGTGCTTCCGAAGCGGCACAGCAGTACATAGCCGAAGGCTATCGCTGGGTGGTGGATCTGGATCCCGAGATTAACTGCAAGCCCATAGCTTGACTCGCCGAACCGCCGTATACGGACCCGTATGTACGGTGGTGTGACAGGGACAGCGGGCGACCGCTTACCTATGTCGATTTGGATTGACGATTCGTGATCAAAGTCGATGCGGCGTCCCGCCGGGCTGCGATAATACTATCGAGATGCTTGCTGTTTGCAGCTGTGTGTGTGACCTGAATGATTAGTAAATAGAAAGTGGCTACAGGCAACCGCACCTTCAAAGCTCCCTTGTCAGGTTGAAGGCTGCAGTTCGATGGGGAAAATTCAAAGGAAGGGCGCGGATTACAATGGCGACCGCGCCCAATGTATCGACAGGATATATCAGTAGGCGACGTTTCCAGCAAAAATCATCTTTTCCAGCTTAAATTCCATAAATGCGTTCCCATTCCCAAGATTTCCAATAACCGGATAGTTGAACTCCAGTCTTAGGCTTTTATCTTTCATAGGATCGACGATCGGGTTCCCATTGACTTCGCGAGGGAAAATAAACTGGAAGGATCGTCCACCACCCTGGTCTACGGAGTAGTTTGCAAGCTGGACCTTGTCACCTTTATTGGAGCTTAGATAAACGTAGTGTTTGAGCAAGTCGAAGGTTTGAGACTGCCAGTGTCGCGCCAGTTGACGGTCATATTCACTATGGTTTGTTTCATACGTAATGTAAACGACGACCAAATTAGATACGTCCGCCGACAAAAATGCCTCTGCCGACGTGTCGAATTGCTGCTTCTGTTCAGAAGACAGACTGTCATATTTCTGGTTTAGCGCCATTTGGCGAACGATTGCTTGTCGGATCGGCTGAGCTGAACGAAACTGAACCTGATACTTTATGTAAGGTTGCGCGGCGTCCATGGCGTCTAGGTCCATGCCCCCAATTCCTACCCCCTGATTTGTAAATTGCTGAGCCCAAGGGGACTTCTCGAGCATCTGGGTGACCTCCTTCTGGGACCATTGTTTGTAATCTTTTTTCTCCCAGAACTCACCTTTCGGAGCAGCAACAACAGCGGCTAAAAACAAAAAAGAGATTGATAGGCTCTGCATCTTTTTCATGGCGGAATCCTTAATAAAGGTTCAATTGCAAAAACAAAGATCGGATCAGGGATTTATAGGGCTATTTGATGACGCTGTACAAGGAAAAAAGCGTGTGGAACAGAGGTAGTCAAGGAATCCCAAGGCAGTAAGGAACGCAAAAGGTTACGAAATATTCCTGCGGCTATTCACCTCAGCTTTGGATTGTGTTCCCGGTGCTCTTCAACGCACTATTTCGTGCAGGCCGTATTTCTGCATCTTGCGGGTAGGTGGAATAAAAGACCTTTTTTAGAAATGCCTTTCTATCCGAAAATTCTCCGGACTTGCGATAACCTCTTTATGCAAACTTTCAGGAATTCAGATCGATTTTCAGAGGCATTTTACTGCAGGTTGAGAAGGAAAAATCGAAGAATTTACGCACGTTTGCTTTTTCAACCGGCTTGCGCCCGTTGCAGGTTCTGACTTTAGATTAGAAATAGTCAGGACCGCCCGTTACTACGGCTGGAAGATAGCTGCGCGCCCCAACGTGTGCGTTCCATTTTCCGAGCATTTGTCTATACCGGACTGGGCGAAAACAGAACCGCCATCGACCATATCGAGAAGACGTTTGTAGAACACGACGCATTCGTTCTTTGGCTCCGCATTTCCCCCGATTGGGATCTTCTTCGCGGCAAACCCCGGTTCCGGCATCTTCTCCGGCGTTACGATTTCAATGCTTTGCCACCGAAGCGTCCGGCTATGGGAGCGGCGGCAATTTCCCGGCAATCAAAAAAAACGTGGCCGGAAATCCGGAAAGCAGAGGGCTGTTCGGCAGAGAGATTGTTCATAGGAAAGGAAATTTGTTTTTCTTCTGCGTTTGGCTTGAAGCCCGGCTGAATTTGTGGCCCTCACGCGGTTCAATAAAGCACTGCGGCCTCACCCTTTTCGGCTATGAGCTTCTTGAAATGGGCCACGATCTTGTCCCGGCGCTTCATCACGCCCTCGATTTCGGAATCAGTA
Organism: Acidobacteria bacterium UBA6911; assembly: GCA_002451015.1. GTDB lineage: Bacteria > Acidobacteriota > UBA6911 > UBA6911 > UBA6911 > UBA6911. The sequence goes on from DKBB01000204.1 coordinate 5,527, forward strand.
AGATAATCCCCTGCATCGGCTTTCAGCGTTTCATAGTCGAGTGCACGGATTTTCTCGAGTAATTCCCGGCTGCAGCGAACTAGGTTATCGGGATTTCTGAGGTCATGGTACAACCGGAAAGATCGAGAAAAATCCACCATGTACAGCTCCCATTTATTGCCGATGAGTATATTCCCAGGATTGTTGCGATCGATATCGTAGATCAGTTCTGTGAAGACGCGCACCTTGTGCACGGAATTGTTCCACTCCTCGATATTGGGCGGATGAATATCCTTTTTCGTTCGCTCGCCTTCACTCATCATCACCGGGAGCCACCAGGTTAAAGATCCTGTATTGTCACCCCACTTTCTTTCAACCGTAACAGGCAGCATATCTTCCAAACCTAGAAACCGGGCAAGTTTGTAAGCTGCGAGATTGTATAAATAGGAATCAACAAAGTTGATTTCGGTTCCGCTTGTCAATTGCTTTGAATTTCTTCGTTCATTGATGGACTGGAAAGATGCGTCGTGCGTTATTGTGCCGTCGGAAAGAGTCAGGGTGTATGTATTGGTGACTCCTTTGCCCGTTCTCTTTGATTTGATTACCTTGGCGTTGAGCAGAAACTCTTTCTTCTGTTCCGTTGAAAGCGTGTAAGAATTCTCGTCTGAAAAAGCAACTACCGAAAAGACAACCAGAAAAAAAAATATTGATGACGCGGCATACAAGCGTTCGCTTTTCATACCACCTCCAATAAGAGTATCCTATCCAACCCGGTGTTGCCGCAACAGTGGAGAAGCCCCTCCTTGATCTCAAAGTTCCCTATAAAAACCCGGCTATACCCTGGAAAATGAAATTCTGGGCCGAATCCGTAATTGCGGCTCAAATGTGTATGGAAACTGTAATCGAATCCCGGCAGGATATTCAAGTGTAGGAATGTCAGCCCTCTTGGGACAATTTATTAGATAAGCTAGGAAACACTAAAGGAGGTCTGATCCATGAATAAATAAGTCCGAGATGCATTAGAAGTTGACAGGGCACAAAACTGAAAGCGTTTATCGGCGGTATGCCATGGTTTCAAGGAGTGATCTTTAAGATGCGGCACGGCGAATGGTTGTGAGTGCTCAGCATGGCTGGTGGTTTCCAGAACAGGCACCCCCTGAATACGGTTGGAAGACTTCAAACGTAAACTTGCTTTATGGTGACGAACACTTCGATCCGGAAGGTGGATCAGAGCCATTAAAGGGTTATCTGTGCAAAGTATACAAAGCATGAGGAAATAAGAAGAAAAGCATACATTCCAGTGAAATAATCCAATATTATAGGGGGTTACAAAATCGAGCTAAAATTGCAATTTCGCGTATTTAGCAACACCATCATAGAATCCAAGGCTAAATTACGCTGAGTGAAAATCTTTTGATATTTAGCTTAAAGATTTGAAAGGAAACGGAAATATCAAGTAATTTTGGGCAATTTTTTTNNAGAAATTCCGCCGTCGGCGCCCCATCGAGCATCCTGTGATCGCAAGTGAGGGAGAGGCCCATGGTAGCGTGAACGGCCGGTTTTCCTTCCACTGCTACGACTGTGTCTTTCATGCGTCCTGCTCCCAGGATAGCCGCTTCCGGTTGGTTGATGATGGGGTTGAAGAAATCTACGGACTCATAAGGTCCTAGATTGCTCACGGTAAACGTACTCCCCCTGACCTCGTCGGGTAGAAGCTTTTTCTCACGGGCTCTGTATGATAGGTCGCGGATCTCACGCCCGATCTCACACATCCTCTTGCGATCGGCTTCCCGAATGACAGGTGCGATGAGACCGTCATCCAGAGCAACGGCTAGGCCGATGTTAATATTCCTCCACACCTTGATGGTATTGGCTTCCAGGGTAGCGTTTAAGCGCGGCATCCGCCGGAGGGTAAGTGCCACAGCTTTAATGATCGCCGCCGTGATACTGAGCTTGTCGTATGCCGGACACTTGGCGTTGACCTGCTCAAGCATCTCTTTCAGGTTTTGCACGTCCGCCAGTGAATCGTAAGTGACTGTGGGCGACAACTGGCGGCTTGCCTGCATATGTTCTCCGATGAGCCGGCGCATGCCGGCATAGGGAATTTCCTCTGCTACGCCTCCACGGATGTCGTCTGTGTCTACAGACAGACGTTCTCCAAGTGCTCTGTCGGTTTGGACTTTGGTTCTGATGCAAGGATTCTGCGCCGCAGCTGCAGCCACATCTTCGGCTCTGATTCGATTGTGGAAGCCGCTGCCGATGATCCCTGCCAGATCTATTCCGAGTTCAGCCGCCATCTTCTTGGCTGTGGGAGTGGCAAACACAGAAGACTTTCCAGAGGTCTCTGCTTTTTCAGTGCGTTCCTGGGTGGGAATTTGCTCCTCTGAGGTTTCGACCAATGCCGTCGCTTTAACGTCTGCCAACGTCACACGCCCCTTCGGGCCGGTGCCGGTAATTTTGGAAATTTCTAGATTAAGCGCATCGGCCAGCTTTTTCGCTGCCGGCGAAGCTATCACCCTTACCTTCGATTCCTGGACTGCATTTCCGGCAGATGTAGGCAACTCGGTTGCAGTGGTGACAGCTTCCGACTCTTCCCCGTTTTCCGCCGTGACCGTGACTCTGGAGATATCTTCTCCCGGCCGACCGACGATGGCGATTGGTTTGCCGACCGGTGCTTCCTCATCCTCGGCCAGGATGATTTTGAGGAGTACGCCTTCCGCCTCAGATTCCAGTTCATAGGTTATCTTTTCCGTAGTAATCTCGGCTATCACGTCTCCGATACTCACCGGATCACCCTCTTTCACCCTCCAGGTACTCAGAGTGCCTGTTTCCATAAGTAAACCGAGTTTGGGCATTACTATTATCTCAGCCATATTCTTGCTCTTCCTTTTTGGATGGTGTGTTGGCTTGATCGAATCGGCTTCCGACCGAATAAAAGGATCGTCATCCGGACAAGAGTTCAACCAAGGAGTTTCTTTACCGAGGCCACGATACGGGGAGCCTTTACAATGAACTCTTTTTCCAAAACCGGTGAGAAGGGGACCGGTGTATCGGGACCGGCAACCCGCATGATAGGAGCGTCGAGCAGATCGAAGCCCTCGTCTGCTGCGATGGCGGCGATCTCGCCTCCGAAGCCACCTGTCAAACTGGCTTCGTGAACAATTACCAGCCGGTGTGTCTTTGAAAGGGACTCGAGGACGGCTTTTTTGTCCAAGGGTACTAGAGTGCGCAGGTCGAGGACCTCGGCGCTGATCCCATCCTTCTCGAGAATATCGGCTGCCGCCAGGCACTCATGAACCATGGTGGAATAGCAGACTAGGGTTACATCGGTACCTTCACGTTTCACATCCGCTTTGCCGATTGGGATACTGTATTCACCCTCCGGGACTTCGCCCTTCGTATTGTAGAGCATCTTGTGCTCCAGAAAGACTACTGGATTGTCGTCACGGAGGGAGGAGATCAGAAGTCCCTTTACATCGTATGGAGTAGCCGGTATGACAGTCTTTAGACCTGGGATATGGCAAACCAAGGCCTCAAGCGATTGAGAATGATGAGCTGCTGCACCCATACCGGCACCTAGAGCCGTACGGACCACAATCGGACATTTCATCTGACCACCGAACATATAATGGAACTTAGCTGCTTGGTTGCAGAGCTCGTCCATGGCGATAGGCAGGAAGTCCATGAAGAGGATTTCCACGCAGGGACGGAGACCGGCCGCAGCGGCACCCACTGCGGTTCCCACTATGGCGGTCTCGGAGATGGGTGTATCCAGCACCCGCTTCGGAAACTCCTCAAAAACCCCATAGCCCGTGACACCAAAGCTGCCACCGAACTTGCCCACGTCCTCGCCATATATGTAGATATCCGGATCCCGACGCATCTCAATCTTCAATGCGTCGGCTACGGCTTCAGCGTAGGTTATCCTGATTGTTGTCATGTATTCCCACCACTTTCACTTTGTGTAAACTTGGGTAAACAGCTCTTCCTTGGCTGGAAAAGGGCTCTTCCTGCCGAATTCGATCGCCTCTAGCATTTCCTCTTCGGCCTCTGCTTGGATCCTGCCCAAATCATCCTTTGTTGCCCATTTCCTGGAGCATAGCTGATCACCGGTAATGATCAGGGGATCGCGTTTGAGCCAGGCTGCATGCTCGTCGGGATCGCGATAACTGGCGGAGTCGCCGATAAAGTGGCCCCAGTGACGCCAGGTACGGCAATCCAGAAGAGTTGGTCCCTTGCCCGATCGGGCGCGGTCCACCGCTTTGCCTGCGGCTTTTCGAACGGCTACCACGTCGTTCCCATCAACGGTTTCGCCGGGAAATCCGTAGCTTGCAGCCCGAGTAGCTACATCGACCTTCATGTAGTCGCGTTGGCAATTGGCCACACCGTATAGGTTGTTCTCGACTACGTATATAGCGGGAAGATCCCAGATGGCGGACAAGTTGAGGGCTTCATGAAAGGTTCCACGGTTGGTGGCCGCATCCCCCAGGAAGGTGACGGATATACGATCTTTGTGCTTGTACTTGCAGGCGAAGGCCGCCCCGGTTCCAATATTTATGCCAGCACCCACGACACCATTGGCGCCAAGGATGTTTAGAGAACTGTCAGCGATGTGCATGGAACCGCCCTTACCCCCGCAGAATCCATCTGCTTTCCCGAAGAGCTCGGCGTACATGCGCTTGGGGTCGGCTCCTTTGGCGATGAGATGACCGTGCCCCCGATGGTGGCTGCTTATGTAGTCATCGGGATCCATTACGGACATCACGCCTACAGCGATGGCCTCTTCTCCGCTATAGAGGTGGAGAAAGCCGGGCATATTCCCCTTAAGGAATTCCTTGTGAGCTGTTTCCTCGAAATTGCGGATCCTCACCATGGTGCGATAGAGATCCCGTAGAGTTTTCTTATTCACCGCGTACTTAACAGCCATAGAATGACCTCCCGCTGGTGAGTCTCTGCTGACATCTCGTTTTAATAAACATTACAATAGGCGTCGTATTTATGTCCACACCTACTTCAGGAATCAAATGCCCCCCTTCATGATTTTAGACTGAAATGCTAACTGTACCTAAAATTGATGAGGTTCGACCCTGGATTTTGACGAGTATTGACTTCTAAGTCCCAATAACACCGTAACCTTCCATTTGAATTCTTTCGCCTGAATAAGCGGATAATAATTCAACTTCCAACAGTCACTTAAGCTGTTTACAATTTATTCCGGTTTTTCGAAAAGCTCGACAAACGCGCCGACATCGGGATCTCGGATGACTATGGCGCGGCTGCCATCCTTTTTTTTCACGATGCCGCTCTCAGACCAGGTTTCGATACCCGCGGCCTTGAGCCGCGCAACCAGGGCATCCAGACTCTCAACCTGAAAACCGACGCAGTTCACCGCAACATCGGAATAACGATAATTGTTTATTTTCAGGCGATTTTGTTTTTGATACTCGACTAGTTCCAATGACATCGTCATGTTTGGCGCGCCCGCTTCCGGGAAAGCTCCGTTGATGAGACGGATGACATAGCCGCGGCCGCCAACCACGGCGTCGTAGTTGTCCCCACTGACCCATTCGGAAAGATTTTCAGGAAATCTGGCTCCCAGCAAATCTCCATAAAAGGCCTTCGACTTTTCGGAATTCAGCACGACCAGACCCAAGTGATGCATAGTCGGGCGATTGGTTTGCGTTGTTTTTTGACCGGCAGCCCCAGCTGGTTGACGGCGATTACCGATGATTTCGATGTTAAAACCATCCGGATCCATAACATAGGCGAGGCCGCCCGAGGTTTGTCCCGGCATACGGATGAGCTTTCCCTCCCATGATAACGGCCGCAACATCCCCGCCGACCGCAGCTGTTCCCATAGGGCGTCGGCCTCCGGAACAATCAATCCGAAATGGGCTGCCGAAGGATCTCTTGCAGGAAAGTCTATGCGGCCACCAGGTGCGACGTCTTTATACTCGAGCAAATATAGCGTAAACGGTTGTCCGGAGGCTGTGCGGGCGATCGTCAGGGTTGCAGTACGCGACGTGGCACCCGGAGTCTTATATAAGCTGTTTGCCGCTTCGTCCTTGGTCCAGGCTGTTTTGGCATTGCTCACCAGGGTGAAGCCGAGTGCCTGGTAATATTTGGTGGACCTTTCCAGATTGGAGACCCGCAGACTTTCAAAAGCTATTCCCTGGACCTTTCCTGATTTGCCTGCCTCCGCGTCGGTTACGAATTGCCTGTCTTCTGCATAGGCGATTCCGGCGAGCATCATGTAGAGCAAAGCCGACCCTATTATACTTGAAAATGAAAAGCGCATAACGGATTCGAAATTCATCGTATTGATCCCTCCCCTGACAGGCATTTTATAACATTAAACACCTCGACACCCCCAACTACAAAAGAAGCTAGAGATTTCACAAAAATGACTCTGCGTTTATCTGCGAAATTCATAGCTGCTTTTTGTATTCGAAGCAATTGCTATGCGGCTGCCAGACTGGTTAACAAAGCTGATGCGGAGCTTTATATCGTGGCTGATAGGGCAAGTTTAAGAATATGAGCTTACCTCCGTGCTTAATTTCTTATGCCCGGATTACCAAACCGTCCATTTGAAAATTACGGCTGACCAGCCAAATCCTCAAGAATTTCTAGTTTCCGGCTAGCCCACAAACCGGGACTTTGATCTAAATAATTCAGAACCAATGATTTGCCGATTTCACGAAAAATCATTGAATTAGCGGCATTTTGAGCTTTTAATCTGGGTGTTATTGGGTGGTTTCCCACAACGCGACTTCATGGGAGTGTCAGACATATTTGGGCCCCTGCGATGATATAATGACCTATGAGTTTCAAAAATCTAAGCTGATCTCCTATGAAAGAAAGACTCCAAATTAATGTCACTGGAGATATGTAAACATGAAGCACTGTCCTGAGTGTAATGCTGAGTACCTTGATACCGCAATCAGGTGTTCCGACTGTGACGTCGAATTGACCATAGGCCCTGCGATCCAAGAAGAGCACCCCGATCCGAAGGTCGAAACCGTCTACGCAACGGGGGATCCGGCACTGGTCGCTATGGTAAAATCTCTGTTCGAAGATGCGAAAATCGAGTACTTCACCAAAGGTGACGAAATTCAGGATTTGTTTGGTATGGGGAGGATCGGGGGTCTCAATATTCTATGCGGCCCAGTGGAATTCGTAGTCGCTGCCAAGGATGCGCCCACGGCGCGGGAGCTACTGGCTCATCTCAATGATTCCGTTCCCGACGAACTATCCGAGGAGGAACCGGGTACTTAACGCAGCTGATCGTGAGGACTCGGCCCTAGCTAAACTGTTCGGCCCAGCGGAAAACGTAAAAAGCGCACTGCATTTTTGGAGTAAAGAACCATAAACGCTTCCTGGAAACTTCCCATATCGCGACTTCGGGGGAGTGTCGTGGCGGTTTGTTCCAGTAGACAATTGGCCTGAAGCCGAAATCTCTAAAATTCGCGGGTTTTATAGAGCTTGGTGGAAATGAGTATGGAAAGCGTCATCAGCACGCCAAAAACCAGTATAGCCACAGCAAGTACCAGAGAATCCGGGATTCCACGAAGGCTTTCCATCAACGATGATGTCTGCTGCCGTGGGACATTTGGCTTCGGCAATGTACTGAATAAAGGAATGATGAAGATGAACATGAAGACGAAAAAGGTGATCCAGCGGGCTTTCACAAAATCCACCTTGAATAATATTGGAAATAAAATCACGGTCCCGATACTACCTGCAATTAATCCGGTGGCAATGACGAAGACCCACGGGATAGTGTATGGAAAGTAACCTCCAATAGCCCTCAGAATGCTAAGCCAAGCCAACATAATTAAAAATGCATAGGCAAGGAGAATCATGGATGACAGATGGCGGGCTGTGACGATTTCCTTTTTTAAGAAGGGAAGACTGTTGACGATAGCTTCACTCCTGCCGTGTTCATCAAAAGCAAAGAGTCCCCGCGCAAATATGAACCAAACCAAAAGCCATATCGCGCTTAAGCCGGATGGAGATGCATAGGGTTCTCTCAAAAACCATAATGTCATGATGCCGAAAAAAAAGCCCCCGACGATGTACCATTTTATGGTCAAAAAATCTTTGAGTATTAATCCCCACACCGCGCACCTCCTCTAATTTGAGCTATGACCTTCATGGACAAAATAAACCATAATCTGATCTAGGTTGGCCTTCTCAATCACGCACTGACTGGAAAGATGCGATCGGATGGCTTCGATGTTATTGCAGAGGCCTTCAAAACCGAATGACCCATTCCGCAAGCCAAGCAGGCGGTCTCGCAGATCGGGATTTAGGTCGGTATTTGGCCCTTGGACCACGGAATATCGCCCCAAGACATCATCCTTGTTCTCGGAAAATATGATTCTTCCCTGATCTATGAATGTCACATAATCAGCGATTCTTTCCAGATCCGATGTAATATGACTTGAAAATAGAACTGATTTGTTTCCATCCTGAATAGCCTCAGCTAAAAGCTTCAATATCTCCTGCCGGAATATCGGATCGAGACCTGATGTGGGTTCATCCAGA